>CAMWJC010000004.1 GCA_947174495.1 uncultured Lachnospiraceae bacterium | reverse complement strand
ATGTGATAGGAAAAACTGATGCGTCGTGAGTTATTTGCTCTCGCAGCTGATGGTCAATTGTTATAGGCATAATTTACCTCTCTTATGTGCAATGCGTGTTCTATAACAGCCTAAGATTTTAGCAGTTTCAAATTCAAATTTGTCTCTCTAAGACATTATGATTGTATCATGTATCCCCCTCCAGTCACAACAAAATATCGTTGTCCCCTTGTCTGCTCCTTTCTTTGTTCCTGTGGCTCGATAAGACACCTGACCAAATCTTCCATTATCGCCCAATCTCAACAACATTTGCAGACAATTTGGCAATCACCAATCGCCATGTTATCAGCGGTATCAAAAAGAGAGGCTCACCAGTCACCCCGGTGAACCCCTCTAAGCCTGAAAACCCTAGTTGAAAGCTTTGCTTTCAGCTTTTTTATCCCCTTTTACTCCTCTTGATAATCTCCATCATTTCCGCAGGTGTCACAATAAAATCTCTTATCGGATAATGTTTCTGATTACCCGTTACCAAATAAGCATCTTCATCCCTTTTCTCCATTGTAACTTCATAGAATATCAAATCATCCATATCTATCAATATCTCACCTGTTGGCTGCGGAAATATTTCTACACCGTATTGCTTTACTGCATTTATGATTAATTTGATAGTCTCCTCTTTAAAATGAAACTTACTCCTATGAAGCACTTTATCGTATTCGGCTAAAATATCCTCATGATACAGCGGTATGATTTTACCATCCAATACAGCATCTAGGACCTGTACTGTAGCCGCATCTGCTTTTTTAGAAAGCAAAGCAGAGATGAAAACATTCGTATCAATCACCGCATAATAAATCATAAGCACTTACCTTTTTCTTTCTGCTCTGACATCTGCTATTTCAGCATTAATTTCATCAAGAGTCATCTCCGGCACGTTCGAGGCTTGTTCCCTTAAATCATAGAACGCTTTTTTTGCTTCTGCTCTTGTTATCGTCGTTTCCGGTAAAGTAGCTTCGAACGGAAGACCTTTGACCATCTTACTTCTGGTCATAAACATGCGGAATGCTGTTGGTAAATCCATACCAAGTGATTCATAAATTTCTGCTACTTCCTGTTTTAATGCTTTATCTGCACGAAATTGAATTAATACTTGCTCTGCCATCACAATTCTCCTTTCTTTCGCTACATTTTACAGTTGTTTTGCATGGGTCTGTAATGCTATTATATGTCATTATCGAGGTTTTATCAATAAAATTTAACCTATGTACGGTGAATATCAAAAGTAAAACAGTTTTGGCGAAACTACAGACTTTTGCCAGATTGTAAGGGGTTTTGCCAAATTGTATCATCTATCCCCAATCGCCATGTTATCAGCGGTATCAAAAAGAGAGGCTCACCAACCACTGTAGTGAACCCCTCTAAGCCTTAAAATCTTTTAATTTTGTGCTATTTCTTTATGCTTTCGCTAAATCGTTCCAATATCTCGCCATGCTGACCTCCATTCCGCTTCGCTACATGTCGGTCGCGGGCTTCGCCCTATGCATCCATCAGGCTAAATGCTTCGATGAGCAAGCTCCTCTCCGCCTTTATCCTTCTGTCTGCGCATGGCTCATTGCTTCTCGGATATCGCTGCCTGGGCTGCTGCAAGTCTTGCAATCGGAACTCTAAACGGTGAGCAGGATACATAGGTAAGTCCAACCTTATGGCAGAACTCTACGGAAGAAGGATCTCCGCCGTGTTCGCCACAGATACCCAGCTTGATATCCGGTCTGGTCTTTCTACCCTTTTCAGCTGCCATCTGTACAAGCTGACCTACGCCGCTCTGATCCAGTCTTGCAAAAGGATCGGACTCGTAGATTTTCTTCTTGTAGTAATCGCCAAGGAACTTGCCTGCATCGTCTCTGGAGAAACCAAAGGTCATCTGTGTCAGATCATTGGTTCCGAAAGAGAAGAATTCTGCTTCCTCTGCAATCTCATCTGCAAGCAGTGCTGCTCTGGGGATCTCGATCATGGTTCCGATATGGTACTGAATATCGGAATTCTTTTCTTTCTTCACCTGTTCTGCAGTCTCTACTACAACATCCTTAACATATTTTAATTCTTTCTTTTCACCGACAAGCGGGATCATGATCTCGGGAACAACATCGAAGCCTTTCTCTGCCTTCACTTCGATAGCTGCTTCCATCACGGCTCTGGTCTGCATTCTTGCAATTTCAGGATAAGTTACTGCAAGACGGCATCCTCTGTGTCCCATCATAGGATTGAATTCATGCAGGGAATCGCATACTTCCTGAACTTCCTCTGCTGTCATCATCATTTTAATTGCCAGATCATCGATATCCCCCTGATCGGTGGGAACAAACTCATGAAGCGGAGGATCCAGGAAACGAATGGTAACCGGTCTTCCTTCCATAACCTCATAAAGTGCCTTAAAATCGCCTTTCTGGTAAGGGATTAATTCATTTAATGCTTTTTCTCTTTCCTGAACGGTTCTGGAAAGGATCATCTGACGAATCTTAGGGATACGGTCAGGGTCAAAGAACATATGCTCTGTACGGCAAAGACCAATTCCCTCTGCACCATACTTAAGTGCATTTGCCGCGTCTGTGGGTGTGTCCGCATTGGTTCTTACTTTCAGTTTACGAGCAGCATCTGCCCAGCTCATAATTCTTCCGAAGTTTCCGCTGATGGAAGCTTCCTGGGTCTTGATATCGCCGTCATAAATCTTGCCGGTGGAACCATCCAGTGAGATGTAATCGCCTTCATGGTAAACATGTCCGCCTAAGCTGAACACTTTATCTTGTTCATTAATAGATATATCGCCGCATCCGGATACACAGCATGTACCCATACCTCTTGCCACTACTGCTGCATGGGAGGTCATACCGCCTCTTACGGTAAGAATACCTTCTGCCGCATGCATTCCTTCGATGTCTTCTGGTGAAGTCTCAAGACGAACCAGAATAACTCTTTCGCCTTTTTCATGTGCTTCCTTTGCTTCCAATGCAGTGAAATATACCTTTCCAGCTGCTGCGCCGGGTGATGCGGGAAGTGCCTGTCCAATCACGGTTCCGCTCTTTAATGCTTCCGGATCAAAGGTCGGATGAAGAAGCTGATCCAGAGATTTCGCTTCAATACGAAGCACTGCCTCCTCCTCTGTAATCTTGCCTTCGTCTACCAGGTCGCAGGCTATCTGCAATGCTGCCTGAGCAGTACGTTTACCATTTCTTGTTTGAAGGAAGAACAGCTTGCCATCTTCAATGGTAAACTCCATATCCTGCATATCGCGGTAATGTTCTTCCAGTTTATTGGCAATCTCCATAAATTTCTTGTAGCATTCCGGAAGATCCTCTTCCAGTCTGGTGATCGGCTGAGGTGTTCTGATACCTGCAACAACGTCTTCGCCCTGTGCGTTGATCAGATACTCACCGTAAATGCCCTTTGCACCGGTAGACGGATTACGGGTAAATGCAACACCGGTACCGGAGGTATTTCCCATGTTTCCGAATACCATAGCCTGTACATTGACAGCGGTACCCCAGTCACTGGGAATATCATTCATTCTTCTGTATACAATAGCTCTCTCGTTATCCCATGAACGGAACACTGCCTTAACAGCCTCCATCAACTGCACTTTAGGATCCTGCGGGAAGTCTGCTCCCATCTTATCCTTATATACTGCCTTAAATCTGACAATAACCTCTTTCATGTCTTCAGCTGTCAGATCGGTATCAAACTTAACACCCTTTGCATCCTTGATCTCATCCAGAATTCTCTCAAAAAATGATTTGGGAATTTCCATAACGACATCGGAGAACATCTGGATAAATCTGCGGTAGGAATCATACGCAAATCTCGGATTACCTGTCTTTGCCGCAAATCCTTCCACTGCAACATCCGTAAGTCCGAGATTTAAGATCGTATCCATCATTCCCGGCATGGATGCTCTTGCTCCGGAACGAACTGAAACCAGAAGCGGATTCTCTGTATCTCCGAACTTCTTTCCCTGCTTTGCTTCCAACTGAGACAGCGCTGTAAAAATCTGTTCCTGAATTTCTTCTGAAATCTGCTTACCTTGCGTGTAATAATCCGTACATGCCTCCGTAGTTACTGTAAATCCCTGCGGGATCGGCAGTCCGAGGTTTGTCATTTCCGCCAGGTTGGCACCTTTGCCTCCCAGAAGATTTCTCATGTCAGCGTTGCCTTCTTCAAAAGAATAAACCCATTTTGCCATACATCTTCTCCCTTTTCTTTTCTCTTTGCCGGACAACTAATATACCGCGAACAGCCTGTCCACGGTATATAATTTCACGTTTCCTGCTTTCTTTTCATGTTGCGGGACAAGCCATCGGTTGACCCACATATGCATTATAACATATTGTTGTTTATTGTGCACTAGAAATTAGAATTTTCTGGATGTTTTTTATCACAAATCCTCAAACCTTTTTGGGTGGAATAAAAGAGTCAAAAATAAACAAATCGAACCTGCCAGCTGCCTGCTCCAGCTCCTGTCTGCTTTTGATTGTCCATGCCACCGCAAGGTTTCTGTATAAGCCATGGCAGATCTTCCTTGAAAGGTTGCCCGCATATTTATGATTATATGCAATAAAATCCGGTTTTGTCATCCAATTCAGCAGCAGATTCTGCAGGACAGCATATAAGACACCGTGAAACTCTCCCGACTTCAAAAAACCATCCGAAAGCTGCCCGCGGATCACATTATTGTGATATCTCCTGTACCATAACAGTGCCAGCGGATTAAAGGACTCAATACAGTATGTTCCTTTGTATTTGCGCAAAAGTTCATCTACTACAGTACAGACATAAATCTCCATCCACTCCACTTTCAGTTCCACGATAAGAGGCACCTTCCCTTTTACAAGAGCCAGCACATCTTCAAATCTGGGAATAGTCTCTTCACTGTCAAACAGTTTAAACGTCTTCAGTTCATCCCAAGTATAATCATAAACCTTTCCTTCTTTGCCGCAGGCTCTCTCCAAAGTAAAATCATGGAAGACTACCGGAACCCTGTCCTTGCTGAGCTGAACGTCCAGTTCGATTCCATAGCCTGCCTTTACCGCTTTCCGGAAGGCCTTCATGGAATTTTCCGGTGCATCTGTACTGTTATCATGCAGCCCCCTGTGCGCATAGTACACATGCATAAGAGCTTCCTTGTCCTTTTTATGTCCAAGTCTTGGCATAATTGCCAGTAAATACAGCACAATAAGCACTGCCAAAACAATAAGTATAATTTTTATAGCTATCATTTGATTTCGTCACCTGTCTTTAAAATATTTCATTTGTATTTGTCTTTATTAATCATCTACATCAAAATTTTCAAGTAAACTTTTCTTTTTATCCGGTCTGGCATCTCCATGCTGCACCTGCGTCATGGTCAGAAAAGCAAGAACGGAAAATACCATCGCGTAAGGGAACAACGTCCTATAGGACACCTTTTCCAGCAAAAATCCTGACAGCACCGGCGTGAAGATCTGTGCCGTCATAGAAAAAGTGTAATAGGTTCCCGTAAATTTTCCGATGTCACACCCTTTACTCATTTCAACGATCATCGGGTAAGAATTTACATTGATTGCCGCCCATGCAATACCAATCAGGGCAAATGCAATATTAATAACCGGGTGGTATGCTCCTGCAAAAATAGCCGCAAAATAACACAGACTCATCAGCACAACGCCTCCCATGATGGTCTTTTTCCTGCCCACCTTGCTTGCTATATTTCCGATGGGAATATAACTGATGATCGCCGCTACGGTAGCTACCATCAGACAGTCGGCAAAGCCTCCGCCCTCTAAATGCCATACCACCTTGGTATATCTGGAAAAGGCAGTGGTTACCGCATTATACGCCATAAACCAGAAGAAAATAGAGGCCAGCAAAAAAATCATACTCCGTTTCACCTCTGGAGGCATAGCGTGCTTTCCTCTTTCGTCAGCCTGCTCCTCCACATCCTCGTTCATGGTCACAACGCCTTCCTTCTCTTCATATTCCCGAACCTCTGCCGCAACCTTTTCTTTTACCTTTTTTTCATTGATGGTTATCACCAAAATTCCCACAGCAATTGCCATCAGCGCCGCAACACTGACAAAAAGCGGTGTGTAATCCGGACGGTCTCCCTTTCCAACAAGCAGCTTAATCATGATCAAGGTGTAGACACCGCCTACCGCTCCCATCAGATTAATCACCGCATTTCCTTTACTTCTGAGTTTATTGGGTGTCAAATCCGGCATCAACGCTACCGCCGGCGACCGATACAATCCCATGGAAACCAGTAATGCAAATAAAGCACCGATAAACAGAACAAGGTTCACACTCTTATCCGCAGCCGGCAAAATCAGCATCAGAATCACTGCAAGTACCGTTCCCCCTACAATAAAAGGCATTCTCTTTCCAAAGCCTGTCTCCACCTTATCCGACAACGCCCCGAAAATCGGCAACAAAAACAATGCCAGCACATTATCCGCCGCCATCAACGCCCCGGTCAGTGTTTCTCCAAGTCCGAAGGTATTTTGCAGCATGAGCGGAATAATATTGTCATACATCTGCCAAAATGCCGATATGGACAAAAACGCCAGTCCGATAAAAAAGGTTCTCTTATAATTCAGTTTCATTTTCTTCCCCCTGTACGCTTTTTGCGCTTTCCGTATTTGATAATTTATTCTATCATCAATTCTCTTATGAAACAACTATTAGGAACATTCAAAAGGAGTTTCTTACATAAGAAAAAAACGCTATCCGTGTCGGTTTCCGACATTCCAGCGTTTCTTTAGGGCCTAGCTGTTATAAACAGTCGCAGCTCGTAGGGGAATCGAACCCCTGTTTCCGCCGTGAGAGGGCGGCGTCTTAACCGCTTGACCAACGAGCCGTTTGTTATTTTGATGCTTACTGCATCGCACTTGTTTATTTTATTATATGTTTCCGAATAATGCAAGCAAAATTTTTAATTTAATAGAATATTTCAAATTCCAGACTATATCAGATCCACCAACGCTTTTGCAAGCCCGTCATGGTTATTGTCATCCATGGTGATTACGGTTGCTGCCATCTTTACCTCTTCGGTTCCGTTTACCATAGCGATTCCCATTCCTGCTGTCTCGATCATGGAGAGGTCATTTTGCTCATCTCCCACCGCCACGCTGAAACAAAGATCAATATTAAGCAGCTCACAGAGCTTGCGCACCGATGCCCCTTTTCCGGAAACGGAAGGAAAGAACTCCAGATAATTTGGGTTGGAGTAAAGCATAGATACGCCCTCTTCTTCTGCCCAGGGCAGAAGTGTCATGCGAAGCTTCTCCAGTCTGTCATGGTCCTCCACCTCCACAGCAATGCACTTACAAGCGCCATCCGTCATGACCGCCGTCACGTCTTCACTGTAAATAACGGGTGTTTTGATTACCCTGCGATAGTAACGAAATGCCTCGCTATCTCTGGGAGACACAATATGGGTATCCGTATACGTATGACAATGAATGCCATGCTGTTTGGCTGTCTCAGTAATATGCCTGACTTGTTCCACGGAAAGAGTAATCTTATATAAAGTTTCTTTCTTTTCACAATCATAAATCTGACCGCCGTTATAACCAATCAGATACACTCCCGCAAAGTCAAGCCTCAGATAATCTTTTACGCTCCCCACACTGTTAATGTCTCTTCCGGAACAAAGCACCAGTTTGTGTCCCGTTTCCGTCCAGTCCTTCAACACGTTCCAGGTGTAATCGCTGATCTGCTTTTCACTGTCAAGCAAAGTGCCATCCAGATCTGTAAACAAAATTTTTTTATACCTGAGCTGCTCCGGATTCTCTTTCATCCATTTTCTTCTCTCTTTGATCCGATCCAGAATCTCTTCCGGTATAAACAGTTTTCCATATCCTGTGGCAAGCTCCAGTCCCGGCTTGGCCTTTCCGTGAAAGTCCGAGCCGCCGCTGATGCAGAGGTCATATTTGTCGGCAAGCCGGCGCATGTCTCTCTCATCGGCTGCCGCATAAGTACTGTAAACTGCTTCAATCCCCTGAAGCCCCATCTGTTTAAGCCGCGCCACAAGCTGATCCAGCCGCGCCATACTCATACCGTAAAGAACCGGATGCGCCAGTATTGGAAATCCTCCTGCCTTTAAGATAATCTCCACGGCCCGCATAGGTGTAATTTTTTTCCGCGGGACAAAGCAGGGACCCCTGTCACCGATGTACCGGTCAAATGCTTCCTTCAAGCTCTTTGTATATCCATGGTTCAGTAAATATCTTGCAAAATGTGCCCGGGTGATAACGCTGTCCGGGAACTCTTCAATCAATTCTTCATAAGTCACGGGCATTCCATGCTCCGTCAGGCGGCGGCACATTTCCCGGTTCCTGATAAGACGCCCGTTAACAAAATTAACAAGGCGTCTTTTAAAATATTCGCTGTTATGATCAATGTAAAGCCCTACAATATGAATGTCTCTTCCCTCATATTCCGTAGAAAATTCAATTCCCGGAATCAGTTCTATGTTTTCTTCTGCTGCGACAGCCATAGCCTCATCAATACCGTCCGTGGTATCGTGATCCGTCAGGGCAATTGCCGAAAGCCCCTTCTTAGCCGCAAGATGAACCAGCTCAGCAGGGGATAAACTTCCGTCGGATTTATTGGAATGAGTGTGTAAATCTACAATATTCATCGTCAATTATCATCTTCCTCAACCTGCTTTGTATAAACCGTACGCTTTCTGGCCATCTCATCACTTTCCAGATACTCGTCATAAGTGGTAATCTTATCAACTAACGTTCCATCGGGAAGGATTTCCATAATCCGATTAGCCGTGGTCTGTACAAACTGATGATCATGGCAGGAAAAGATTGCTACCCCGGGGAATTTGATCAACCCGTTATTCAGTGCGGTAATGGACTCCATATCCAGATGGTTTGTAGGCTCATCCAAAAGCAGGCAGTTAGATCCGCTAATCATCATTTTCGAAAGCAGACAACGTACCTTCTCACCTCCGGATAAAACTTTTACCTTTTTCACGCCGTCCTCACCTGCAAACAACATTCTGCCTAAGAAACCGCGCACATAGGTCACATCCTTAACGGGAGAATAACCGGTCAGCCAATCCACAATGGTAAGATCATTATTAAACTCTTCGGTATTATCCTTGGGGAAATAGGCCTGCGAAGTAGTCACACCCCATTTATAGCTTCCCTCATCCGGCTCCATTTCACCGGTAAGAATCTGAAACAGCGTTGTCTTGGCAATCTCATTACCTCCTACCAAAGCCACTTTATCGTCATGTCCCAGAATAAAAGAAATATTATCCAAGACTTTTTCTCCGTTGATGGTCTTTGAAATGCCTTCCACCGTCAGCACTTCGTTTCCGATCTCACGCTCCGGTCTGAAATCAATATAAGGATATTTTCTGCTGGAGGGTTTGATTTCATCCAGTTCAATTTTTTCCAGAGCACGTTTTCTTGAGGTTGCTTGCTTGGATTTAGAAGCATTGGCAGAGAATCGTGAAATAAATTCCTGTAATTCCTTAATTTTTTCTTCCTTCTTCTTGTTGGCTTCTTTCATCTGCTTGATCAAAAGCTGGCTTGACTCATACCAGAAATCATAATTTCCCGCATAAAGCTGAATCTTGCCATAATCAATATCCGCAGTATGCGTGCAGACTTTATTTAAGAAGTAACGGTCATGGGATACCACGATCACGGTATTATTGAAATTGATCAAAAACTCTTCCAGCCATGCAATCGCATCCAGATCCAAGTGGTTGGTAGGCTCATCCAAAAGCAGGATATCCGGATTTCCAAAAAGCGCTCTGGCAAGAAGCACCTTCACTTTCTCGTTACCGTTTAATTCCTTCATTTCACTGTAATGAAGATCCGTACTGATTCCCAGCCCATTTAGCAGCGTTGCCGCATCCGACTCCGCCTCCCAGCCATCCATTTCCGCGAACTCCGCTTCCAGTTCACTGGCGCGGATACCGTCCTCGTCCGTAAAATCCTCCTTAGCATAAATCGCATCCTTTTCCTTCATAATCTGATAAAGACGCTCATTTCCCATAATGACAACATCCATCACCGGATAGGAATCGTATTTAAAGTGATCCTGCTCCAAAACAGAAAGCCTCTGTCCGGGGGTAATGCTGATATCACCGTTTGTGGTCTCCAGCTCACCGGATAAAATTTTGAGGAAAGTGGACTTTCCTGCGCCGTTAGCGCCGATAAGACCATAACAGTTTCCTTCCGTGAATTTGATATTTACATCTTCAAATAGGGCTTTTTTCCCTACCCGATAGGTTACATTATTCGCACTGATCATAATATTTTAGCTCCTATATTTTCCATTTTAAAAAGTTACCTCTATAATTATACATAAATGCTGCTATTTTTCAAGGAAAATAAGAACTATGCCACTACTCACATTTTACATTTCGATGCTTTTTTTCTCTTCTCCCCATGATAGAATCTCTTTTATCCTTAGAGAAATTTTAGATAAATACCTGTTATGATACATTTAATAACTGAAAGGATTTTTATAATGGCTGCCACACATAAGAAAATATATTCCTCAAAACAAATTTCCAAAAGGAAGCAAGCCCGGGCAAAAAGGCGTAAACGCTTCCGCCTAGTCCGAAATCTCATATTAGCAGGTATCTTGGCAGGAGTTTTGATCACCTATGGAAAGGATTTCCTACGTCTCGCTTTGGCTGCAGAAATTCCTTCTGCAGAGCCTGTTATCACTATTACTGATTACACGGAGAAATATCATGCCGATCAGGTCTCTGCAACGGCTGTACAGCCTGCATCTCTGGACGCTTCAATTTCCGGTGATTCAAAAAGCGCACCGCTTCCTGACGGTCAACGGGTTCTAAATGATAAAGAAACAGAAATCCGTCTGGCGGATCTTGCCGCACAGGACTTGGACATTGCCGAGATTTACGCTCACAGAAATGAATATCCTGAAATGCTTTTGATGGCGCTTTCCGTCAACGCGGAGATGAAAGATTTTGTAAAAGGATATTTGACTTCCGACTTTCAGGTAACGGGCGGAATCAACGAGCAGGAAGCTTCCCAGAATTTCCCCCTGTTTTTGCAGTGGGATTCCAGATGGGGCTATGCTCCTTATGGGGGAATGAACATCGGTGTTTCCGGCTGCGGGCCGACCTGTCTGTCCATGGTGATCTATGCTCTCACCAGAGATCCATCTGCCACACCGGATGCGCTCTCTTCTTATGCTATGGAAAACGGTTATTATATGGAAGGCACCGGAACCGCATGGGCTTTAATGACTGATGCCCCGGCCTTATATGGTCTTCGTGCCACAGAACTGGGACTGGACGAAGCCGAAATGAAGTACTGTCTTGACCGGGGCTGCCCTATCATCTGTTCCATGCGTCCCGGCGATTTTACCATGACAGGTCATTTTATCGTACTTTACGGCTATGATGAGGAAGGCTTTCTGGTCAATGATCCCAACAGCCGGGAGCGCAGCAGCCGGCATTGGGACTTTAATACTCTCCGATATCAGATCAAGAATCTGTGGTATTATTCAATGGCTTAGCTTTGGAATGCTTTCCGCCCTTTCCTTTTCTTACTGCCTTGATCTCTTCTTTCAGTTCACGTCTCTTTTCTTTCAGTTCCGCGGCTGCCCTCTCACCGGTGATCTCAAAAAGGGTTCGAATAATCCCCGAGATCATCTTCCGGGTGGTGTCGTCAATTTCCTTTGCTGCCTCAAAAACATTTTGCAGGCAGTTTTTCCAGTCTGCTCCAAATTCAAAGACATTGGAGGCTTCCGATGCGGATACCACGTCGTACAAAGTATCCACAAAGGCATGGGTCTCCTCCTCTGTAAGGGATAAAATCCACTCATTTAATGCCGCATCCCGCACCATCTTCCCTTCTGTCATGTTTTTGGCGCGGATAAAATGATCCTCTTCTACCTTCCAACTATAGGTATTATGCTGAAGCATGCCCACACCTCTGCTCTCTACCAGTGTATAATCGTCCTGATCCTCCAAAATCGTTCCCACCAGAGAAGACCGGGGAATAAATTTCGCTATCCGATCTGCAATTTCATGATATTTTCCCAGCTCCCGGATCTCCGGACGAAATCCCGGCCCATCGTTGTTAAAAATTTTTATAAGACGATCTCTGACCTGCTGCTTGCAGTTCATCGCCGCGTAAACGGCAAGGTTCCCTCCTTTGGAATGACCGCCGGTATAAAAGTTCCCCTCCGCAAAATCCGCCACATGCTCCATATATTCCACTGCCAGATGATGACTGGGAAGGGGCTTGGAAAACGCAAGATTTAAGTCCTCCTTCCAGCCCACGATGGTAGCGTCCGTCCCCCGATAGGCAATGTAGACCGACTGATCCTCCAATACATAGGTCATTGCCGAAAACTGGGTCTGCTCCTGCTCATTGATGATATTTACATAATAGTTCACCTTAAGCCCGCCAAAACGTTTTGATGCTGTCACAGCCGCAAACAGCTCTTTGTTGTTCTCACGATACCAATAATCGTCCAGAATCCTGTCCCTGTCCGGATTCTCATAAATGCTCTGAATGCTTACCGGCTCACTCTCTCTATCCAATCCCGGTACAAACGGTCCATAATTCAGATACACTAACTGGCATAGCACCAGCGAATCCACCTCATTAAAAGGTTTCTCGGACAAACGATATTGTCCCCTCTCTTTTACATAACTAATGATATTTTTCATATGACAAGCCCATTCCTTTCCATGGTTCTCAGATCATATTTAAATGCATCTAATACAGGATTCCGTCATAATACCATAAAAGCAGCTTCACTACTCTGCTGTAACTGACTGTTCCGTCAGATACCCCGTTTAATGTAAGTGTTGTGTTTAAAAAGGTATCCGCCGCCTGACTCACGGTCTCGGTATCTAATATTGCCTTTTCCTCCACCTGTTCCCAGGCTTCTTTCGTCAGGAATAATCTATCCGAAGAGGTAAGCTCACTGATCGGAACATGACTTTGATATTCTTCGCTGTCTTTTCCCACCGCTCTGGCAAAGTCCCGATCCAGATATCCAATCACGCTGAGCATGGCGCTGTAACGGAAAAGCATATCCTCCGAACCCGCACTGGCAAGATAACCGATAAAGTTTGCCTCATCCTCCAAAATAAATCCTTTCAAATGAGATAATTCATGGCACATGGTCACCGGCATGTTGGTCAGATACATCTGCCGGTTATAATTCGCTTCCATGGAAAAAGGGAAATAATAGCCCATGATATACTGTTGACTGTAAAAACCGGAATAAGCAAGCTTTTTCGGTCTTGGATAATATCCCTTCAGATTAGGTATGAGTCCTTCCAGTTCCTTCATCTGGGCAATTGCTTCCGCCTCCATATCCATATCATACAAAATATAACCCTTTTCATCCCTCTCAAAACATACCGCCAGCTCATTGGCCTGCTCCACCACGTAATCCCGTAAAATTCCCAATTCCTCCACACCGTATTCTCTGCCCGACGCTCCTCCGATCCGGAATCTTTCAGGGATTGTCGGCACCTGATAAAGCAGGAAGCAGTTCCATGTCATGATCACACAGACGATACCAAACACCCAGTACAAAAACATGGCATAACTCCCATAGCCCTTTTTCCACCGGGGAGAGATCCTTCGTCTGCCTGCCAGGGTAATGAAGCCTGCCAGAATTAATATTCCTACAAGGCATACTGCCAGATAGAGCATCCATTCCCCCACCGAAAAAGGAAACAGCCCGGTCACTCTTCCGTAGGTTTCTACCCAAAGAGGGAAAATATGGTTTACATAAAACATGCTAAATTCCCGGCTGGCTCTTGCCAGTATGTTCAGCAGCACAGAAAAAAGAATCATCGCTGCAGGTATTATAATCTTCCACTTTTTCATTTTCTTCAATTTGCTTTTTCTCCCCAAACGCGTATAAAACTACTCATAACATGGCCCCTTTTCTACTATATTAATAGTAAAACCCGCAGGTTTACCTGCTAAGGAGAAACTATGCAGTTCATTTTATCCGGCATTCAATCCGCTAATCAGTTTCTATGGAGCGGCCCCCTATTATTCCTGTTAATGGGAACTCATCTTTATTTTACCATGAAACTTCACTTTCCGCAGAAAAAAATCTTTCATGCCATCAAATTGTCCATAACCCCTTCTTCCAATAAAAACGGCCAGAATCTTTCTGTCTTTGCCACCCTGTCTACCACCCTCGCAGCCACGCTGGGAACGGGAAATATCATCGGCGTGTCCACTGCTGTTGCCTTAGGCGGTCCCGGCGCAATCTTCTGGTGCTGGGTCACCGGTATTCTGGGCATGGCAACCGCCTATGCAGAGTGCTTTTTAAGCGTTCGCTTCCGCAGCCGCGACAAAGAGGGGATCTATCAGGGCGGTCCTATGTACGTATGGCAAAATGGTTTACATAACCCCTTTATTGGGAAGCTTTATGCACTGTTGACTTTGACTGCTGCCTTCGGTGTCGGTTGTACCACCCAGTCAAATTCCATCACTCAGACCACCACCACAAGCTTTGGATTAAATCCCCATATTGCCGGGATAGCCGCAGCAGTGCTTGCAGGTCTGGTGATCATTGGCGGTGTCCGTTCTATCGGAAATGTATGCATGAAACTGGTTCCTTTTCTTGCCGTTCTCTATACCGGAAGCTGTATATTCCTGCTCTTCCTGAACCGAGAGGCCTTTTTTCCTGCTATCCGGCTAATCGTTACACATGCGCTAGCCCCCCGCGCTGCCTTAGGAGGCGCTGTGGGATCTTCCCTGATGCTTACGGCGCGCTACGGAATTGCCAGAGGACTGTTCACCAATGAGGCCGGTATCGGCACCTCCGCTATCGCTGCCGCCGCCTCTGATACCTGTAATCCCGCCTATCAGGCCTTAGTTTCCATGACGGCTGTTTTTTGGGATACGGTAGTCATGTGTCTGTTAAGCGGTCTGGTTATTGTCACTAATATGATGCTTCACCCCGCTTCCATAGAAGGTGTCAACGAAGCAGGATTGACCGATGCCGCATTTTCCTACCTGCCGGTTCTGGGAAACGTGTTTCTCTCCTTATGTCTTGTAGCATTTGCCATTACCACCCTGATCGGATGGTCTTACCTTGGCGAACAGGCATACCGCTATGTGACTGGGAACCGGGGCATCAATGTCTATAAGGTTGCCTATATTGTAATGATCTATATCGGTGCTGTGCTTCCCTTAAATCTGGTATGGGAATGTACGGACCTGATCAACGCATTTATGATCCTTCCTAATGTGGCTGCCCTGTTTCTTTTGCAGAATTATTTGCAAAATCCGGCATAAGCAGGTATGATAGGTGTGAGGATACTAATATGCGCAAAAAATACATGAGATATATTTTCCCTTCCATGCTTTCCTTTCTTCTGACCGGCATTTATTCTATTGTGGATGGGATTTTTGTAGGCAGAGCCATGGGTGATCCCGGACTTGCCGCCATCAACATTGCATGGCCCTTAGTGGCACTGATCATTTCCCTTGGCACCGGCATCGGCATGGGTGCCTCCGTTGTGGTTTCCATGAACAACGGTGCCGGAAACACAAAAAAAGCACTTCTCGCTGAGGGAAATGCTTTCTTTCTGCTCTTTGCAGGTTCCGTACTTCTTACCCTGATCCTGCTTTTGTCCGGCAGGCCGCTGTTAATTCTTCTGGGTGCAAAGGATGAAATACTTTCCATTGCACTTACCTATCTGCGCTACATCCTGATCGGAGGCATTATTCAGGTTTTTGCTACCGGAATGGTGCCCCTTATGCGCAATCACGGTGCGTCCTTTTACGCAATGTGCTCAATGGCAGTTGGATGCATCACGAACATTCTACTGGATTATTATCTGGTCATCGCTCTTCGTATGGGTATCAAGGGTGCCGCTCTGGCTACCGTTTTCGGTCAAATTCTCACTCTGCTGATGTGCGGAGCCTTCTTTATGCAAAAGAAACACCGAATCCCTCTCTCCCATCTGAAACCGGATTTTACAATCATTAAGTCCATTCTCCGGGTTGCACTCTCCCCCTTCGGACTTACTTATCTTCCTTCCATCACCATTATTTTCATGAACCTGCAGGCCTTGAAATATGGCGGCGAGGAGGCGGTAAGCGCTTATGCAGTTTTGGCATATATCATTTCCTTTATGGAACTTCTGGTACAGGGCATCGGTGACGGAAGTCAGCCTCTGTTCTCTTTAAGTAAAGGAAGTGGTGACCAAAAATCATTAAAAACCTACGCCAAGTGGACTTTTCTTCTTGGAATCAGCTTCGGTATTGCAGGTGCTGTAGTCTTTTTCCTGTCGCGGGATCTCATTCCCGTGCTCTATGGTACTTCCGGAACTGCCGCCCGGTACATCGTCTACGCCACTCCTGCCTTTTCCCTGATCATGGCACTCTATGGTCTGACCAAACCGGCAGTGTCCTATCTCTATGCCACCCACAAGGTAGTCCGCTCCACGATCTTAGTTTACGGAGAAATTCTGCTGACATTAGCACTGGTGTTTATCTTACCGTTGTTTCTGGGACTTGACGGCGTATGGTACACCATCCCTGCCGTTCAAAGCATCCTTGGTGTCTGCTGTCTCTTTTTCCTGAGAAAATAGTTCCCCGGGAAGTCCTATAGCTTAATACTGATTTCTCCGTTGGAAAGACTTTCTCTGGTTCCGTCATCATACTGTACCTGTAAATGACACTGATCATCGATGCCGATCACCAGCGCATGCTCTCTTGATGCGCCGTTTTCGGTTTCCGGGATTTTGGCTCCCTCCGGTTGAATAATCTTCACCTGCTTCCCAATGGCAATGGATCGTTTCCGATATTCTTCCAGATACGCTTTTTGCGGAAGCATCCGGTAATAAGTGAGAAACTGGCAAAGCACCTCGGATGCAATACGGTTCCTGAGATTTTCTCTGGAAATATCATTAGTAAATACCGCTCCCGCCACATCCTTTATCTCTTCGGGGAAACCTCCCTCCGGCTCATAGATATTAATGCCGATTCCCACAATGGCATATTCCAGATGCCCATCCTCCATAGACACAGACCCTTCCGTCAAAATACCGGAAATCTTTTTGTTCCGTATCCAGACATCGTTAACCCACTTAATCTTTACATCCAGTCCTGAAATCCGCTCCAGGGCTGCCGCTTCCGCCGCTGCCGCAACCGTGGTCAGCATAGCGGCCTCCTCCGGTGTCATCTTTGGATGAAGCAGAAGGCTCATATACAGTCCGGTCCCTTCCGGTGAATAAAAAGAACGCCCCCTTCTTCCCCTGCCTCCGCTCTGCTCCTCAGCTAGCAGGATCATATCCGCCTCCTGTCCTTGTGCCACATACTGCTTTAATACCGTATTGGTGGAACTGACGATCCGCTCTGTCTTAACCGGAATTGCAAATCCCGCCTTTTTCAGATTTTGTTCTATGTATGCCGCCGACAGGATATCCGGCGCTTTTTTCAATGTGTAGCCTTTATTATTTACCGCCTCTATGGCATAACCGTCTTTTTGCAGTGATTTGATTGCTTTCCAGACTGCTGCTCTTGTGACAGAAAGCTGCCCTGCCAGCTCCTCCCCCGAAAGCGCTCTGTCCCTCTGCTTCTCCAGAAGAAGAAGCACCTGTTCTTTGACTGTCATGATTTTCTCCGTCCTTGAATTCCGTTTATCACTAATTGTAGTTACTTTATTGTAACATATATTTTCATTAACTTGAAACCGAAAATTGACCGTGATATAATCAGAGCGCAAATTGGAAGTTTACGAGGTGAAAATATGGAACACATAGCAGAGTTGGGCGGAATTGTTACAGGTTTCAATGTTACAGAGCAGTGTATTGACTGTATGTGTGGAAAAGATTTGATCAAAATCGATAAACACTCCCAAGATATTATCTTACAAAGGTCAGTCTTTGAGAAAGAAGGATTGTCAAGAAAACTAATTGCAGATGATAAACAGATTTATATATATGATTTTTGCACGCTTTATGTAATAAACCAAAAGAATTATGAGCTGCTTGGCAAATGGCAATTAGGTAATGACTTAAGTTCTGATATATGTGGGATAGCAGTTGATCATGATACTATTTACTGTTCCATCCGGAATGGAAAAATTATTACCCTTGATAAACAATCGTATTTGGTAAATGAGTTTATTGTCTCCGAAAGCAGTATGTGGAGCATTAAAACATATGATCAATACTTGATTTGCGGAACAGTAGACGGAAAATTACTGCTACTGGATAAATCTACTCTTTCCACTGAAAAAATTCTTGTTTTAGGGAAGAAAAACATCGGCAGCTTGTATATCGATGGAGAAACACTATATGCCGCAAGTCATGATGGAAAACTTTTCAAAATTGGTCTGAGAAGCTTTGAAATCGAGGCTTCAATGAAGAATGTTCACAAGAAAATGTTTGTTTGTGCAGGGATATGCGAGGATATGCTGGTAACAGTTTCTTACCCCTGCTCAGAAATCGCCCTTTGGAATAAAGATACCTTAGAGAAAATAAAAGTAATTAATACTCCGTTAAAGTTATCCGGGCGTACACATATAGAAAATGATTTTATGTATATCTCTTCTCGTAATATCTCAGGAATTGATAGGATTTATTTAGTCGATTAAAAATATATTTAAATTTGACGTATTCCCCCGGGTATGCTACACTTGGTCACGGCATGAACGAACATCACAGAATTTCCAAGTGATTTTCTGGTGAACCTGACAGTCAAATGATAACGTGCAACTTTAAGCACAGAAATGGAGAATTTTATGAATATTCAGATCATCACCGATTCCGCATCAGATATCGTTGACCACTCAAGGGAAGATGTAACAGTCCTTCCTATGACCATTACTTTTGGAGACACAGAATATCAAGATGGAGTCAATCTGTCCCATCAGGAATTTTATGAAAGACTGATTGAAAATGGAGAGCTTCCCACTACCAGTCAAATTCCGCCTTATGATTTTGAAGCGGCTATTAAAAAAGCCCTATCGGAAGAAAAGGAGGTTATCCTTATTACTTTATCCTCCAAGCTTTCCGGCACATGGCAGAGCGCCTGTATTGCTGCTTCCGAATATGAGCATGTCTATGTTGTGGACAGTGAAAATGTCACCGTAGGGGAACGTGCATTGGTAGAATATGCTATCCAGCTGAAAGATCAGGGCATGGATGCTCCCTCTATTGTGGAAAAGCTGGAAAAGGAAAAAAAGAACATCCATCTAATCGCTCTTTTGGATACCCTGGAATATCTGAAAAAGGGCGGACGGGTAAGCAAAGCAGTTGCCTTTGCAGGCGGCATCTTGTCCATCAAACCCGTTGTCGCTGTTACTGACGGCGAGGTTATTATTTTAGGGAAGGCAAGAGGCTCCAAACAGGGAAACAATTTCCTGGTGCAAAAAATTAAAGAGAGCGGCATTGATTTTAATAAACCTTACTTCCTTGGCTACACCGGTTTAAATGATACTCTTCTTCAAAAGTACATAGAAGACAGCAAGGAATTATGGCAGGATCATACTCAAAATCTTCCTGTCAGCACGGTAGGCGGCACCATCGGTACTCATGCGGGTCCCGGCGCCATTGCAGTTGCTTTCTTTGCCAAAGAAAAATAACTTCATATGCTCCTTTTTTTACTCCCTTTTGAGAATTGTGTACCCGTTAAAAATTGGCTATAATTGCACTAACAAATCAAAATTGGCAGGAGCGATAATAATGGCCTCAAGGATAATTCATTTAGCAATAACAGATTGTATATCAAAAAGTTATAGATATAAAGATAAAAACAGGCTGGAACTTGGTTCTATTTTACCTGATGCTGTTACAAGTGGAAACAGTCATTTGAAAATCTCCATCGCAAATGGAACTAAAAAAACATATGATTTAACTGGTTACCGCTCCAAATTTTTATCTAAAATGATGGAAGATGATTTATATCTCGGCTACTATTTGCATTTGATACAAGATTTGTTTTTTAGAAATTTTGTGTATAATCGCTACCATTGGAATCCATTACCACCTGGAAATGTCGAAAGACTTCATAATGATTATGCGCTAATAAATCAATATGTGATTCAAAAATATACGCTATCGGATACGATCACAATTCCTGCTGCATTTGACGCAGAACCTCTGAACGAATTGGGAATTTTTACAATTCATCAATTTATTGCTGATATGAAAACAGACTTTCAAAGCCGCTCAACAGGTACGCCATTCTTCTTTACAAGGGAGATGGCTGACGAATTTATAACATATGCCCGTGAAAAATGTGAACAAGAGATAAATTCGTTATATAATGGTTTTGACTACGTAAATGAGAGAATGCTGGCGTGGTAAATCCAAAGAGAACATACAAAAAGATATTATGATATAATGTTGTCAATCTGGTATGGTCAAATATATTCATTCTGGCGCTTTTCACCAATCCACCTTCCATGTATGATAGCTACAAGCATATGCTAAGTATTCATATATGGGAGGAATTTTAATGGCAACACAAATAAAAACACAAACAACCGTAAATAATCAAATATCCATGCGCAAGATGGCTGTTACAGCTATGCTCATGGCAATGAATGTGGCGTTAAGCTCCTTTGGCGTTCCTGTTCCCGGCGGTCATCTATATTTAAACGATATTGTTATCTGCACTGCCGGTATTTTACTGGAGCCCTTCTATGCATTTCTTGTAGGTGGTGTTGGCTCTTTTCTGGGTGATTTCTTCTTTTACCCCACCCCGATGTTTGTATCTCTGGCTACACACGGTCTACAAGCTGTTGTCATATCTCTGTGCACCCGTCATCTTTTTAAAGACAGAAAAGCTATAGCCTCCGGAACCGGAGTTTTTCTGGGTGCGATTATCATGGTAATCGGATACTCTTTAGGCAGGGCTTTCCTTTACAGCACCCCAGAATATGCTATCCTGAAACTTCCTTTTCAGATCCTGCAGGCAGCGGTGGGCGCCATCGTGTCCATGGTTCTGTGCTTTAAGTTTGAGCTGGTGGAGCTGTATCGCAAGATGAGATAGGTGAAATTAACGTTTAGCTGAGTTTCAAAGAGAAATACAAGAAACCGGATAGAATCAAATTCTACGTCGCCTCACTCTCGTTCTACAAAAAGCGTAATGGTGCTAAGCTCGTTAGGAACCTCGCTAAGCACCAACGCTTTTTGAAGGGCTCCTTAAGAATTTGATTCTATCCGGTTTTTAAGTTATTGGCTGACGTGAAATCAGCTAATGACTCCACTATAGCCGCCTAATCCACAGTTTGACTGTCCCCTAAAGAGTAGACCATTTCGCCTTAGTGAAGTTCCTAGTTGGGCGTTGCGTTATTCGATAACCCAGCTCAGATGAAAAGAAATCCTTGAGGAAACAATTTGCGAACGCTTTATCGAGCGTGTTGACGAGAGGATTTCTTTTCATCTGAGCGGATGTCTCGCATATGCATACCCAAGCTAAACGTTAATTTTATAACGCAAATTCTCGATATAAAGATTCTCTATATACTGTATCAGAAGCTGCTTTGGTAAGGTCACTTATCCTGTCAGCCGCCAGTAAAAAAGAAGTCAGACTGGCAAAACGATTTTGTCCTTCTTCTATCCCGGCCTTCCGCTCATCGGCAAGCCATTCCGTCAATGCTTTACACAAATTATGTTCCTCTCCTTCCATTTTGTCCTCCCCCTTGGTAATAAAAGCAGGGATGCTCAGCATAACGCTAACCGCATCAAGAGTCGCCTCATCCATATTCTGGATCCGCTCTTTGTCCTGTTCAATAAAATGCATTAATTCTTGCTTATTATTCCGGTGTTTTAAAAACCCAATCAGCTCATGCAGGCCTGTTTCAAACATGTTTTCATCAAGATCTTCGGCTTTGACCAAATTGATATGATAGTCTGCAACCAAGCGTTTAAACGTTTGGTTTTCTTTTCCTAATTCTAACATATCATGTAAATTGGTGCAACCGTCATATGGATCTTCTCCATGGTAAAACACAATTGTTGTAACGGGATTTAGTTTTTCATCCCTTGCCATGCTGGAAAGGAATTCACTGCCAGACAACTTTTCTATCCGGTTTCTGCCCAATTCTTTTAACTGCCTTTTGTACTCGATAACATCATACTCCATACACCGAAGCGGCATGGTGTAATTCACTTTATCCTGTGCCTCAATGCCGATTACAACATAACAGTTATTGTTGCAGATAGTTTTGAGGGTATCCCGCTGCCTTTCGATATATTGGGGTGTATGCTTATCAGATGCTCTATGTTTTTCTTTCTGGTAATAGACCGTCCCATTAGCTGACAACTGGTGCGGAAAAACAACTTTCTTTCCATTATGGATACTTCCATTAATAAAATCCGCAAAAATAGCAGGTTCTGATAAATAGCTGCATATAACATTATTCTTTTGTCCCATAAATATACTCCTTACATAGTTGTGGGGAATGTGACTGATAAAACCTCTTAAGAAATAATACACAGAATAATTCCGGCGATAGAATGTATACGAATCTAAGATGCGGTTATTTTATCAGATAATCAGACTTTTTACAATATTTCTATTATAAAATTTTCTTAAAAGAAATAGAAATCTGCAGAGGTGTCTGATAAAATACTTGTATATCGTAGTTTAGGGAAATCGGTATTTACGGAAGGAAACGGATATGATTAATAAACCCTTATCACTGGTTGTTGATATGTACGGCTGCCCTAACCGGTGCAGACACTGCTGGATTGGTCATATGCCAAACAGAGAAATGGAAAAAGATGCTGATATTTGGCTGGTCAATTATTTCAAACCGTATTTTAGTAATATTACATATTACAGTTGGTTAAGAGAGCCTGATTATTGTAATGATTACGAACAACGCTGGCGCAAAGATAATCAGCTGTCTATCGACACATTACCTGAACGATTTGAGCTTGCAAGTTTTTGGCGCCTAGTCAGAGATCCTCAGTATATTCATTTTTTGAAAGAAGTTGGTGTGAAGAAGGTTCAGCTGACATTCTTTGGCATGGAAAAAATGACGGATAAATACGTTGGCCGAAAAGGGGCGTTCCATGAATTATTGGAGGCAACCGAAATCTTAATCACAAACCAGATTTCTCCAAGATGGCAGGCTTTTATTAATGAGGAAAATATAAGTGAAATCGTGGAATTACAAAATCTGGTCAAAACCCTGAAATTGGAAGAAAGGTGTCACAGCTTTCAAGGAGAATTCACGTTTTTTGTACATGAAGGAAGCTGTGATGGCGAAAATCGCAAATTATACGATATACGTATCGAAAAGCAGAATATTCCGGCATCATTAATTCCATATTATCTGGATTACAAAAATGTTTTTTCCGAGCAGGAGTGCTGCCGTTTGCTCATGGATGATACCTCAAATGTGGTTCACCATAATGAAAATTTGATTGTATTATATATTTCCAATTCGTACGATGCTTTCTTTAATTTTACGCATATGTCTGAGTCCTGGAAAATCGGCAACTTAAGGGGCGATCGTCAGGAAGAAATAGTTCGCAGAATTGTGGAAGAAGATATTCCCGCACTAAATTTGGCAAAAACTATAACTGTTGGAGGGCTGGTAGAAAAATACGGAAACAAGCAATCACAAAAGGTATTTTCCATTAACGATTTCAAAACGTATTTACTGAATTGCTATCTGGAAGATACATTTGAATAGTCAGCTGCTTCCTTTTTCATCACGGAATCATTCCCATTCCCTCTCCAACCAGCAGCAGCATGCCGTCCTTTACCGATACCCTGCTTTCTTTTCCCACAAATTCGTTGCTCACTCCCAGAGGGTCTTCCTTTACCAGCACCGCATCCTCAAGGGAATATTTCAATCCGTGCTCATACACCCCCAGTGCCTTGTCACCCATACAAAATACAGACAGATAACCTGACATTTCTTTGCCAAAGCAAATTTCCTCATTACAAATCGCGCGATACCATTCGTCTTTGCCAATCAGAATGCCGTAACAGCCCTTTCGCGCGAGGCCGCAAAGCAGTTGAATATTCGCTATGGTATGAGAAATCCGGCCACCGGTTCCCCCGTAAATAACAAACCTTCGAAATCCCTGTTCCAATCCCGTCTTTACGGCACAGGCTGTATCTGTATCATCTTTTTCGGGCCTCAACCGGATCACATTGGGATGCTCCGGCACAAATCCCAGCGAATCAAAATCACCAATCACCAAATCTGCATTTATATTCCATTTCCTGCAATGCTCGTATCCTCCATCACAGGCAATCACAAGATCTTCTTTCTCCGGTCTAAAAGGCAGCGACACCACTTCTCCTGCCCCCACAATATAACAAGTTTTCATTCAATCTCCTTCATCAATCCTCTCCCGGCTGTCTGTTTTCCTCCACATCCCTACAGATATCCCGGCACAGACGCTCTCTCATCGTCTTAGTGTCAAAAGAGCGCACTGCTTCATCCTGATTTAAATACATAGCATAGCAGATCAGACGGGAAACTGTATTCATGACCAGATAGGTAATATCCTCCCCGGAAAGACTGATATCCTCTCCAAGCTCCTCTATGATTAACTCACGGAGAAGTGCAAAAAGCGGGATCTCGTTATCTTTTCTCCTTCGAAAAAGTTCCCGGAGCTGCTTGCTGACCTGCGAATTATCCATCAGCAGATGAAGTACTTTAAATGCACATCCCACTTCCTGCATGTGTTCCTCCATATCCACCAGAATCTGCTCCATCTTTTCATACAAATTTCGTTTTTTCTGAAGTTGCTTATAGAGCTCTGCACAGACTACATCCATTTCATGATACAGGGCGCCTGCCAGCATTTCTTCCTTGTTTGCAAAATAATCGTAAACCGTACCCTTGCCGATTCCCGCCCGGGCAGTGATTTCCGAAACCGTAAGGCTGCTTAAATCTGCCCCTTCCATAAATAATTCCGCTACCGCCTTATAGGCAGCAAGCACTTTGGGTGATAATTCCTGTTTTTCCATTTCATCCTCCGTTAAATGACCACTTGATATCACTTCTAGTTCATCTTATTTTATATCAGGAATCTTCTTTTCCCGTGAAAATATGTCATAAATACAAGGAATCACTACCAGCGTAAGCAGTGTACCGTAAACCAGTCCGCCGATGGTAACGATGGCCATTGGTTTTGCCATCTCTGAACCCATGTCGTTACTGAACACCATGGTACACAAGGCTAAAATGGTTGTCAGTGCCGTCATAAGCACCGGACGAAGCCTTGTCTTTCCTGCCGTAAGGATCGCCTCTTTCTTTTCCATTCCTTCTGCTCTTAATTGGTTCATGTAATCCACAAGCACAATACCGTTATTAACAATAATACCGGAAAGCATAACAAAACCGATCAGTGCAATAACGCTCAGTTCGCTTCCACTGATCACCAGTCCCAGGAAACCGCCTGTAAATGCAAGAGGAATAGTGAACATAATGATAAAAGGCGAAAGCAAAGACTGGAACTGCGCTACCATGATCAAATACATAAAGATCAAAGCCAGCAAAAGCATCAAATACAATTGTTCCATTGCATCAGTGATGGTCTCGTTTTCCCCTGACATTACCAGAGAATAACCTGTAGGAACCTGGTAGTCCTTTAATGCCCGTTCTACATCATCCGACACCAGACCAACATTGTAACCATCCGCGATCTCTGCTGACACACCGATGTATCTGGTCTGCTCCGTACGGTTAATGGACTTGGGCGAAATAGTATCTTCAAAAGATGCCAGCTCGGAAAGAGGAATCTTTTCTCTGGTTCCGTCCTGTTTCGTACGATCGATCTCAATATTTTTAACTAAAGATCTGGTAAGTTCCATATCCGATCCATGTTTTACATAAACATCATATTCCTTGATCTCGGTCTCAAGCGTGGTAGAACTGGATGCGTCCGCAAGTTTGACACTGATCTGCTGAAAAATTTCCGCAACCGTAAGACCGTGCTCAATGGCCTTATCCCGGTCAATAAGGATACGCATTTCTCCGGTGGAATCCTCCAGACCGTTGGAAACATTCTGCGTCCCTTCCACTCCTTTTACAATTTCGGCCACTTCCTCTGCTACCCTCTGCATCGTGTCGATCTCACGTCCCCGAACCTGAATGGAGATTCCACTTCCTCCTAATGCACTCATATCCATGTTGGAAGTTTCTATATCGATCTCTGCATTATTTTTTTCACAAAGATCCGTAAGCATTTCTTCAATCTCAACTGCCAGTACTTTATTACTCTTCTTTTTGTCCTCGCTTAATGAAATATATACATCCGCTGCATTAGTGGCTGCATCTCCGCTTCCTGTCAACATGCTCATGGAAGAGGTGCTTGCCATAGCTCCCACATCAGTTACTTCTTTCATTTGTAATAACCGGTCCACGATCTCATCTGTAACCACCGCAGTCTCAGCAAGAGGTGTATCATCCGGCATGGTCAGCGATAACGTCATCTGGGTACTGTCCATCTCCGGCATAAAAGCCGTACCTTTCGCATAAGAAGCAATTGCACTGAACACCAAAAGCGCCACAACCGCAAGCAACACAATGGGCTTTCCTTTAAGTGACAGGTAAAGCAGCTTCTCATATCCGCCTATCAATGTTGTAAAAAACCTGCTCTCCTTCTGCTCCTTTGTTTTGGTCAGCATTTTGGAAGCCATTGCCGGAACCACGGTAAGGGCGATGGCAAGACTTGCCAGCAAAGAGTAAGCAATGGTCAGTCCCATATCTACAAACAGCTGTCTGGTAATTCCTTCAGTGAAAACAATAGGCAAAAATACACATACGGTCGTAAGGGTAGATGCCATGATTGCCCCTGCCACTTCACCGGCACCTTCCACCGCTGCTTCTTTTGCCGAAAGACCTTCCTTGCGCATTCGGTAAATGTTTTCAATAACCACAATAGAGTTATCCACCAGCATACCTATTCCAAGCGCCAAACCGGACAATGAGATTACGTTCAGTGTCACACCGCTGAAATACATGCACACAATGGCTGTAACAAGGCTGATGGGAATAGAGCAGGCAATCACAGCCGTAGGCCGTAAATCTTTAAGGAACAGAATCAGGATCAAAATCGCAAGCACTGCCCCAAATAATATATTGTTGATAATGGAATCCATCACCAGATCAATGTAAATTCCCTGATCCATCAGGGTAATCAGCATCAGGTTCTCGTTCTCTTCCATCAATTCCGCAAATTTATCAAGAATCTTATCCGAAACATCACCTGTGGAATAACCGGTCTGCTTCTGAATGGTCACCATAATACCCGGCGCTCCGTTCACATTGGCATAAATATCCGCCGAATTATCCGTCATAAATACGTCCGCCACATCTCCCAGAGTGATCACATCCACATCATCCATTTCCGTGTTGAGCAGTGGCATTTTCTTCAGTTCTTCGATATCTCTAGGCTTATCACCTACCCGGATCAGATAAGAAATTCCTTCCTCTGTCACATAACCTGCCGGCATGGAAAAGTTTTGCGCCGCCAGCAAGGCTTTTACTGTATCCACGGTAAGGACACTGCTCATATCCGCTTTATCATAAGCGTCCTCCCTTGCTTCCTCAAGTTCTTCTTCCCCGTCTAATATCTGCTGCAATGCATCGGCAAGCTGCTCTGCCGTATCATTTAACTGCTCATAGGCAGACTCAATCTGTTCTCTTCCCGCTTCCAGCTGTTCCTCGCCGGATTTGATCTGTTCTTCACCTGCTTCCAACTGGGATTCCCCTGCTTTCAGCTGAGACTCAGCCGTGGTGATCTGCAGTTCTCCCAGACTGATAGCGGTCTGAGCATTAGCAAATTCGATAGCAGCGGTAAGGTTACCCTGATAAAGCTCTATCAGGGCAGCGTCCAGCTTGGCAATGTTTCCTTCAATGTCAGCAAGAGTGGATTCCATTTGCGTGATGGCGGCATTGTTCAAAGCAATCTGGGATTCCATCTCCGTAATCTTTTCTTCCAGTTCACTAATTGCCTGATCCAGTGCACTAATTGCCTCATCAAATGTTTGTCCATTCAACTCTGCATTAATACCAGCTTTCAACGCATCTAACTGCTTTTCAACCTCCCCATCTAGAAGGGCTGCCACTACCTCCGCATCCATTCCTGTCAAAGCAGCTAAAATCTGCCGTTTGGCTGATATGTCTTCTGCCTTATCAATCATATTAATTGTATCTTTAGCCGTCTCTAATTTCTTTTTATTCTCCTCAATCTCTTTTTTTGCCTCGTTGATCTGTGAAATTCCAGAATTATACCCTTCATTCGTCGCTTCCAAAGTAGCAATCTCCGCTGTAAAGTGCACCTTCGTCGCTTCCAGATCCGCCTTTGCCGTTATGATCTGGGCCTCCGCCTCCGCAAGCTGCTTCGTTGTAGCCTCCTTTTTATCCGAAAGCTCCGTCTTTCCCTCCTCCAGCTTCTGCTTATTCTCTGCAATCTCTGCCTTTCCGTCCTCAATTTCCTTACGGGAATCCTCCAGTTCCTGCTTAGAGTCTTCCAGCTTCTGTCGGCTCTCCTCCAGATCCACCTCAGAATCGGCAAGCTCTTTGCGGGCATCCGCAAGTTCTGACTGCCCGTCATAAACCTCCTGCTTCTTCTCCTCAAGCTCTTCTTTTGTCTCATCAATTTCCTTATCAATAGAGCCAAAAACCTGTTCATTGATCAAATCGATCTTCTCCTGGCGAATGATCACATGAACGCTTTCTTCCAAAAGCCCGGTAGCACTGGCCGATGCCACTCCTTCAATACTTTCCAGTTCCGGAATAATCGTATTTTGGGTAAGCTCCGTAACCTCGGCAGAAGTCATGTTGTTTCCGCCTACTGCGGCAATCATGATCGGGAGCATATCCGGATTCAATTTCATAATAATAGGATTTCCAACGGAATCATCCCAATAGCTTTTGATCTGATCCAGATTTTCACGGATTTCCAACGAAGCGCCGTTCATATCCGTGGACTGGGCAAATTCCAAAATTACCATAGAATAGTTCTCATTGGACACGGAACTGATTCCTTCTATATTACTTACCGTAGCCATGGATGCTTCCACCGGCTTTGTCACCACCATTTCCACCGTTTCCGGGCTGGCCCCCGGATAAGACGTCATAACGATTACATAAGGTAAGCTGATACTTGGCAGAAGGTCTGTGGTCATTTTCGTAAAAGATACCACTCCCAACACAATAACAAGCACTACTGCTACCAAAACTGTATATGGTTTTTTGACACTGAATTTTCCTAGCATATGTAAACTCTCCTTTTCGTCCGACCAGTCGGTCGGAATTAACCAAAAAAAGTATATTAACAAAGAACTACTCTGTCAATATACCTTTTAAGAATTTAATTCATTTTTTATATTTATGGAACTTGCATAAGCTGAATTTTTGTTTACTGATAATATTGCGCCTGGGCATTCCAAAGTTCCCGATAGATTCCGTCCTGTCCCGCCAGATCCTCATGACTTCCTCTCTGCACCACCTGTCCTTTATCAAACACCAGGATATCCTCGCAGAACCGGCAGGAAGCAAGCCGGTGTGAGATATACAGCGCTGTCTTTTTTCCCACCATCTTGTCAAACCCTGCATAAACATCACATTCCGCAAGAGGGTCAAGGGCTGCAGTGGGTTCATCCATGATGACAAAAGGTGCATCCTTGTAAATTGCCCGGGCAATAGCCATCTTCTGCTTCTCCCCGCCGGAAAAAGAGATGCCTCCATCGCAAAATTCTCTTCCGACGTAAGTCTCAAGTTCCCCAGCCAGCTCCCCAAGACGATCTTTCAATCCTGCTCTTATGAGAGCATCCAGGGCTCTGCCCTTTTCCACAGTACTGCCTGATGCAATGTTTTCACCCAGAGGAAAGGCAAAGATGCAAAAATCCTGAAACACTACAGCAAAGAGGGCACAATATTCCTGATAGTCATATTTGCGGATGTCTATCCCATTCAGCTTGATACAGCCTTCTGTCACATCGTACAGTCTGCAAAGGAGCTTGATAAAGGTGGTCTTCCCAGACCCGTTCCGCCCCACGATAGCCATCTTTTCCCCAATCACGAAGGAAAGGGTCAGGTCACGGATCACATAAGCTTCTGTTCCCGGGTAGCGGAAAGAGACATGCTCAAAATCAATCTGAAACCGATTGTCCCTGCGCTTTTCCACCGGAATCGTGCCCTGCTGCTTTCTCTTTTCCAGATCCCTGTAGTTGATATAATCTCTGGCATAGTCAGCTACACTTTTCAGACGTCCCGTGCAGTTTGCAAGGGAAGAGGCAGATTTAGCCAGCCGGACAATGCTTGCCGTGTAAGTTACCACATCTCCAATAGATATTTGTCCCAGATAGGCTTTTACCCCTGCAAACAGATAAATAAAAAGCCCGCTGATTCCCGGAAAAGTCACACCGAGGTACTGCCTCTTAATGTACATCTGACCGATTCTCCATTCGCCTTTTCTTGACGCCTCAAACAGTGTGTCCACATCTTTTGCGATCATTCCCTTCTGTCCGTTAATCCTTAAGTCCTTTTGAGATTCTATGCCGGAGAGCATATCCAGATAATAAGCGCTTTTATTATGGATGCCGTCCAGTTCATCAAGCATTTTCATAGATTTACGGGTATAATAGATCCCTGCCCTGTAATTTCCCCACACCAGCACTCCAATCACCAGGAACAAGAGCAGAGAAGCACAAAGCGAAAATGCCCCTGTCTTCCGAAACACCCCTCCCTGTGTGATCATAGGAAGTATGATTACCACAGCGGTAAGGACGGACAGGATGTGATGAAAAAAATCCTTGGTCTGCAGAAGGAGCCAGCCTCTTATTCCATAGAAGGATCTTGCCAGGGCTCTGGTACGCAGCTCCTGCACATCAGTGTCCTCTAGATATTCATAGTCCATGGAAAGGCTCTGGCGGTTTAGCTGTTCTTCATCCAATATCCTGGTGTAGTCCAGCTTCTGGTTAAACCATTCCTCCACACGGGAATGCAGAATTTGGAAAAAGAGCTTTATGGTAAGAGCTACAACCGTATAAAAAAGCAGCGTTTCCCAATTTTCTCCCCGATATATACCATCCACCAGATATCCGGTGCACAAAATGGTGATATAGGGTAATATGGCTTCCAGTATGGACAGCAGGAAGGTACATACCACAATCTTCTTTTCCCGGCTTGCTATTTCTTTAAAAAGCATCCAGATATATTTAAGATCCTCTCTATTCATCAAACGCTTCCTCCATTTTCTTCCGCATGTCCTGTTCTTTGTAATACCGGCTTTGGACTTCGTAAAGGTTGGCATAACTTCCGTTCTTTTCCATCAGCTCATCATGGGTGCCCTCTTCTATAATCTTTCCACCGGATAGCAGGCAGATCCGGTCACAAAACCGGGTGCTGGATAAGCGGTGGGAGATGTAAATGCAGGTTCGTCCTTTTACAGCTTCTCCGTATTTCATATACAGTTCATTTTCCGCTATGGGGTCAAGAGCGGCCGTGGGCTCATCCAAAATCAGGAGAGGCGCCTCTTTATAGATCGCCCTTGCAAAAAGCATCTTCTGCCGTTCCCCGCCCGAAAAATCCAGCGCTTCCTTGTTTGCCTCCCTGACAAGGAGAGTATTGCCCTTTTCGGGAAGGCTTTCATACTTTTCGTAAAAGCCGGAAATCTTAAGCGCCCACGAGAGCCTTTCCCGGCAGGCTTCTTCTGCGGAGTGATTTGCTTTCATAGGCTGCCCGGTAAGATTTTCATCCAGAGTCATGGGAAGTATGCAGGAATCCTGGAACAGCACAGAAACCAGACTGTAATATTCTTCCCTGGAAAATTCTGCTGCAGGGATACCATTGATCAGTATTTTCCCTTTCGTAGGCTGATAAAATCCACAAAGAAGCTTAACTAAAGTAGTCTTCCCTGCTCCATTCAGTCCGATCAGCGCCAGTCTTTCACCGGGGCGGATCACAAGGCTGATATCGGAAAGGACAGGTTCTTTCCCGCCGGGATAAGTATAACTTATGTTTTCCAGTTCCACCGTTATGCCATTTTGCTTTATAGCTTCAAGTCTCTTTTCGCCTATCCCGGCTGGGTTCCAGACACTTTCCGGGAGAGACAAAAATTTTCTGATATAGCTGATGGAGGTATCCAATTCATTTAAGGACAGTATCCCATAAAGCATCTGTCCGAAATAGGAGCCAAAGCCGCCCAGCAGCCCCGTGTAAAACACAAAGTCTGCCGCTCCAAGGCTTCCCTGTACCAGACGGTAAAGTAGATAGCCGTAGGAAAAGCCCCCAGAGAGGAAGGAAAGGAGCGCCTCCGCGGTTCCTCTTACAAAATACCAGTTGTGGATATGCCCGTAGATTCCGTCGATTCCCTTAAGGCATTCTTCATATTTTTGGACAAACCAGTCCGCCATCTGATAGATTCGGATTTCCTTTCCGGCTGTCTTTTCCATAGTCTGTCTGCTGATATAGGAAGCTTTTGCTGTAAAGGAGCTTAAGCTTTTGTGATATTTTTCATGCTTTCTCCGCACGAAGGAGAGCAACAGGAAGCTGGCGGCTGTATTCAGGATAATCAGTACAAGAAGTAGAATGCTTTCGCTTCCTATCAGAATGCCATACAGACCTGCGCCGAGAATTCCGCTAAGAAGCTTTGGGATTGTCAGAAAAGAATTGCGGATTCCAAATACGTTGCGGACCACATTCCATGTATTTCCTGTCAGCTCCCGGATTTTCGGGTCTTCCAGCATTTCATAATCCATGTCCATGACTTTGGCAAAACAGCATTTTTCATAGTACAGATTAAAAGACAGAGAATTCCGGTACAAATATTCCTGCATGCCCTCACGCAGCATCTCAAAAACCCATATTCCAAACGCAAGCAAAAAAATGGTAAGGAGCAGCTTTCCCAAATCCCATTTGGCCTCCAGCCCCTTTACCAGCCATGCGGGAAGCAGTACTCCCATACAGGCAGCTGCCACGTCCGGAAATATCATCAGAAGCTGGTAGTAAAAAAGCTTTGGATCCCATGCTTTGGATGATCTCATGTTGTAGACCACATTGCTGACCAACCCGTATTTTCTTTCACCTTGTATCCTTTGGTTTTTCATTTTTCCCTTGCCTTTCCTTAAAATTGTCCCCATCATACCATAAATTAGCCCTCAAAAAAAATTCGTGCACAAATGGTATCCCATTTCGCACGAATTGCATATTTTTGAATCGCCATCAGGCGATGCTGATCAAGCGATGCTATCTTCAGCTGACCAGGGGCAGCATGATCTCAGTAGCAAATACTCCTTCCTCTGTCTGTCGGTTTAAAAAGCCGCCATATCTGGCAACAATGCTGTCAATCCGATAAAGGCCGAATCCATGGCTTCCTGTCTTGCGTGAGAGGAAGCGTCCTCCTGATTTCCCCGCCTTTCCCTTCATGGAATTGGTCACTGAAATATATAGCTGCTTTTTGATGATGTCTATATAGATCCGGATAAAGCGGTCTTGTTCGCTGGGAAGCTCCATGCAGGCCTCCATGGCATTATCCAGAAGATTGCCGATTATCACGGACAGATCAATACCGGAAACAGCAATATCTTCCGGTACAAGGGCAGTGGCATCTACGGCGATTTTCTTTTCCTGTATCAGGGAAAGCTTACTGTTCAAAATAGCATCCACCATTACATTCCCTGTTTTTAACACCGTATCCACCATGGTCAGGTCCTTTTCCAGACCGTCCAGATAAGCTGTGGCCTGTTCATACTGGGAAAGGCTCATGTAAGCTTTCAGTGCCTGAATATGGTTATGGTAATCGTGGCGCCATCCCCGCATCTTCCGATACATGATCTCCACCTCGTCATAGTGCCGGTCCACCAGCTCGTTCTGAAAACGGGAGATTCGGCGTTCCACATACCAGGGCATCCAAAAGCGCCACAACAGAAAATTTATGGAACATAATATGCAGAATGCTCCAATGATTACAAAAATCATTTTCTTCTCCCTTCCCAAGTATTTTACGCTGAAATACTTAATTCTCATACCTGTAATTTCGAATAAAGGCTTCGTTTACTTCTTTCTGTGCCCTGCGGCTTACCGGCAGCCTTGTCCCGTCATCCAGTACGATTTCCGCCCTGACAATAGCTGAGATATGCTGTAAATTAACCATGTAAGAACGGTGGCACTGCACAAATCCTTTTTGACCCCCCAGCAGCTTAATGGCATCTCCCATGGACATGCGTATCTGTTTTTTATCTTCCGCCGTACATAACAGGCAGTCATGTCCCATAGCTTCCACATACCAAATCTGACTGGCAGGAAGCAGCAGATGTCCCTCAGCTGTAGGAAAAATCAGCTTTTCTTCGGGCTTTCTCTTCTTTGACAGCCCGTCCAGCACCTCAAAAAGCTTCTCCTTATGAACCGGTTTTAACAGATAATGGAGTGCTGCCACGTCATAGCCCTGAGCCATGTATTTTTCATAACCTGTAATAAACAGGATAGGAATCTCATCGTTTTCCTTTCGGATTTTCCCGGCAAGCTCCATCCCGCTTAAATCCCCCATTTCAATATCCAGGATAAGAAGGTCAAAGCTCTCATCCTCCCAGGAAAAAAGAAGGCTTTCTCCGCTGGAAAAGCTGGATATCTCCGGCAGGTTCTTCCTGCCTTTTCCCCATTCTGTTAAATAATCTGACAGCAGCATACGCTGCGCTTCTTCGTCATCACAAATTGCAATCCTCATATCATTGCTCCGATATTTATTTCTGAATCGCTTTTTTCAGCTTACTCTTAATCCTCTGCAGCGCATTGTCCGTAGACTTCTCATCCCGTCCCAAAACACGGGCAATCTCACTGTATTTCATACCTGTAAGATACAGATCCAGCACCTGCTTTTCAAAGCTGCTCAGCTCCTTCTCAATGGTCTTTTCCAGACGCTCCACATTTTCTCTGTCAATCAGAAGCTCTTCCGGATTTCTTTCCGGCTGTGACAGCAGGCTTCCCGAAAGCTCCCACTCCCCATCTCTGCCTTCCGCATCCTGCTCGGCGGAGCCGGCATAAAGGGATATGTATGTATTTAACGGTGTGTGCTTTTGCCTTCCTGCTGCCTGAATTGCCGTGTACATCTGTCTGGATACACACAGCTCCGCAAAGGTAAAAAAGCTGGCATCCCGCCCGATATCATAATCTCTGACCGCCTTAAAAAGCCCGATCATTCCTTCCTGAATCAGATCATCACGGTCTGCTCCCAGAATGTACATGGACTTTGCCTTACTCCGAACCAGATTCTTATACTTATCCATAATATAGTCCGTGATGGCCTCTTCCCCATCCCTAAGACGCAGAATCAGTTCTTCATCACCGCATTCCTCATAATTCTTCTTCAATATCGTCCTCCTGCATTTCGTACAAACTGATCAGTTCTGCCGCAATTTTCCTTGCCAGTACCTTGTATCCCTGCTGGTTGCAATGAACACCGTCGGGCATGTAATTATAGATTACTGCTGCATCATGAGAATCCAGCAAATTGGAACCATAAAGGTCAATCACCGGAATCTCATATTCTTCTCCTAGTGTCTTCATGGCATTCGCGATCATAGACTGCGGAAGCAGATAGTCTCTCTCCTTTCGAAGCATATCATGAAGCACATTGGGAAGGGGCGTCACAAAAATGATCTTCGCATTCGGATAGTCCTCCTTAAGCCCCCGCATCAGCTCATCGAGGTCTCCGATAAAGGTTCTCTCTTTCCGCTCTTCCATGGTTCCGAACTCCTCCTGCGATACGCAGAATCCGTCATTGGTTCCTCCCATAACGAGGATAATATCCGCATCCTGCGGAATATCCTTATAGCGGTCCACAAACGCATTTTCCCAGTATCTTCCTATGGAAGATCCTCCTATCCCTAAGTTTTCCACGCTCCCGGCGCCGAGAAATTCCTTGAGATACGTGGGATAGGAATACTGCTGATAATCCTCCAAATCTTCCAGATTTGTAGCTGCTGTAATGCTGTCACCCAGACAAACAATCTTTTTATCTGAAAAATCAATCCCACTATCCTCGATTTTTTCCTGATTGTACTTGTTTTGAAGGATCGTCTCCTCATAAGATCCCCGCTTTTTCCGATTTTCAAATCCTTCATTACTTGACATAAAGCTTTCCGTCATACCCTTTCCGGGCACAGTATTTCCTGATACGCTGTTTCCTGATATACTGTTCCCTGATACACTGTTTCCCGAAACACTATTTCCAGATACACTATTCCCAGAAGCACTGTTTTCAGAAACATCGTTTCCTGATATGCTGTGTTCTGAGAGCTGGTTCCCGGATACATCATTTTCAGACACATCGCCTACAAACAGATCATTCCCGGAGACCATATCTTGGAGCAAACTATTCCCTGAGATATTAGGGTCAGCAAAATCACCCTCATGCACAGTCTCCGAAATATCCCCGGGGAAATCCTGCCGGTCTTCCTCATAAACCTGTACCGAATCTTCAAAGTATTGCTCATTTTCCTTAATAAATTCTTCCAACGCCTGCTGATCCTGCGACAATTCACTGATGGTCATCTGAATCTGCGCCATATCTGCCCTGGTCTCCTCACAGCGCTCCCGCTGTTCTCTGACCCACTTCGCAGTGCTGTAATGCTCCATGGCTTTGTTGATTCCCACTGCTGTGATCATAATAGCCACCATTGCAATCAGCATCAATAAAACCCTATTTGCTTTTCCCATTTCTTTCCCTGATTTCTACCTTCCGATTCTCTGACGGACAATCTCATAGGCAAGGATACCTGCTGCCACAGAGGCATTCAGTGAATCAATATCCCCTTTCATTGGAATTGAGGCAGTCATGTCGCAGTTTTCCTTTACCAGCCTGCTCACTCCTTCTCCTTCACTCCCAATGACAAGTCCTATTGGCCCCGTCAGATTCAGGTCATACATCGTAGTTCCATCCATATCCGCACAGACGAACCACATTCCCTTTTCCTTCAGATCCTTAATGGTTCTTGATAAATTGGTCACTCTTGCTACCGGGGTATAATTCAACGCTCCGGCGGAAGTTCTTGCCACCACGGCGGTAAGACCTGCCGCCCGGTCTTTCGGAATGATCACCCCATGTGCTCCTGCCAGATTCGCCGTTCTTATGATCGCCCCAAGATTATGGGGATCTTCGATATTATCCAGCAGGAGGAAAAAGGGCGGCTCTCCTTTTTGCTCCGCTAAGGAAAACATGTCCTCAATCTCTGCATAAGAATAGGCCGCTGCCACAGCGATCACACCCTGATGCTTTCCGGTTTCCGACATCTGATCAAGACGCTGCCTGGTTACATATTTAATAATGGCTGCCTGCTTTTTGGCCTCCCGCTTAATCGTATTGACAGGACCGTCCTGACAGCCGTCAAGAATATACACTTTATCAATAGTCTTTCCGGAACGAAACGCTTCAATCACAGCATTTCTTCCCTCTATCGTAAATTCCTCTTCCTTCAAATCTGTTGTTTCCCGCTTTTTATCTTCCATGTTCATTTCCTTCTTCATTATTTAAGTTATGTAAACCAATTTGAATCAATTCAAGTATCCGTTCTACTTGTCCGGTAAGATACAGATAACCGGTAAGCGCTTCCAGTCCCGTTGCCATTTTGTATTCCGCAATGGTTGCGTTTTTGGCCATAGTATAAGGCTTGGCATTTCTGCCTCTTTTATACACCGCAAGCTCCTCCGGTGTCAATTCTTCCATCACTGCATTGGCAAGCTGCGCCTGGGCAGGTGCCTTTACATAGCGGATAGTCTTGTTATGAAGTTTGTTTGCCGAAGTATTTCCCTCCCCTACCACCTTTGTACGAAAAATCAGGTCATAGACCGCATCTCCGATATACGCAAGGGTAAGAGGTGAATATGTTCGAATATCCACCTCTTTTAAATCAAAACTTTCTTTTATCAACTGTAACAGACTTACGCTCTTTTCCATTTAACTCCCTCTCGGGTATCCTCCAAAATAATTCCTTTTGCAAGCAGCTCATTCCGGATTTCGTCCGCCCGTTTAAAGTCCTTTGCCTTTCTTGCAGCCTGACGCTCCTCAATCAACGCCTCAATATCGCTCTCCAGCATTTCCTGCTTTTTCTCAACAATCAATCCGCAGATATCGGAAAGCATAACGATCTCATCTTTCAGTTCCTTCAAAAATTCCCTGCTGCAATCCGCCTTTGCATGGACATTGGCAAACTTGACCAGTTCAAAAATAGCGGCAATAGCATCTGCCGTATTAAAATCATCGTCCATGGCTTCATCAAATCCGGCAATAAAGCCCTTTGCCTCTTCCAGAAGCTTCTGTTCTTCCTCACTTATTGTATCAGAAACGGAGTTTTCAAGCAAATAACTTAAATTGCTGACACTGGTCACAATCCTGTCATAGCCATTCTGTGCCGCCTCAATAAGTTCCGCGCTGAAATTCAAAGGACTTCTGTAATGAGCGGAAAGCATGAAAAAGCGGAATACCTGAAGATCATACTTTTCACCAATATCTCTTACCGTAAAAAAGTTTCCATCGGACTTGGACATCTTGCGATTATCGATATTGAGAAATGCATTATGCATCCAATATTTGGAAAAAGGCTTTCCATTTGCCGCTTCCGACTGCGCAATCTCATTTTCATGATGGGGAAAAACCAAATCCTCCCCACCTGCATGAATATCAATCTCCTCGCCTAAATACTTTTTGCTCATCACGGAGCACTCAATATGCCAGCCCGGACGCCCGTCACACCATGGCGATTCCCAATAAGGTTCTCCGTCTTTTTTGGGCTTCCAAAGTACAAAATCAAGGGGATCTTCCTTTTGATCCTCACCGGTCACAAGTAAAGAACGGTTTCCTCCCTGCAAATCATCCAGATTTTTGTGAGAAAGCTTTCCGTAGCCTTTAAAGCTTCTTGTCCGAAAATATACGGTACCGTCTGCTGCCACATACGCATGACCTTTTTCGATCAGGGTTCCGATCATATCCAGCATACCGTCTATTTCTTCCGTTGCCTTGGGATGTGTGGTTGCCGGCCTTACATTCATTGCCTCCATGTCCTTTTTGCACTCAGCAATATACCGCTCGGAGATCACCGAAGCATCTACGCCCTCCTCAATTGCTTTCTTGATGATCTTATCATCCACATCCGTAAAGTTTGATACAAAATTCACCTCATAACCTTTGTGCTCCATATATCTCCTGACCGTGTCGAACACGATCATTGGGCGGGCATTCCCGATATGAATCAAATTATACACGGTAGGCCCGCATACATACATCTTCACCTTTCCCTCTTCCAGCGGCACAAACTCCTCTTTTCTCTTTGACAGCGTATTATAGATTTTCATTTTGCAACACCTGCTCCTTTCTTCCTGCGTCTGTTTTGTTCTTTTTCATTTCACGAAGTTCTCTTTCAAGATCGAGAACCCGGTTAGTAAGCTCTGAATTCGCATGATGCAGTGCATTCAGATCCTCCTGCACCGGATCAGGTAAATCTACCTGATCCAGTTCATCCTGTGGCAGCGATTGTTTCAGGCGCTTCACCACATGCCCCGGCACACCCACCACTGTGGAACCTGGAGGTACATCGTCAAGCACCACGCTCCCCGCACCAATCTTGGAATTGTCCCCGATGGTACAGGAACCAAGCACCTTCGCACCGGCTCCAACCATAATATTATTCCCCAAAGTCGGATGCCTTTTCCCTTGCTCCTTACCGGTTCCTCCCAATGTGACCCCCTGATAAAGCGTCACATTATCACCGATAATGGTGGTTTCGCCAATGATCACCCCGTTCCCATGATCAATAAAAAATCCTTTCCCGATCTGCGCCCCGGGATGAATCTCGATCCCTGTCTTACGCACACCCCGCTGGGACACCCATCTTGCCAGAAAATAATGCTTCCGCACATACAGCTTATGGGAAATCCGGTAATGAATCATTGCCTTAAAGCTGGGATATAAAAACACTTCCATGGACGAATGAATCGCCGCATCTCTCTCCCTAATAATTGCAATTTCTTCTTTAATATTTTTAATAAAACCCACTGATATCAACCCCTTAATCCGGTTTCTGTCATTATCTGCCGCTGAGCCTTCGCAGATAAAGCCAAATGACAAGTCACAAACGATGAGAAACACGCTTTGCGAGTTTCTCACGTTCGCGGGCGGCGCCAAATTGGAATGCAAGCATTCCAGCTTGGCTTATGCCTTCCGCGCAAAAAAAGGATAACCTCTCTCTAAGAGACGAAGTTATCCGTGGTTCCACTCTATTTTAGAAGCAAAGCTGCTTCCGCTCATGTTACGTAACGTGTAAAACGTGTTCTGCTACCTGACCTGCTCTAGGCTGTCTGCTCACAGAACCTGCTCCCGGATGCACTTCTATTATCTCTTTGCAGGAATGCTTCCAGCCGATGACACTCCCTCTCTGTCCAAAGTCCGTCTGATAATCAGACTAATGGATAATATACTCTTTCCGTTCCAAGCATTTCACTATATAGAAACCGAAAATCTTTTTACATTAACAGAATATGCAAAAGCGACGGTTTTGTCAACCGATATTTTCTATTCTGTTCCTTACTTCCTCTATACTGATCCCCTGTTCCTTTGCAATCCGGGCAAGATCCTCATACTCATATTTGGAACGTCTCACTCCGTACCCGAAGGAATCCTTTCGCCGCACCGGTCCGTAAGGTGTCTCCAATGTGACGATCTCCCGCTCCAACACACACCTTTGCGTTTTCACCTCCCGGATTCCAAGCGTGGTAGTATATCGGAACAATAATTCCGTCACCTTTTCCCGTTTCTCTTGTGTGCAGATTGCACGAATCAGCGTACCCGGTCTGGATTTCTTCATTCCGATAGGGATGGTATAAACCTCCAGCGCTCCTCCTTCAAATAGTCGCTCCATTGCAAACCCTATTTCTTCCGCTGTCATGTCATCCACATTGCAGGAAAGTTCCAGCACAAGATCCTTTTGATCCTTTGTTTCTCCCAACAGGACACGAATACAGTTCGCTCTTCCAAAGTCTTTCTTTCCCATTCCGTAGCCGATTGCATCCACTTTCATTTCGGGCATTTCTTCAAATCCGGAAGCAAAATGCTTTAAAAGCGCCGCACCGGTTGGTGTACAAAGCTCGCCCTTTATCTCTCCGCTAAAAATGGGAATTCCTTTTAAAAGATATGCCGTTGCAGGAGCCGGTACCGGCAAAATGCCATGAGCGCATCTGACCTCCCCGCTTCCCACCTGAATGGGCGATACCAATACCTGATCAGCCCCAATATGATCGATCAGAAGACACACTGCGGTGATATCCGCAATGGCGTCCAGAGTTCCCACCTCGTGAAAATGAATATCCGTAACCGGAACGCCATGAACATGACTTTCCGCCTCCGCAATCAGACTATATACCGCAAGCACATCCTTTTTCACCTTTTCCTTCAGGTTTAAATGGGAAATAATATGCTCAATTTCCTGCATGCTGCTATGATGATGTCCGTGGTCATGGAGTTCCTCTCCCTCCTGCGCATCTCCCACTTTTACACAGAAATAAGTTCCCAAAATACCGCACTTACTGACCCGCTCTGTTTCCATCTTAACGTGGGGAATCCCCAATCCGTTCATCTGCTCCAGAAATGCCTCTTTATCGGGCAAAAGTTCCAAAAGGGACGCCGCAATCATATCCCCTGCGGCACCCATATTACAATCCAGATATAATGTTTTCATATTTCCTCCGTTTTGGACATCATACTTTAGCTTCCATATGATTGATCATGGATGCCAGATATCCGGCTCCGAATCCATTGTCTATATTTACCACCGATACACCACTGGCACAGGAATTAAGCATAGAAAGCAATGCGGAAAGCCCCTGAAAGGATGCGCCATAGCCTATACTGGTAGGAACAGCAATGACCGGACAATCCGCCAATCCTCCGATCACACTGGCAAGTGCTCCTTCCATACCTGCGATGGCTATAATAACGCTGGCACTCATAATTTCTTCTTTGTGCGCCAGAAGCCTGTGAAGTCCTGCAACTCCCACATCACATAACCTTACCACTTCATTGCCTAATACCATTGCTGTAAGGGCAGCTTCCTCCGCCACCGGAATATCACTTGTTCCGCCGGTAGCCACAACAATCTTTCCAATCCCATCGGGAGCAGGAATTTCTCCCGCAATCCCGATCCCTGCCTCTTTATAATAAGTCAGTCTGTACTCTTTGTCGAGCGCTTCCGCTTTCTCCTTCGAAAGTCTGGTAATCAAAATCGTCCCCTGACCATTCTTCTTCATTGTTTTCATAATTCCAGCTATCTGCTCCGGTGTTTTTCCTTCGCCAAAGATTACCTCAGCTGCTCCCTGACGCACCTTGCGGTGCAGATCCACCTTGGCATACCCTATATCCTCAAAAGGTTCTGTTTTAATTTTGAGCATTGCCTCATCTACGGTCATTCCGCCGTCCCTTACTGCCTCCAGAACCTTTTTTAATTCAAAATTCATCCTCTTTCCTCCAAATCCAAAAGTACGGAGCTATAATACTTCTTCAATTCGGCTATAATACTTCTCTTTTCTATAAGTACCTTCTCAAACTGGCTTGCCGGGACTTGAAGCTTTGCCGCTTCTCCCAGCATCCGCACCCGGAAATCAGTAAATCCAAGACGGAACAAAGCCTCTTCCGCCTGTTCCGTCTTAAAAAGCTTTTCTTTGGTAATTTCACATCCTGTTGGGATTCTTGTTGCGAGACAGGCATAAGCCGGCTTATCCCAGGTAAAAAGTCCTGCCTCCTTGGAAAGCCTTCGTATCTCCTTCTTGGTCAATCCGCACTCCCGCAGCGGAGAACGAACCTTTAATTCCCTTATCGCCTGCATTCCCGGCCTGTCGCGCTCCTCATCAGATGCATTGGTTCCATCGAGAATCAGAGGAAATCCATCTTCCAGTGCCGCCTTTATAATTTCAGAAAATATTATTTTTTTACAATAATAGCATCTATTATATGGATTTGATGTCACATCGCTATTTCCCAGAATTTGAACCGGGAGCACTTTCATTTCCACATTCAGTTCCGCGGAAAGGCGCAGCGCATCCCTCCATTCAAATTCCGGTTGAAATGCCGATTTCACATAATAGGCTTTCACCTCTGCTCCATACCTTTGAGCAGCATACATCAGATACGCCGAATCAACACCTCCAGAAAACGCAATAGCAGCTCTTCTGTTTTCTCCAAAAAATTCTTTTAAATTCATAATATTAACTTCTTTTGAAATTATCCTTCTTTTTGTTGTGTCCTCTGTTTCCTCAGTGATGCCCTGACAACACCTTTCGGATCCTTAACCAAAAGAATGACCAGCCAGATGATTAATCCCAATGCCACCACAGACAGCCCCAAATAAAAATCATTCAGCATTTCTATCGGTTCCGGAGTAAAATATGCCTCATGAAGTTCGGCATATTCAAATATTGCATCCACCAGCCACATCAGAGAAGCTCCCCAGTACATCCAGCACAGAACACTGACCTTCATTTCGTTTTCCGGCGCGTGCCTATACCATATAACTGTAGAAATAATTGCCGCAAATATTGTTGTAAGCAATGTCATGATGGTCGTTCCTGCCTTTCTATTTCACTGCCTCTGCGCCTTCAGTATCTTCTCTTTTCTCAATCACATTAGCCACCGCCACCATACCAAGCCAGACTGCGCTCACCAGTACCGCCATGCCCACACCTGCCGTTGCCATTTCATGAAGCATAACCGAAGCGTCCGCTGGGTTGGAGGCTGCCGTCAGAAACGGAAACCAAGGCACTACCTCTCCGTGCCACACATGCTCAAATACAAGCAGCGCACTGCCGCCCCAAAGCAGATTCGTAAGCCATTTAACTTTTCCTGTAAAAGGACTTCTCTTAGCCTCGCATTTCTCTTCATTTGTTTTCTGTGTCTTTGCCACAACCGTTGTTACGATTGCCTCTGTTGCCGGAACAATAAAACATCCCATTTGAATTTTCCTCCTTATTTTTCATGTGCGCTGTTTGTCTGAACACAAAAAAGGCATGTAATTTCTCTTCTGAGAAACTGCATACCTCCCTGGTATTCTTTCAAAAAGCACTTTAATCATTAACCCGGAACACTTCTGCATTCCCTTGCCGGCTTCTGCCAACTGTTTGTTATATCTTACAGGAATTTTGTGTTTTTGTCAATTCCGCAATTGCCGCCTGCACCAGCTTTCCTACTTGAAACTCCGACACCCCCACAATAATATTATTGCAATGATTGAATGGCAACAGAATTCTTTTGGCATCACTTTGAGCCACTGCCACTGCCATCCTGGGAGTGATTTCTCCCAATAACGCATCTGCAATCACAATTCCAACCGGTCCCACAATAACATCCGTCTTACGACATGCCACTACCACGGCATTCTCCCCGGTTGCCGCAAAATCCGCCCCTGCCTTCAGCATGGCGGAGGTGGCCGCAGAATTGGTTCCCACTGCGGTTATCACAATGTCCTGCATACTTTGTTTCATGGCCGTAATCAATTGTTTACCGACACCGCCTCCCTGAGCATCGATCACCAGTATCTTCATCTGCCTTATCTTCCTTTCATGTCTGATTCACACTTCCACTGTCTGATTCCTACTTCTGCTGAGGGCATCCGCTGCATCCCTCACAGCCCCTCATCATAACGTCCTCACTGGCAAGATTCACCGGACTTGTAAGCATGCAAATTGCCTGCGAAGAAATACCTTCTCCCGTTCCTGTAAAACCAAGTCCTTCCTCTGTCGTTGCTTTTACATTGACCTGCTCCACCTGAATCCCCAGTGCTTTTGCAATATTTTCTCTCATGGTATCAATATAGGGGCGCATTTTAGGCGCCTGCGCAATGATCGTTGCGTCGATATTTTCAATCAAAAACAGGTTGTCCTCCAAAAGCTTCCCTACATGCTCAAGCAGCTTCATGGAAGAAATCCCTTTATAAGCCGGATCCGTATCCGGAAAATGCTTGCCGATATCTCCCAGCGCCGCCGCCCCCAGCAAGGCATCCATAATAGCATGAAGCAGCACATCCGCATCCGAATGTCCCAAAAGCCCCTTTTCGTATGGTATCTCCACGCCGCCTATGATCAGCGCTCTTTCTTCTGTAAGTCTGTGAACATCATAGCCCATTCCTATTCTCATGCATGCACTCCTTCCTGAATTTCCACCGCTATATATTCTCTTCCCGGAAGATCAATCTTAAAACTTCCGCTGTATGTTCCTCTATCCTCAATCGTCATATTCCATGTATCAATCACCCTGACATGATAGCTTTTCTCTTCCTTAAGATGATAGTTTCTTACACACGGACGCATAAAACCATAATAGAAAAGATAATATTCCGGGTCCTCGTCTTTTTCCGGCACTCCGCATACCTCATCCCATGCAGCCTTCTCCCAAAGCTTAAGTCCCTGTACGCCGCTTTGCTCCAAAAGCTTACGAAGGAATGCAATCCGTGACACGCTTTCTCCTTTTAGGATTCCGCCATGAGACCACCAGAGAATATTATCCGCGCTGGTAAATGTTTCACCGTGCTGAGGATAACCTCCCCGGCATATTCCTTCATAATACCGGCGCACCAGTTCCTTTCCACTGATGTTTCCCCAGCCATGCTGAATGTTCCCCTCATAAGCAATCTCATCTAAAACAACAGGCTTTTGGTATGTTCTTCGCCACTCATCTGTATTTTCAGTTGTCCGATACAAATCCGTCCTCTGGATGCTGCAATGTGTGATCCACTCCTCCTTGTGGTCATAAAGCTTTATGCAGTTGTGGATCGACCGAAGATGCTGATAAGGATCTTCTTGTTGAACCAATTCCCCGCAATGTTTCCAGTCCTCATGAGATTTATCCATAAGATCATACTCATTAGCAAATGCCCACCATACATTTCTATACGCTGCCAAACGTGCAACAACATATTTCAGGAAAAAGGAATCCTGCTCTCTGCTCATTTTGGAGAACCCCCACCTATCATAAGGATGGAATAAAATGAGATCTGCCTCGATCCCCATCGCCATCAGTTCGTTTATACAGTACTCAATGTGGCGGAAGTGTTCTGTATGGAACCGTGAAAAATCAAAATTACTTAGCTCTGTATTTCCCGTAAACTGATCAAAATTCTCCTCTGTCAAAACACTGCTGTCCATGGGCGTCCCTTCATAAGGATAAGATCTCGGTTCACCTAAATTATAGACATAATGCTTGGGAAAAATACAAAACCGTATCTTGTTAAAAGGAGATTCCCTGAGCGCTTTAAGGGTCTGACTGACCAGTTCATCATTTTGCAGATTCCAGACATAGCAGGTCGTCCCAAGTGGAAAATAGCTTGTCCCATCCTGATATTTGAAATGATACTGTCCAAAAACCTTTACCGGACCATGATTTCCTTCAGAGGCAGGCAGCACAAGAAAGTCTCCCTCATATGTATCTTCCGAAAAAGTTCCGCTTACCCTGTAATGATAATATCCCTCATACATGGGCATAAACCTGATCTTATAGATCCCGTTGCCATCATAAAATCCCCTAACCCTGACCTGCTCCTGTTCGCCTTTAAACTCTCCCCAAACAGCATAGTCCGCAAAAGGATTCCCTTCTGTTTTACCTGTGCACGAAACTTCAAACACTCCCCATTTTTCAACACTCTGCATTTTCGCTCCCTCGTATGTCATTTCTTCATACAGACATTTACATTTTCAGGCTTGGATATTTTTGCATAACTATTTTGTTTATTTCAATTTTCTTCTACTTTTTGAATCTTATCATCCATCAATTCGCCATAGTCATGCACCTTCATATACAGAAATTCTACAACTAAGTTCTCCTTCCCGTCAATCAAAATCATTTTAATAAATTACACCTTGCCTCCTCATATTCTTCCTCCGTCACCATCCATTTCAATCTATCAGACCATTATCTGTTTTCATATCATCATCTGTCCCAAACAGCTCCTCATAAGTGAAAGTAACCTTTTCTCTCTCCTCATCTGATTCCTTTAGGGCTTTAAAATAGTCCTGTGTCAATTCATCAAATTGTTCTTCTGTCACCTGGTAAAGATACAGCCCATTTTCCTCGCTGAAATATCCCTGTTCTTCCATCTCCTTTGGCATTTCTACCTGTTTTCCATTATAAAAAGGCATTGCAACCATATAAGTCTCAATTCCATTACTCCAGGAAGCCTCCACCAGAAAATAAACATCAAATATCTCTTCTCCCCGCTCATCTATCCTTTCAAACCCATAACGCACCCCTTCCCAGTTCCAAGAGAATGCCTTTGTTCCATGGATCTGCATATTATAAAACGGTATCTCATTCCATAATTCCATTTTCCCGGAATCACTGTGGTACTTAAAAATGTATGTTTCCGTATCCCATATGCATAATTCAGGGGTAGCATCACCATCCATATCAAACAGATAATAGCGGAACTTGTCAGGTTCAAATTCCTCATTATTGTACACCTTCAAGCCTCCATATTCCTTTAGATAATACGCCGTCCCTGTCTCTGGTTCTGTAAATGTAATTTCATTATCCACCAGCTTCTTATATTCGTTGATGTACTCCTCATATAATTCCAAATTTCCCATCTGATATTCGCCGGTAAAATCTATTTCATCATATGTTTTCTTTAAGAACACATAAGTCTCCTTATCCACATATTCCATATTTCCATAGGGAAACTCCCTGTGGCTGTCATAGCTTCTCAAATTAAGCCGGATCACTCCTGCTTCCGTCTTCCCTTCCTGCTCATAGCGCACTGCCGCCAAATCATCATGTGTTTCCGATATGTGCTCAAAGATAAAAGGCACCTTGATTCTTCCATTGATATCCACAAAACCATATTTTTCCTCTATCATTGAATCGTCTGTATAATCATATGCCACAATCCAGCCAAGTTCAATACTATATGTGCTCCCGCCTGTCAGGAAATAAGAATTATTTCCCAGAACCTCCTTTCCCTCTTCGTTGATCAGACAATACAAATCACTGGTGACAAGGGCATATCCATCTTGAAATTCTCCCACAAGCACCAGCCTTCCTTCTGTGGCACTATACAATTTATAATCTATAACCACCTCATTCTCTGCATTGATATACGCCCATTCCTGGTATCCATCAATAGTATTTGCAACAGCCGCTTTTCCTTCGCTGAAATTTCCCGCATCCTCATATTGAAAATCAATTTTTAAATTACCATTTTTATCAATAAAACCCCATTTTCCATCCTTTTTTACTGCTGCCAGGCCTTCCGAGAAATACATTGCATCTTCATATTCCTCTTCAAAGACCTCTTTCCCTCTCTGATCAATATAATGCCAGTTTCCGTCCTTTTCCACTGCTACAAGCCCTTCATGGAATTCTGTCACATTGTCATATTGACAGGCTATGGCGATCTTTCCCGATGTGTTGATAAATCCCCACTTTTCCTCCTTTTCCACCGCCGCAAAGCCTTCGCTGAAATCATTGGCATCCTGGAAAACTTCTTCCGTAATCATTTTTCCACTATAATCAAGGAACAAATAATTTTGATCCATATCTATCACTCTTGCAATCTGCTCAGAGACACCTAGCACATTCATATACTGGCAATCCACGATCAAATTCTTATCCCCATCAAGAAAACCATATTTCCCCGAAGAATCCGCCACTGCAATGAAATTTTCATCATACAATACGATATCCGAATATTCTCCCGGTTCAATAAACCAACTCCATCTGGAATTGTCAATTTCTTTCGGGCTTTCCGCCTGTTCCTCCTCCGTAATCGTCGCTTCTATCTCTTCCTCAACCCATGGTTCTATTTTCTCCAATCTCCAAAAAGTATCTTCCCCATCTATAGTCTTTTGAATGAAAAGTAATTCAATTTCTTTTTTCCTTGTTTGATTCTCATAAACAAACTCTATGATAACCGGAACCTCCTGAAAATTGTTAAATGATACAGAACCGTTATCCTGTCGCAAGAAATAATATCCACTGATTGTGGTTCCCGATTCCCTTAATCCTGAAATAAAAGCAGAAACGCCCTCTACCTCTTTTTCCTGATTAATATATCCTGCAAATACATCAATATCATCACTTTTCTCTGCCAAAAAATCAGACAATTCCCTCAAAAAGCAATCTGCAAACAAATAAAAGTCATATTCCTCTCCTGCCAGTTCTTCATAATCAACCAGCACATATCCTTCCGGGATCTCAATTTCTCCAGCATCATCCTTTATCTTCTGGTAGTTCTCATTTTCTTCCGCTTCTACTACAGGACTCAGATCACCAACAGAGTCTTCATCCAGCTCTTTACTTTCTTTTCCACAGGAAGCAAACAACATCACCGCCAACATTACTAAAATAATACAATTAATTCTTTTCATTCACTTCTTTCCCCTTCTTCAGTGTAAAAAATCTCTTTTTCTATTTCTTCATTTAATGGATAAATCCAGTACCAAAATGCTGTCACCTCATACGCATCTCCCCATCTCCCATTCCATTCTCTAATTTCGCCATCCTGAAACTCTATTCCTAGTCCATCCGCCTGATTTATAATAATGAAAAAATGACTCCCATCATAGTAATACTCATAATTCATTGCTATTTCATCTTCCCCATAGTGAATCATATAATTTTCACCTTCCAAGGCGTCATACATTTCTCCCATATCGCCAATAATCTTTTTCAGCCCTTCCGGGGTTATATTTGCCAAGGCATTGAGTGGAATCTGCTCACCACTTTTTAGATCAAAAGTATATCCATAATAATGGCAATGCTTGTGTTCCAACATAACATCTCTTATTTGTAAAATGCTCAACATATCATTATCCAATAAAGTAATTATTGTACTAATGGTATAATGCAGTGGGAAATCAATCAGCGCCTCATCTCCATACCTCTCCCGCATAAGTTCTACTCCCTCTTGGAAATCGGTATAATAATCATCCATATATTCCGTGATTTTGCCGGCTTTTCCCTCGAGCCATATTTTTTCCTCCTGTTCAAAAAACTGGTTAATCTTTTGCGCCGCCTCGCAATCATCTAATAGCACCGGTTTTTCATAGTACACATTTGCCAGCACTTTTCCTTCATCATTTGTAATCGGTCTTGACACTCGTTTAATGGTCATCCCCATATGTACATCCTGTTTTTGCACATCCTCATTTTGTACTTCCTCATTTTCCGATGTCATATCATTATTTTTCTGGTTAATTTGTCCACTATTGCGTAAAATTTCTGTTGCTTCTACCACACTGTTTTCCAGCAAGACAAAATCATTGTCAGGAACATTTACAGCCCTGCCCTTACAGGAAACAAGCATTATAGCTGCAAAAATAATCACTCCCACTGTCTTTCGTTTATCCATTTCCGTCTTCCCCCTCTTCAAAATTACAAAATCAGAAAAATAGCGCAAACCGACAAATTTATCAGCCTACGCTATCATTTTACAAGATGTATGCATCATAGTTGCATCGTAATTGCATCATAGTTGCATCATTTTTTATATTTTTACTCCCTTTTCCAGTATGACAAATTGAAAATTACTATTCAAAAATATATTTTCTTAGCTCCCGATCCTTACCTTGATATTTATCAATGCCTTTAAAAATTAATTTGAAACCATTCTTTTCCAAAACTTTATGTGAAGCAATATTTTCTTCCAAAACTATACCATATATTTTATCAATTTGAAGCATTTCCATTATCACTGGTAAAAATACTTTTACCGCTTCTGTAGCAAATCCGTTGCCTGTATACTTTTGGGCTATATGATATCCAATCTCAAATTCTTCTCCCAATGGACAGGCTTGAACGTATCCAATATTTATATTTTCATTTGTTATGATCGGGTATACAAAGGGACCGCTTGAAGTAGAATATGACCCAATCAGCCATTTTAAAGTTTTCTCTGCGTCCTCCAAAGTTTCACATACCTCATCCGGAACGAAACGCCTATTGTCATCATCTAGAGAATTCTTTTGATAATCATTACACATATCCATAGTCAAATCTGTTATAATAAATCTTTCTGATTTTATATACATAACTTTTCCCTCCAATTGTAATTTATCAGTGCAATTATATTCTATATCCAGCAATCGCCTGAGTATTGTTTTTGCTAGGGAAGTTCAGGCCACATCAAGCAGTTCAGCCACGCCCATTCGCAAGGCCGCACCTTCGGTGCTTACTGTTGCTACGCAACTCCTTGCTCATTACCAGGGCGTTCCCTCAGACAGAACAAAGAGCGAAAAATTTGTGCAAGCACAATTTTTCGCTCTTTATCCTGTCTGGCTGAACTGTTAAACGTACATCTATACCTCCACTACCCATCCTTCCGGAGCCTTAATAGTCCCCATCTGAATACCGGTAAGGGTGTCATACAGTTTCTTAGTAACAGGTCCCATTTCGCTCATGCCGCTGGGCAGGCAGATCTCTTTCCCATGATCAACAATCTTTCCAACCGGAGAAATAACTGCTGCTGTACCGCACAGACCGCACTCTGCAAAATCTGCAAGTTCTTCCACATAAACTTCCCTTTCCTCTGCTTCCAAGCCCAAATACTCTCTGGCAACCTGCATCAGGGAACGTCTGGTAATCGAAGGAAGAATACTGTCTGATTTGGGCGTCACTACCTTACCGTCTCTGGTAACAAAGAGGAAATTCGCTCCGCCTGTTTCTTCTACTTTTGTTCTGCTGGACGCATCCAGATACATATTCTCATCATATCCCTGTTTATGAGCATCTACGATCGCATGAAGACTCATAGCGTAATTAAGTCCTGCCTTGATATGTCCCGTTCCGTTTGGTGCGGCACGGTCAAAATCAGAAATACGGATAGTTAAAGGCTTTACACCACCTTTGAAATAAGGTCCAACCGGCGTGGTAAATACACGGAACTGATACTCGTCAGCCGGTTTTACACCGATTACAGGATTACTGCCAAACATATACGGACGGACATACAATGTAGCGCCGCTTCCGTAAGGAGGTACATAGGCTTCATTTGCCTTGATCGTCTTAAGAACCGCTTTCACAAATTCATCCTTAGGATAAACCGGCATTTCCAGACGTTCTGCGCTGTTTTCCATTCTCTCGCCGTTTAAATCCGGACGGAAAGTAACAATGCGTCCGTCAGCGGTAGTGTATGCCTTCATACCTTCAAAAATCGTCTGTGCGTACTGAAGAACACCCGCGCATTCACTGATTACTACGTTTGAATCTTCAGTTAAAACACCTTCATCCCATGCTCCGTTTTTATAGTTGGACACAAAGCGGTAATCTGTCTTAATATAACCAAATCCCAACTCAGCCCAATCAATATTTTTCTTTTCCATCACTCTGCACTCCCTCTTCTGTTATATCATTCCTGTCTAAGACATTTTCATTATTATACTTTTCCTTCAAAAAGTCAACAATTCTAATTATTCTCCATGATTGCTTTGAGCAATTCAAATAATCGCTTAAGCATATGTCATAATTGCTTTCACCACTTCCGGATATGCCCACTCACATTTCCGACGGTCCATTAATCCAAACAACTCTCCATTCCCTGCAAAAGCGCCGTTATCCCAAACACAGCATGTGATTCCCTTTGCCCTTGCAGCTGCTATATAATATGCATAAAAGTTCACACGATCCTGAAGATTATCATTCTTATCTCTGGCTCCATACTCTCCCATGACCACCGGAATTCCCTGCGACACAAATTTCTGATATAAACTGTCTACTAAATAATCGATATCTTTTCTTCCCTGTCCGCCTTCCGCCGGGAAGCTGTCTGTAGAACCACCCTCTGTCGGAGCCTGAAGCGCAAAGTTATACGGCGTATAAGCATGTGTAGATACGATCAGTTTATTCTCCGCGCTATCTGTCGGCAGTACAAACAAATCCGTAATCACACCAGCAAGAGAAGCTGAATAACCGGGCACCATCAAATACCTCTCTGCATTGTTTCCTCCGCTAGCTCTCACTACATCAACAAATACCTGATTCAATTTGTTAATACAATCTGCGCTGTCTTGACATTCTGTCGATGAGCTCTGAAAATTCCACTCATAACTGTTGCCAACCAGTCTGGGCTCATTCATGCTTTCAAAGATCAAATGCTGATCATAATCCTTAAATCTTTCCGCTACGGTTTCCCATATAGTCCGGATATAGTTTTCCGACTGGTCATAGTGATCACTGTCCGGATAATATACCTCCATATCCGTGTCATGATGGATATTTATAATGATATACATTTCATTGTCATATGCATAATCCACTACTTCCTGCACCCGGTCCAGCCATTCAATGCTTATGGTGAAGGCATCGCTTCCCTCTTCCTTCTCCATATGATTATGCCAGGTCACAGGTATACGGATCGTTTTAAATCCTGCATTCTTCAACTCCGTGACCATTTCTTTTGTGGTCGCCGGATTTCCCCAGCACTGCTCCGATGCAAGTCCTGCGTTTCCGCTTCCATTGAATGCATCCAATGTATTTCCAAGATTCCATCCTGCCTTCATGTTCTTTACAAATTCCATCGCTTCCGTGTCTGGAATATTATCCGGTGCGATCTTCACCTCTGGAATAGTAATTCCGCTTTCCAGATTCTGCTCCGTCGTTTCCTCTGTTTCTTCCGCCGATGCCTGTTCTGTCTCCTCCGGAACCTGTTCTACCTCTTTTTCTTCCTCGTCTGTCTGCACATTCAAATTCTCATCCATATTATTATCCTCATCCAGAGCCTCGTCTGCCTGCGGTGCTACCGTCTCCGTCTGTTCTGCCCCGCCTTTCGCGGCACCGCAGCCCCCAAGCATCATAGCTGCTGCCAAAATTATTGGCATTACCTTCCATCTGTACTTCCTCATCGTTATCTTGTCCTTTCTTTTCGCATATTTTCCTATTCACTGACCTATGTTACTTTACACGCTCGTATTTCAGGAAATGATAGGTAATATCAAAATAGGTCTGTTCCTCACTGTCCGCTGTGATCTTCCACTCCGGCATGGCATCCAGATCCGGGAAATAGGCATCTGCCTCATAGGCATGATCAATCTTTGTCACATGAGCAGTGTCGCAATATGGCAGTAACAAACGGTATACGCTTTCTCCTCCCACCACATACACATCCTCAGTATCATATTTTTCGATCTGAGAAAGCAATTCATCCAGATCATGGACTACCACCGCATCTTTCACCCGATAGTCTTTATTGGTTGACATAATAATGTTAGTACGGTTTTTAAGGGGAAGCCCCTGAGGAAAGGTCTCAAGAGTCTTTCGTCCAAGAATTATTACCTTCCCGGTTGTCTCCTGTCTGAAGAACTTATGATCCGCCGGAATGCTGATCAATAACTCATTTTTATTTCCAATTGCCCAGTTTTCATCTACTGCCACAATTAAATTCATATGTCTCTCTTCTCCTTACGTATGATAATCGGTCTTATTCTTATTTCAAAAACATTATTAAATTTCAAATAGCAATAGGAATATTCGCAATCTGTTCTCCTGTCACATAGTCTTCAACCCGCACATCATTTCTGGTGAATTGATAAAAATCCTTAACTTCGGGATTCAGCCAGAATTTCGGTGCCGGATAAGGTGTTCTCCCTATCAGTTCTTCTATGATCGGTACATGGCGGTCATAAATATGTGCATCCGCAATCACATGTACCAGTTCTCCCGGCTGCATATCGCAAACCTGCGCCAGCATATGTACCAGAACGGCATACTGAACTACATTCCAGTTGTTTGCTGCAAGAACATCCTGTGATCTTTGATTTAAAACAGCATTTAAAACAAGCTTTTCCTCTCCCTTCTTCTGGGTAACATTGAAGGTCATACTGTATGCGCAAGGATACAGGTTCATCTCATGAAGATCCTGATGTACATAAATATTCGTCATGATCCGTCTGCTGAAAGGATTATTCTTCAGATCATAGATCACACGATCCACCTGATCCATCATGCCTTCCTTATACTGATGCTTTACTCCTAACTGATATCCGTATGCTTTACCGATCGAGCCATCCTCATCCGCCCATTCATCCCAGATGTGGCTGTGAAGATCTTTGATATTGTTGGATTTTTGCTGCCAGATCCACAAGATCTCATCTGTTGCGCTTTTCAGTGCCGTTTTACGAAGTGTAAGAATAGGAAACTCTTTGGACAGATCATACCGATTCACCACGCCAAACTTTTTGATCGTGTATGCCTTTGTCCCATCCTCCCAGTGAGGACGCACCTTTTCTCCCTCCGTGCTTGTCCCATTTTCCAGAATATCCCTGCACATCCGGATAAAAATATCATCTGCTAAACTCATCTTTTTCTCCTTACTTTTATTTTATATCCCATTTATCACAAAGAGCAGTAATCTGATCCGCAAACTTGGCAAGATCCTTGTTTGCTCCTCCTTCGTTCTTATGAATGACTGCAAGCAGTCTCTGCCCTGCTGCCAGCAGGCGGCTAAATACATCTGATACTGTCCTGACTTTCTTCTTAACAGGAATCGGAACCCCTTCATATTCCAATTTATCCGTAAGAAGATTAAATACGGTTCCGCTGTAAGGCGCATAAGACTTGATACCATGCTCTACCTTAAGGCATTCCACAAAGGATTTGCATACAGCATCCTCTCCGTGTACCACAAAAACGCGACGGGGCTTTTCCGAAAAGCCTTCAATCCATTCAATCAGACCTTCCTTATCCGCATGTCCCGACATTCCGATCAACGTCCGGATAGAAGCCCGCACACCAATCGTTTCCCCAAAGAGCTTGACTTCATCAACTCCTTCGATCAGCATACGTCCCAAGGTTCCTACTGCCTGATACCCTACAAACAGGATCGTACATTCCTCTCTCCAAAGATTATGCTTTAAGTGATGGCGGATTCTTCCCGCCTCACACATACCAGAAGCGGAAATTATTACTTTGGGCGTATTTTCAAAATTAATCCCTTTGGACTCATCACTGGTGACTGTAAGCCGAAGCCCCGGAAATGCAATGGGATTGATTCCTGCCCGCACCAGATCCATCGCCTCTTCATCAAAGCACTGCATCTCATTTTTGTGGAAAATACCGGTTGCTTCCACTGCAAGGGGGCTGTCCACATAAACAGGAAAATCTTCATACCCTTTTACCAGACCTTCCACTTTGATTTTCCGCAGGAAATATAAAATTTCCTGTGTTCTTCCCACTGCAAATGACGGAATAACCACATTTCCGCCTCTGTCAAAAGTCTCCTTCAGAATCTGGGTTAATTCGCCCACATAATCCGGTCTTTCCGTAGAGTGAAACCTGTCACCGTAAGTGGATTCCATCACCACATAATCTGCGGATTCCGTCAATACCGGGTTCTTAATAAGAGGCTGGTTTTTGTTACCAATGTCTCCAGAAAAAACTATTTTCCGCGTGGTATCCTCCTCTGTCGCCCATACCTCAATGCTGGCTGACCCAAGAAGATGTCCCACATCTGTAAAACGAATCCTGATACCCTCACACAATTCAATTTCTTGTCCATAAGCACACGGAACCAGGCGTCTGATAGCGCCATCTGCATCCTCCATAGTATATAAAGGCTCACTTTGCGCCTCACCGGAACTTCTTTTGGACTTCCGGTTCTTCCACTCTGCCTCCTGCATCTGAATATGGGCACAGTCGCGAAGCATGATACTACATAGATCGGCAGTTGCCTCCGTTGTCATAATCTGTCCCCGGAATCCTCTCGCCACTAACTGCGGGATCATACCTGAATGATCAATATGCGCATGGGTGAGCAGTACATAATCAATACACGACTCCTGAACCGGGAGTTCACAGTTCTCAAACACGTTAATTCCCTGTTCCATTCCGTAGTCTACCAATATATGCTTTCCACATGCATTTAAATAATGACAACTTCCTGTAACTTCATGTGCCGCCCCAATAAATATCAGTTTCATCCTTTCGCCTCCATTCAGTAATTATTACATATGATATAGTTTGCATTTCCGTACATCTCACTTACTGCTGTAAAAAAAATATCTCTATCCTCCTCGTCGTTCATATCTCCATGAAAAAAAAACACATTAATATGATAGATTCTTTCCAGTTCCGCCTTGATTTTTCTTCCCAATTCCTTGTTTCTGTCCATAATTGCAATCCCACATCCCTGTCCGGCGTACTTTTCCAACAGAGAATACTCTTTTGATCCTGTCATACCAACAAGGATACACACTTTCGTATCTCTCATGATAAATCTTACACCTTTCTTCTCTTACCGACAAAAAACATCTTTTCTCGTAGTCAAATTATACCATAGTCGAATATGATATAGCAAATAAATAAGGCAGCGCATTATGTTTTACCTATTACTTATATTAATCATTGTTTTGTCCATGGATGCATTCACTGCCGGACTTTCTTATGGTATGGACGGCGTCCGGGTACCCTTTTCTTCTATCCTAACCGTTGCATTCCTGTCGGGATGTATGCTTACTCTTTCCCTGTATGCCGGAGATTTTCTCCTGCTATTCCTTCCGGCAGGTCTTACAAAAATTGTATCCTTTACGGTTCTTTTTCTTTTATCCTTATACAAACTTTATGACACAATCCCATGGCTTCATAAAAGAAATTCCGGTCTTACTACCGACAAGATCTCCCAAAAGATCAATTACGCCTCCCCGTCCATCCTGTCCAAAAAGGAAGCAGCACTGCTTGGCATGGCTTTATCCGTAGACAACGTATCTGCCGGTTTGTGCACAGGAACCCTAAATTTAAATCCCTGTCTGCTTTTACTCATAACCACACTGATTCATCTGTTCTCCATCCGCCTGGGACTTTTCACGGGAAGACTGCTTTCGCAAAAAGGTTTATGCAGCTTCTCCTGGCTGGGAGCTGCTATTCTCATGCTTCTGGCTTTCTGTCGTCTTTTGTAAAAGCCCCGCCGGACTTCCCTTTGACAGATATTCCGATAAGATCAGTATTTCATGCACTGCTATCGGTGTTAAAGACAATACTCCCAGCATTCCCCATTCGCTGATACTCAGTCTGCTGGTCCCAAATAATGTAACAAAATAAGGAAATTCCGTTACTAACATCTGAAGCACAACACCAGCTCCCAACGCCAGAAGCATATAGGGATTGTCCAGATGCTTCATCCGGAACACAGACTTATTGACATCGCGCATCCCTACTGCATGTACCAGCTGACTCATTCCCAATACGGTAAATGCATGGGTCTGCGCCTTGGCAAGAACCGCTTCCAGCCTCAGCATTTTTTCCAGATTCTGTAAGGTTATCGGAAGCTGCTCTCTTAAAAGCTCCTGATAAGGAACTGTCAAAAATGCCAGCAGACTGATTACTCCTATTACAATCCCGAAGCATAGAGTACAGGCAAGTCCCCCATGAGAAAACATGCTGTCTGTGCTCTTGCGTGGTGCCTGCTTCATCAACGCATCTCCATCGTTTTGATCCATTCCAAGAGCTAACGCCGGAAGCGAGTCCGTGATTAAATTCACCCATAAAATATGACTTGCTTTTAAAGGTGCCGGAAATCCCGCCAGGACCGCGGCAAGCATTGTGATGATCTCGCCGAAATTGGAAGAGAGTAAAAACAGAATGGTCTTTCGGATATTTTCATAAATTCCCCGTCCTTCGCGCATAGCCTTTTCAATGGTTGCAAAATTATCGTCTGTCAGTACTAAATCTGCAGCATTCCGCGCCACATCCGTTCCGCTTTTTCCCATTGCAATTCCCACATCCGCCGCCTTTAAGGAAGGCGCATCATTAATCCCGTCTCCGGTCATTGCCACAATCTTTCCGTTCGCTTTAAAAGCCTCCACAATGCGAACCTTATGCTCCGGAGAAACACGCGCGAAAACTCTCACTTTTTCCACTCGCCCGGCAAGCGCTTCCGAAGAAAGTTCTTCCAGCTCACTGCCCGTCATGCACTCACTTTTATCTCTGGCAATTCCTAATTCTCCCGCAATGGCTAATGCCGTATCCGCATGATCTCCGGTAATCATTACAGTATCCACATGTGCCTCCCGAAAGCTTTCCACAGCGCCTTTGGCTTCCTGCCTGGGAGGGTCTATCATTCCTACTAATCCCAAAAATACCATGTTCTTTTCGTCCGTGAGGTCTCCCTTACGCTTTAAGGTAACTGCCAACACCCGCAGGGCGCTTCCGGCCATCTGGTCCAGCGCTTCCTTTGCTTCCTTCCTCGCTCTGGTGGAAAAAGGAATTTCCTTTCCATGCATTCGCACGCTCACGCAGCGATCCAGTAATTCGTCCGCCGCCCCTTTACAAAAGGCGATTTTTTCCGCTCCCCTCTTGTGAACAGTGGTCATTCTCTTCCGGTCGGAATCAAACGCCTTTTCATCCACACGTGGAAAGCTCTTTTCCAATTTATCTTTATGATATCCATACTTTTCGGTCATATCCAAAAAAGCTAATTCCGTGGGGTCCCCAAGACGACTTTCTCCAACAGAAGCATCATTACACAAAGTACATGCTTCTAGAAACAACCCATCCTCCGTCTTGTCCAACTTCGATGCATCCTGCATCATGCAGTTTACATAACATTTCTTAATCATCATTTGATTTTGAGTTAGTGTCCCCGTTTTATCGGAACATACCACATTTACAGCCCCCAGCGTTTCCACCGATGGAAGTCTTCTTACAATGGTCCCCACCTTTACCATCCTTGAAACGCTCAGCGCCAAAACAATTGTTACAATTGCTGCCAGTCCCTCCGGGACTGCTGCTACCGCCAGCGATATTGCTGTCAGGAGCATATCTCCCACATCACGCTTTTGCAGCACTGCAACCAGAAAAAGAAAAACGCAGATTCCTACTGCCAGGATACTCAATACTTTACCAAGATCTGCAAGGCGCTTTTGCAGCGGTGTCAATTCATTTCCACTGCTGCTTATCATACCGGCAATTTTTCCAATTTCCGTTTCCATCCCCGTTGCAGTGACGATTCCTTCCCCACGCCCGTAAGTTACTGAAGTGGACATAAACGCCATGTCTGTCCGATCACCAATACTGAGCGTTTCCGTCTCCTGCTCTGCATCGGTCTTGTCCACCGGAACAGACTCACCTGTCAACGCCGATTCTTCGATTTTTAAGTTGACTGCCTGCAAAAGACGCATGTCCGCCGGAACTTGTCTTCCTGCTTCCAAAAGAACAATATCCCCCGGAACAATCTGTTCACTTGGCAGTTCTACTTCTTTTCCATCACGTCTAACTAGTGCCTTGGGGCTTGCAAGCTGCTTTAGTGCATCAATTGCCTTACGTGCCTTATCCTCCTGCACAACACCCACAACAGAATTAAGCAGTATAACTGCGGCAATAATCATAGCATCGCCCGCCTCTCCCAGAAAAAGGGAAATGGCAATTGCTGCCATTAAAATATAAATAAGGGGATCCTGAAGCTGCTCAAAAAACAGCACAAAGACCCCTTTTTTCTTCTGTTCTTCCAGTTTATTTAAACCATACCTGTTTCTTCTCTCATCTGCCTGTCCCGATGAAAGACCTGTTTTTCTGTCTGTATCAAGCTGTTTAAAAACTTCCTCCCTATTCCGGTTCTCATACATAGTTAATCCCTCCTGCTCCTATGATTTTATATGCAGGAGCCGGAGGGAATATGAACAAAACGTTGTCTATTTACCAAGTGCAGGCGTAAGATTATCAAAATAACTATAATTGCATCTGACGCAGGTATAAACCGTCTGTCCCGTCGTGAACTGGGTAGGTGGAATCACCACTGCACGATAGCTGTGTCTGTTGAGATCCAGTTCTATGCTTTCTGCGTAGCTGCTTCCACAATTACATACAAAGGATCTGATCCCTTTCTCTGTACAGTTTGCCTCCTTTAACACATAGGATCTGTACTGATGTGAATGCGGTGTTGCCGACGGAGTAGCCGATGCACCAGGTGATGCTGTCTGCGTAGTGGTACTACCCGATGTAGGCACTATCGTCAAAGTTGCTGTCGGCTGTGTGGTGGGCTGAGTAGTGGTCTGCGCATTGCCAGTTGCGGCAGCACTTGCTGACGGACTTGGAGAAAGCATAGGAACTGGTCTGGAATCCAAAACCACGCCGCACACGCTGCAGGTTCTCTGTTCCGTTCCCATATAAGTTGTAGTCGGCTCCTCCGCCACAGTCCAATCAGTCGCCACATGTCCCGGTGCAGGAATCATTTCCGTATAAAAATTACCACAACTGCATGTGTATTTTCTTAATCCTGCCAGAATACAAGAAGGCTCTCTGACAATTTCTGCCGTATACTGGTGAATATGTGGCTCGTCTTTATCAGTGCCGTCTCCACTTTCGCTTCCATTGCTGTCTTCGTCCTTCTTAGTTTCATCTACAAAAAGAACATTTTCCTGAGCCACAATGTCATCACAATAGATACACTTCTGTACCCGGATGCCGTCTCTTTCTGTGGTTGGGATTCTGGTCATCTCCCAATCACCCGCTACATGTCCTATGGACATAATATCCACATAGTATTCATCTCCGCACTCACAAATGTATCTGACTTTCCCTGCACTATAACAGGTCGCTCTTTTAACCATTGTCTCTTCATAATCATGAATATGATCTGCATTTCCTATCGGTCTGGGTGTCTGCACCGGTTCTGCACTTTGAGAAGGTTCTGCCTCTCCCGGTGTCTGTTCCGGGACTGCCGTTACCAGCACCTGATCTACTATCGGTGACACAGTTGCTTCCGCAGTCACATCCACATTCTTCTCCGCTCCTGCCCCTGTCATGGAATATCCTATAATTCCTATAGTAGCAAGACAGGCAACCACTGCCATCACACCCAATATACCGGTCAAAACTTTCACTAATCCACTCATACGGGTTCTCCATTAGTCACTCATCGCAAGATTTTGCAATGCATAATTTTCATATGTTTAGTATATAGTTTTTATCGGATTTTGTAAAGACGTCTGGTCAAATGACTTTATCCTTCGATATCCTTTTCAAAGAATATTTACGGTCAAGAAATGCCGATATAATTATATTAATATATAACTAACAAGACTGATATGAAGCATCAGGCTTGTCATAATACTATCATTATGAGCTTCATTCATAGTGAAAATGCGAGGTGCATATATGGTAACAATCGATTTAGGCCAAATACTCACTTATATCGATACGCATATTTATGAAAAAATTACCTTGGGAGAGTTAGCTGAACTTGCAGGTTACAGCCCTTTCTATTTTAGCAAATTATTTTCAGAGGCAATGGGCATGCCCGTGACAGGATACATCCGGATCAGGAAATTGCAGCATGCTATAACGTCTTTGTTGGAAGGGAAAAAAGTTCTGGATGTTTCACTCATGTATGCATTTGACTCACATGAAGGTTTTACAAGAGCTTTTACACAGCTTTTTGGTTCGACACCGAGCACCGTCAAAAAGTATATGACTTCTTACCGTGTGCCCGAATATGTCGTACCTGTCACAAATTTCAGGAGGAAAAAAATGGAAACAAATTACACTGACAAATTACAAGAAAATTTACACCAGCTTATCTACGAGGTTCTCACAGAATCCATAAAAGAAGCAAAGGAAGGCTATTGTACTGAAATTGAAGTAACTATCGCAGATGATGGAACAATTAAAATTACCGATAACGGAAGAGGAATCCCCTTAACCCAAAACAAACATGCCGATCAAGTGATTCTTGATAAAATACTTGCAGGACACCCGATCACCAATGCTGAATACAGCCAAATGGGAGATTTTTCAGGAATTGGAATGCAGACAGTCAATTCTCTCTGCGAAAGCCTACAGGTATGTGTCTATAGAGACGGTATGTGTTTTAAGCAGGACTATGTCCGCGGAATTCCGCAACATGAAGTGCTAAGTGAAAGTACGGAACATCCATCAGGTACAGAAATTACATTGAAACCGGATACTGCCATTTTCGGCAGCACAACACCTTCCGACACCGAGGTCCGTTCATGGCTAAAAGAGCGGATTGAGGATATCGGACACCTTAAAGTGCATGTTGAAAGGCAGACAGCAGATACTCTGCAATTATGTGAAAAAGCAAAACAGCCGGTTTCTTTACAGGAAAACAACTAAATTTACAACAGAACCAGAAAAGACCGTATCTGCTTCTCCTTACAGGTACGGTCTCCACTTTTATACAAACGTCATAAACCATTCTACTGTTTTGGGATCGTGATGAGAAAAGAACAGACTTTCTCCGCCATCCAGTGCTTCCACCTTTGCCATCTCGTCCGCTGTCAGTTCAAAATCAAACACATTGAAGTTTTCCTCCATCCTTTCCTTATGTGTAGATTTTGGAATTACCACCACACCACTCTGAATCAGAAAGCGTAAGGCAACCTGTGCCGCAGATTTACCATGACATACACCGACTTCTTTTAAAACAGGATTATTAAAGTAATCATTTTTTCCCTCTGCGAACGGTCCCCATGACTCAATCTGCGTGCCGTTTTTCTTCATATATTCCTTCGCAATTTTCTGCTGCTGGAATACATGAGTCTCCACCTGGTTGACAGCCGGCTTAACCTCTGCAAAATGATGGATATCTATATACCTGTCAGGATAAAAGTTGGATACGCCGATTGCCCTTACCTTTCCTTCTTTGTATGCCTCCTCCATTGCCCGGTAAGTTCCATAATAATCACCAAACGGCTGATGGATCAGTAACAGGTCAATATAGGAAACCTGTAGCTTCCTTAAAGATTCCTCAATAGAGGCTTTTGCTTTCTCATATCCTGCATTGGATATCCATACCTTGGTGGTAATGAAGAACTCTTCTCTTGGCAGCCCGCACTTTGCTATGGCATTTCCTACTCCTTCCTCATTTCCATAAGCCTGCGCGGTATCAATGCTTCTGTATCCTATGTTGATTGCATCCAGCACGCACCTTTCTGTCTGCTCCGGCGGTGTCTGATAGACTCCGTATCCAAGCATAGGCATTTTTACTCCGTTATTTAATTCTACATATTCCATTTCCAGTCCTCCTGATATTCATATTCTGAATTCTCATTTGCTTTTGATAATTGCATTTTACTTTTTTCTTTGGAAAATGTACAATAAGAATATCGGAATCTACATTTCATAAAATGAATACTGAATACGGAGAAGCATTATGTTGGATTTAACTGAATTAGAACAACTTACCACCTTTGCAGACACGGGAACTCTGTCTATGGCTGCGGAAAAACTTCATATTTCACAGCCCACGATCACAAGGACAATGCAACATCTTGAAGAGACTTTTGGGGTATCCCTGTTTGTAAGAGGGAAAAATAAGATCATGCTCAATGATACGGGTCTAAAAGCAGTAGAACAGGCAAGACAGCTTCTGTCAGCAGCAGATAACGCATTAAAAACTGTAAAGGCATTTGATAAAAGTCTGCATACCATTACAATCAGTTCCTGTGCACCTGCTCCTTTATGGTATGTGCTTCCTGCACTTTCCTCTGCATATCCTGATATGACAATTGCGTCCTCAATAAAAAATGTTCCTGCTATCTATGAAGACCTTGATTCCGAATTCTGCCAACTGGCAATCCTTCCTCATAATATACAGTATGACCATTACGTAAATATCCCATTCCTGAAAGAAAATCTGTCTGTCTGTGTAGCAGCCTCCCATGCCCTGTCAGACAAGTCTTCCGTAACATTTTCAGATCTGAATGGGTTTAATTTCCTTCTGGGTTCAGAAATTGGATTTTGGGATGAAATGTGCCGGGTTCGAATGCCCGCCTCAAGATTTTTAGTACAGACAAACCAGTTTGAATTTGAAGAATTGGTCAGAGAATCTTCACTGCCTTGTTTTACTACAAACCTTGCGAAAGATAGCCAAAACCTTCTGGCTGACAGGATAAAAATTCCTGTGACTGATCCGGACGCGAATGTTACCTATTATTTGGCCTGCCATTCTCAGTTAATATCATATGCGGAGGTTTTAAAGCGTATTGATGTTAATGATATTAAAGAATAGTAAGCTTGCACTCTGTAAAGCATAAAACATCTGCAGGACATAACAATGCCAAAAATGGAAACGCTATATTTATCAACGTTTCCACTCTTATTTGTAAATTTACGATAACCCTAACTCCTTCATCGCAGTCTTTGCTGATACAAATTCATGACAATGCATCATTCAGACTGAATCTCCTCTCTCTGTATAATGCGCTTATGTCTGCCTGTATGCTGCTATGTAAATGCTAAATCATCTTATTTTCATAATCCTGCAATTCATGAAAGATATTATCTACAAAAACCGTATCTTCTTCCACTCTGTAAAGCGCAAAATACCTGTGGGACATAAAATTGATACGCCTATAACCTAGTTCTTTCAAATGTTGATTTTCACACATTTTCAAACTTCCTGCTGTGCGAACCAGAGCAGCTATGGTTTCTTCAAAGTCATCTATCAGATTACCAGCAGCTTGTTCATTCGCCTTTTCAAATAGAAGATAGCGTACAAACCTGTCCATATCCTCCTGTGCATCTTCTGTAATGATTACTTTATAATCCATACTTCCCCCTCAAACCAGAAACCACTGCATCCGCTTCACTGTATCGCCCTTCTTTGCAATGCTTTCTAGATTGCTCCAGCTTTGCCAACATTTCCTCTTCAGTCATTGCCTCATATGGATTGTACTCTGTCCTGCTATTCCTTCTGATCTCAAAAGGAAAACCGTTGCTTGCAACTGCCTGTGTTAGAAACATTCTAATTGCAGTTGTTGTATCAGTGCCAAGGTCCTTAAACAACATATCTGATTTCCGCTTTAAATCATCATCCACCCTCACTTGGATTGTACTTGCCATAATAAACTCCTTTCCAGAATATCTTTTCTCTAAGTTCCCAGTCTTCATCGCATATAATTTTATTCATATCAATTATAGTTCCAATTCATTACTAAATCAATACACATGTAATGTTTCATATTGTATTTAATGAAATTAATTATTTCACAATAATCTTATAACAAATTTCTTTTAATCAATCATCAGAAAAAACATTACTCATTTCTTGTACAAGCTCATCATAGAATCAGTAAAAGAGCTGTGTGATTCAAAATGATTCAAAAATCACATAAAACAAAAATAGTGGAAACGCTGTATTTACCAACGTTTCCACTTCATTAAAGAGAGCGCGAGACGGGACTCGAACCCAAAAACGCTTAAAAAAGCCCATAAAATCAAGGAGGAATGCACGTTGTCTTCAACGTGTCTTCAAATGAAGACTTCTTGAACAGACTATATAAGCAAACGGAAATACTGTAAAAACAAGGTATCGTCATAGATATCTTGTTTTTTTATTCTTTTCAACAAAATTATATTTTATTCAGAGTATATCGTCAATCTTTATTTAAAGGTTTTACAGTGCATTGACAGATAGCCGTAAAAGTTTAAGTTGCACTCTCCCCTATTTCCTTGTCTGATAAATGCCTAGCGTCTAGGCTGGCACGAAGGACTTAGTGAGGTTTTTGCGAACTTAGTCCGACTGACTGGTACGGTTATTAAAAATCACCGTTTATTGTATGAGTGTTGTTTACAAGCCAGTCTTTTAAAATTTTATTGACATATTGGCTAAATGAACGGTCGTCTTTTTCTGCCAAATCTTTTATTTCCTTTATTATGTTGTCATCAAGCGTTATGCTAACTTTCGTTTTTAATGGTTTCATCATAGTTACTCCTTTTTATTGAAAGCATACCATCTTATGGGATTAAGTATTGACTTGTGGCTTTAAGTAGGATAAAGTAATATAAAGTAGGATTGCATAAGATAATGCATTCTATAAATGTATAAATACAAGTAATGTATACGTTAAAAAAAAGGGGGGGACTTGGATAACAAATAATTCTAATAACTTAAGACAAATTTAAAACACGGAGGTATATACTAATGAAGAAAAACAATTACAGAATTTTAGCAACAGCTTTTGCAATGGCAATCATGGTAGCTTCACCGATAACAACTCTAATAACTCATGCACAGGGATTCAACATTGATGCACCTGAACATTATGATGGTGATGGTAAGAAACCCAGTTCTTCTGACAGCGGTTCCAGTAACTCTTACAGTGAACCCAGTAGCTCTTACAATGAATCCAATGATTCATATGACAGAGGTTCTAATCATGGATTCAACGCTAATGCACCCGAACATTATGACGGTGATGGTGTAAAACCTACTGCTAAGAACCCTAACGATGTAATTGTTAGAGTAGCAGGTGGTCAGACATTCCGCAATGTTATGAATACAGAACACACATCTTATCAGGTATATCATTGTGGTAACAGCATAGTTACTTTCGAAGTAACAGATTCTGAAGGTAATACCGTAACATATAAGACCGTAAAACTTGAACAGGGTGAAGATAAGCTTTGGTATGAAAATATTACATTTGCAGATAATGTTGATACCAAGGATTTCACATTAAACGTAACAAAAGGTGATGCAACCTACCTGTCAACGGAACTTGGTGTGAGTGGAATCAAGATTAATGGTACAGTAGTGCTGTCAACAGTTCCTGCTGAAACAGTTCCTGCTGAGGCTGTTATTGGTCATCGTTATTGCAGTTGTGGTGCTTCCTTTGATATTTACGAGAACAGTGGTATTGATAAAGATGCTTGGTCTGCACATGCGAGAGAACACGCTACAAAGGGCGAATCTGCAAGATATACTGATAAATAATCAGCCAGCATAAGTAAGCGGAATTAAGGTCAACGATACATTGGTATTATTCACGATTTCCGCTACGAAAGAAAAATAACAATAAATACATAATGTAGAGAACCGTCTGCATCAACGCAGGCGGTTCTTTTTTCAATTAAAAAAAGAGCGACTTTCGTCTGCTCTCTCTTATCCCACTACTACATTAATCCACTCATTATTTTTTTATATTTCAGGTTGTGCGCTCCGCCTACGCGGAGCTATCACGGGGTCTACGCCCCCGAACCCCTCTCTCTTTTTGAATAAGTTTTTTATTCTTCTCTTTCTCACCTCTTCTATATGTAATGCTAGCATTTTGGGTTGAGTTGTCAAGCAGTTCGAACAAAAATTAATAAAATATTAATGAAACATTAAGAAAATGCCATTTTCTCCATGGTCAATCCGGGAAGACAAAACATCTGCATAAAAAAATAGAGCCGGTTGACCGGCTATTGTGTATGCGATGATGGTATTGGCGGTAATGACCGCCCCGCAGTTGCAAATGCGGAAATTGCAACTAACAAATTAGGATATCCGCCTACTAAATCATGATGGCCATCATATGAGGAGACTCATATGAATAACAAAAAGAAACAAGCAGAACTGGAACAGGAATTAAAACGGAATGCGGTTGTTGACCGTGAAATGGACGATACACAAAATTATCGCTTGATAGAGAATTTGATGCAAAAAATCGAATATCTCAGGTGCGTTTCCAGTGAATACAGCCAGGAGAAACTGGCTGTGATGGCTGGTATAGGTCATTCCACTTATAAGGATTACCTGTCCGGCGCCAGCGACAACATCAAACTGAAAACGGTTATAAAAATCGCACAGGTGCTCCAGTGTAATCTCTCTGACCTTATAGATGACAGCATTACTGGCAGACAACGCTAGGGACTCCATGCCAAAGACTGTTATGGGAAAAGCCACAGACTGGAAAAAAGTTAGCCGGACAGCCGGCTGACCAATGTGGTTCACTATACTTATAGCCAATAAAAAACATTTTGGGAAGGAGGTGTAAACATGGGTTTAAAGAAGCTTTCGCAGTTTTTAAAGTTTGACTTTGAGGAATTTATCAAAGGGAAAGCGTGCCAGGTTACTGGCACAAGCGAATGGGTGGATTTTACAAGCAAGGTCCATATGGGGACTAAGTTAGAAGCAGTCATTACCAGAGATGCCACCCCGTACAAGCAGAAAGAAGGCGAAAACGTCACGAATCTTTATGAGAAATTGACTTTTAAGGTTCGTAAGGACGTAAAGGTTCCGGTGGGTGCTTATGTAGTGCCTGTCAATGCAGTCGCCACCGTATACGGTGATTACCGCAACCAGCTGTCAATAACAGCTGACGATATCCGGATTCTCCCTGTAAACAAGTAACAGAAAGAGAGGTATCATCATGATGCATTATGCGAAGGGAAGACCTTACATTTCCCCCACCGCTTGGATTCTTGCGGCGGGGGGATTCTCCCTCTTTTTTTCATTGTTTTTTAACCTGATAAGAGCCATAAACCAGTCAGACGTGTTCGGTATGAACCCTGTTTTCGGGAAAATTTCCGACATGTCCATGCTGGGGGCAGTTGTCCTGCTTACGGTATGGCTTGCCCTGCATGTTATGGGAGGCGACAGAAAGCGGATAGAATGCTGTGTCAAGAAGAGGCTGTTTGACCCAAGGTATGGGAACCCGCTGAATTTTAAAGACGGCGAAGTGCTCCCGCCTGTTAAGTGCCGGAAAATCAACAGTACAATATTTGACCTCACTATTGATACTGTATCACGTACAGTAGAGGATTTATTGAAGATTGCACCCGCCATATCCTCTTCCATAAACGGGAGATACAGACAGTATGCAGTAATCAGCAGCGAAGCAGACGAAGCCTTTAACCGCGTGACTTACCGGATTGTAGATGTGCTGGCAGATAAAAGCCTGACGGCGTATTCCACAGAAAGGCTGAAATCGCCGGACAAGACGAAAATCCCGATTGACACGGAAACATTTATTGACCTTAAGACCTCCGGCAGTATTCTTGTTGCCGGAAAAACAAGGAGTGGGAAGACTACGGGTATTATTGCAATCCTGCTTTCAGTCTTACAGCATGGACGGGACGAGTATGATTCCAATGTTATAATCATTGACCCGAAACTTGCGGAACTGTCAAGAATCCCCCGTACCCTTACGGTAAACCCCAACGGGGACGCTGAACCAGTCATAACGAAGATGAAAGAATTTGAAGAGACGATGCGAACCCGGCAGGCAGTATTGAACCGGCTTTCAGAAGAGACCGGGAATGCCGTCAAATGGTGGGACGCAGGAATGAACCCGAGTTTCCTATTCATTGATGAATATGTGACATTGAAATGCCTCCTCCGGAAACCTGCCAAGGGGGACGGGGGATTCAATCTTGCTGGTTTTGAGGATTCTCTGAAACGCATTATAACCATGGGGGCGTCTGCCGGGTGCTTTGTTATTATCTCCATTGCGGAGGCGTCCGTGGAAGAAGGTGGACTGCCTTCAATGCTGAAATCAGCATTGACAACCAAAATTCTGTTCAAGCCCACGGTGGAAGAAGCCCGGCTGATTTGGAACAGTGAACGGTTGAGGTGCCTGAATGTAGGGCGCGCTTATGGAGCCGGGGACTGCTGGTTTTCCTCCACGGACGGCGTACACGATATGCCGTGTTATCTTCATTTTCCGAACATGGAATTTGAAGTTTACGCGGAACTGCGGAGACTGGTGAACGAATACTATGCCCCCAAAGAATAAAAATCCACCACGATTCCGGCTTGCCGGGATCGTGGTGTCAATGCCAATTTCTTTAAAAAGCTTTTGTTTTCTGGCGGTGGGCTTGTTATACCGCCAGAAAACCACGGTGTCAAAGTGTCAGAAATATCCAGAAGCACAGTAAAATCAAGGAAAGGAGCAACACCAAAATGAGCGATAACGAAAACTGCCGTGCCAGAGCCAAAAACATGATGTACACACAACAGATAGACAAACTCCCAGCCAAAACCATTGAGCATTTAACCGAACTGCTGGAAAAACTAGCACCGAAGAAATATGCACTGATTTTGCATGACAGTGATGTTAATGAAAAGGGAGAACCCGCAGAAGACCACGTACATGTGATGATGTCCTTTGAAAATGCCCGTTCCGTCAACAGCATTGCCAAGGAACTCGGAGACGAGCCACAGTACCTGCAAATGTGGAAAGGGAAAGATGAAAACGGCTATGCTTACCTTATCCACGCTACAGAAAAATCCATCAGCAAACACCAGTATCCGCCGGAAAATGTCAAAGCAAATTTTAATTATCTGGAAGAGATACGGCGGATAACGGAAGAAGTCAAAAAGAGCATACAGACAGCAAACAGCAGTATCCTTTTAAATTCCCTATATAAAGGGGAAATCACGAAAGAGGAACTGGAAAGAAAACTGAACGGAAACCAGTACGGGAGAATGAAACGCCAGATTGAAGATGTGTGGTGTAAACACCTGCAATTTGAGGCGGCTAAATGGCGGGAGGAAATGAAAAAGAGCGGGAAACGGATAAAAGTCATATGGATTAGCGGGGAATCGGGAACAGGAAAGACAAGCTTAGCAAGAGAATACGCTGAAAAAACAAACCAGCCTTACTTCATTACGGGAAGCAGTCGTGACCTTTTCCAGAATTATTCTGGTGAACATACCATGATAATTGACGAACTCCGGGCTGACATGATGAAATATGCGGATTTGTTGCGTATCCTAGACCCTTTCGGCAGTCAGGTCATGGCTCCGTCCAGATACAATGACAAGCCACTTGCCTGTGACCTGATTCTCATCACCTCTCCATATGACCCGGAAGAAATCTACTGTCAGTTGTTTAGCAATTCCTCCGAGGATTCTGTTGACGGTCTGGAACAGCTGCTTAGAAGGATTACTCTGACCATTGAAATGGACGCATCTCATATCCGTGCAGTCGAATATGATAGGGAGAAAAAAACTTACTGCGCTGTGGATAATGCCGAAAAAGAAAACAGCTATTCCAAACAAAACCGGGAAAAGGCCTGCCCCGCCAGTGACCCGAAAGACCTATTTGAATCCCTGTTCACCGAAGCACCATGTGAGGAAACTGAAAATACCGCTCCGGCAGGAAAGGAAGAGAACATAGATAAGACAAGTACGTAAGAAATATATAAAGATATTTTGCCAAGATAAAACATTGTGTCTGTATATAGAAAAGATATACATTACGGTAATTTTCAAGTTACTTATAAAAAAGAATGTTACCAGAAAGGAGAGATATTTGCAATGGCAAGAAAAAGCAACAATCAAAAACTTAATCAATTCAATATCTTGTCTGCAAATATCGCCGATGATATAATATATACAGACAACATACAAGAAGCAATTATGAACGCACAAAAAGAAAAGTTATTATCAAAAATGCACCCCTATAAAATCACAGAACCAAACTCCGAAAAGGGACGATGGCAGACATATTATAGGGACGCGAACGGGGAAAGAAAAATTATCCGCGCACAAACGAAAGATGCGCTACTTGAAAAACTTATCCCGATTTATTTTCAAGAATCGCACCTTGACAAGTTTATATTCTCTGATTTGTTTTTAGAATGGCTGGAATACAAAAAGACTATTACCGATAGTCCTAACACGATTAAACGCCATATACAGCATTACAAGCGTTATTTTGAGCGGTCAAAACTACATAATATGCCAGTCCGCCGGATAGATACACTGTTATTAGAATCCGAATGTAACCGCCTTGTAAAAAAATACAATATATCCAGAAAAGAATGGACTAATGTAAAGACTATTCTTTTAGGTTGTTTTGAATATGCTGTCCGGAAAAAATATATTACAGTCAATCCAATGGATAATGTAAAAATTCTTGTGAAATATCGGCAGGTAGTGAAAAAAACAGGAAAAACAGAAACTTTTAATACGAAAGAATTAGAAGATCTGAACAAGTATCTTGATACAATGTATGCAGAAACAGAAGATACGGTTTTCTTAGCTGTCAAAATAGATTTTCTGTTAGGTCTGCGGGTTGGTGAATTAGTAGCCCTCAAATGGGAAGATTGCACAGAAAAACCTGACATTCATGTTGTACGTATGGAAATTAGAAATCAAGAAACAAATCGTTATGATGTGGTAGAGCATACGAAAACAAACCGTGACCGTTATGTGCCACTTGTCCCAAAAGCTATATCTATTTTGGAAAAAATACCAAAACAGGGCAGTTATATCTTTATGAGGAACGGGGAACGGATTACCTCTAGGCAGATTGCATACGTACTTGAAAAATATGCAGAACGTCAAGGAATAAATACAAAAAGTACTCATAAAATGCGTAAAACCTTTGCCAGTCTTCTCAATGCAAACGGTGTTCCTCTGGACTGCATTAGAGAAATACTCGGTCATAGCAACTTAACCACTACACTAGGATATGTATACAATCCGCTAACAGATTCAGAGACATATAACCTAATATCAAAGGCTTTATAGACTGTCTTCAACTGTCTTCAATTTGAAAGGCACAAAGAAAAACGGAAACGCTGTATCTATCAACGTTTCCGCACTTTTTAAAAGAGCGCGAGACGGGACTCGAACCCGCGGCCTCGACCTTGGCAAGGTCGCGCTCCACCAACTGAGCCACTCGCGCATTTACTTATCCGTACCTGACGGACAAGTATTAATATACTATATGATTTTCACTTTGTCAATGAATTTTTTTAATTTTTTGCACAAATCTCATTTGCAAAACTAAATTCCACCTTGGGATGGAATTTAGTCTTTCCCAATCC
>CAMWJC010000003.1 GCA_947174495.1 uncultured Lachnospiraceae bacterium | reverse complement strand
GGGCTTGGACTTTTCATATGCAAAAGGCTGATGGGGCTCATGAATGGAGAGGTATATGCTGATATTCGTGATGAATGCTTCTATATAACGCTTGTTGTAAAAATGGCGTAAAGTGACAGCAATTTGTTCGGAGGCGATTGCAAGGGAAAAGAATATATATTTTGAGGTTAAGCATGCTTCAAATCCTTGAAAATTAAGGAAAGTTAAGGCAATATGTAAATAAACCGGAATTTAGAGGAGGGTTCGAGATGCTTGTTTTGTGTTCAAATGGGTTGTCGAGTGAAAACATATTGAAAGCTATGGATAAAAGAATAAAAAATTGCAGCACAGCGGCTGTGGTGGTAACGGCAGATAATGAATATAAAGAAGAAAACTATCATGTGAATAGGGTCGTTGGAGAATTAGAGTCATTAAATCTCTATGTTGACATATTAGATTTGGATAAGATCCCCGCAAAAAATCTTTTAAAATATGATGTTGTGGAATTTATAGGCGGAAATCCTTTCTATTTGTTAAATTCCATACGGGAACATAATGCTATAGATGTACTAAAAATCATTGCGGATACGAAGGTTTTGATTGGTTGGAGTGCTGCGGCATTTGTATTTGGTCCGACTTTAGAATTAGTAAATATATACTCTGCAGATATGAATTTCCTTGGGTTAAAAGATTTAAGCGGAATAAAACTTACAGCAGTAGAAGTTTTGCCACATTATGAGAAATTTCTAAAAAGGTTTGATAGATTTGAAGAGAAATGCCAGATATACGAGAAGGAACATTCAGTAAAAGTAATTCGTTTGAATGACGGAGAAGGCGTTTTTATTGAGGGGAGCGCCATAGATGTATGTCATGTATAAGCTAATGAATTCAAATGAACAACTAGGAGTTTCTTGTAATTGATTAAATAATTTCATATTGATATGATAATTTGAAACAACTTTTTGAGAAAAAACTTGCTTCCGGGTTGCTGGAGTCATCTGGCATGATTTCCTGCTTGACAAATTATAACTTATATTGATATACTCACAACTGATATTAGGCGAAATGCTTGATCCACGCTTGCTAGGGAAAATTTCTCTAGCAAGCTTTTTTTACAATAAGCTGGCTCGCAAAGCGTGGCAGCGTTTGCTAGTAAACAGTAAAGGAGAAAAAACAATGGTTACAATCAGCAAATTTAGCAATCAAAATCCAAGGTATATCAATCTTCTAAAAAGAAGAAGCAATATTCCGACGGAGGTAGAAGCTACGGTTAGTGATGTATTGAAAAATGTTAAAGAAAGAGGGGATGAAGCATTATATTTCTACATGAAAGAATTTGATAATGTTGACATAAATGAAATTGGATTATTTGTTTCAGAAAAGGAATTCGCCAATGCAAGGGAAAAGGTATCCGAAGAATTTAAAGAAGCTGTCCAAAAAGCTTGTGATAATCTTTTCAAATTTCACAAAAAGCAATTACCAATAGGGTTTTCAGAAGAATATGAGGATGGTGTTGTGCTTGAACGCAAGTATACACCCATCAATAGTGTCGCTGTTACTGTTCCCGGAAATATGGCACCTCTGGTTTCTACACTGTGTATGAATTTAATTCCGGCAATAGTTGCCGGTGTTCCCAACATATATATACTGACAAAACCAAGAATTGATGGAACGATCGATGAACATTTATTATATGTAGCAGACTATTTGAATGTAAAAAATTATCTGAAAATTTCAGGTTCTCAGGGATTGGCTGCTGTTGCCTACGGAACGGATAGTATCAATAAAGTTGATGCAATAACCGGACCGGGAAATAACTATACTCAAATGGCTAAAAAGCTGTTGTTTGGTGAGGTAAAAGTTGATTCTATCGCAGGACCTTCAGAAATTGCGATTATTGCTGATGAAAATGCCAATTCCACATTTATTGCTGCTGATATGATGTCTCAGGCAGAACATGGAACAGGTTTTGAGGCTAGTACAGCATTTTGCATGTCAGAAGAACAAGCGCATGAAATTAAAAAGGAAATTTATCGCTTGTGTAAAGAAAATAATCTTATTGATGCAACTCAAAAAACTTTTGAAAATTATGGCGATATTTTTGTGGTTGATTCTATTCAGGAAGCTATAAATGCTGTAAATGAAATAGCTCCTGAACATGTTGAGTTATTATTAAATGATTACGAAAATGTGCTTGCCCGATTAACTAATGCCGGGGCAGTATTTGTCGGCGAGTATAGTACCGAGCCCGTGGGTGATTATTTCTGTGGAACAAACCACATTCTTCCAACATGTGGTACTGCTAAATTTTCTTCAGGTATGTCAGTGGGAGAATTTATGCGAGGATATAGTGTTATTAAATATACGGAGACTGCTTTAAAAAAGAATGCAGACTATATTATTCAACTTGCAGAATCAGAAGGGATGAACGCTCATGCCTTGGCAGTAAAAGTAAGAAAGTGATTTTCTGAATGAATATCAGTCCGTTCACAACTCCTATATGTTTTGTGTTATACTATGGTAAATGATTTTGTTTTCTTTAAAAAGTGTCATATCACAATGAAAATGTTTAGTTAAAGGAGAAGATTATGAAAGATATATATGAGAATAAGTTATATATCGCAGAGATTCCATACGATACAGGTGAAATTCATTATAGATATTCACGAAAATTGTCAGATGATGGAACAAGATGGATTCGAGAAGGATTATTTACAGATTATTATCGAAATGGCAACATCGCGTCAACAGGATTATACGTTGATGGTTTGGAGAATGGTCATTGGAAAGATTATCATGAAAACGGTCAACTCGCTGCAGAAGGTGAATATGCAGATGGAAAAGAGATTGGAAAGTGGTCTTTTTATGATGAAAATGGGAATTTGGAGGAAGAAGAAATTTACGAATAGCAATATTACTTACAACTAATTTATGTGATAAGCAGAAATATGAAGGGAAAATCGAAATGAAATATCCTAAAATGATTCTATTTGATTACGGACATACTCTTTTGTATGAGCCGGGTTGGGATTCTGTTCGAGGAAATATAGAACTTTTGAAATATGTCACAAGGAATCCGAATAATTGCACTCTTGAAGATGTCAGAAAAGGTGCGGAACTGATTTTCGGAAAACACATCGAAAGTGTTCGCAAGATAGGTTATGATATTTCCGGCCAAGTTGGTGATAAGGTATTGTATGAATATCTTGGGATTGAGTTTTCCCTGACGCCGCTCGAAATGGAAACCGTTTTTTGGAATGGTGCTTCTATGGGTGCGATTATGCCGGACGCTGATAAAATGCTGGGTTATATAAATAAAAATGGCATAAGAAGTGCCGTTATCAGCAATCTTCTGTGGTCGGGGGCTGCCTTAACTGAAAGACTTAATAGATTGCTGCCGAACAATCAATTTGAGTTTGTTATGACTTCAAGTGATTATTTTATGCGAAAGCCTAATCGGATTTTGTTTGATATTGCTTTACAAAAAGCCGGAGTTTCTTCTGATGAAGTATGGTATTGCGGTGATAATCCGCAAGCAGATATTGAAGGAGCATCACAAGTTGGTATTTACCCCGTCTGGTACGACAATGACACGGACAAAGACTACAAAGACCGCAGCAATGAACACTTACCGCAGTGTGAACATTTGCATATTCACGAATGGAATGAACTGATAGATTTATTGGAGAGTCTATTACCCGCTGAAAAATAGTCTGACATTCGGATAAATTGATTCCCTTGTTTCGGCTTATAAATGAAAAACAAGGGAAAATACACAAGGTTTAGGCATTTGGCAGGCGAAAAGCCTTGAAAATGTTGGGGCAGAGGGCGGCTAAGGTAAACTATAATTTGCAAGGAGCGTTTACAAATGATCAGAATAGTCCGACTTGACTATGAACAATATGCAGGAAAAGAGTATGAGGCAGATGTTTTTTCAGATGCTTATCTTGATATAGAACCGCAGGACGAAGGTTTTTCACTGAAATGGGTAAAAACCTCAAAAGAATTTCACATGCCATTAAAAGATGCCATGCTGTCAGACTGGCTGGAAAATCCAGTTGCTTACGGAGCATTTGAGGGCAGCAATCTATTAGGCTTTGTGGAAGGCTTTCTGGAAAAATGGAATAACAGGTTCAGAGTAACGAACATTTGTGTTTTTGACACGTCTGTCCGTCGTGCAGGCTTGGGAAAAATGCTATTGGAGAGTATCCTTATAGATGCGGAAAAGAGCGACGCAAGAATGATCGTTCTGGAAACACAAAGTTTTAATTCAGTAGCTATATCTTTCTATCAGAAAAATGGATTTGAAATCATTGGATTTGATAGATTTGCGTACTCCAATGAAGGGCCTGCGGAACATAATATGCGAATTGAGATGGGGAAAAAATATAGTATCAGTCTGGCGGATTCCTGCTTGTCCGGCTGGAAAATTAGGATTTTCCAAAGAGGAAGGGATAACGATAAAAGGACTATAGACAATCAAAAACAGTGAAAGTCGAGACAAAAGAAAGGTGACAACAACGTGTACTTAAGAGAGAAACGAATTAAACTTCTGAAAATTAAAAATGTAATCTTTGTGATTATAGGAATGTTTTGCGTGGCGTCGTCAGTTTTCGTACTTACTTCACTAATTTCATATTACCGTGATGATTTGAAAATAGTTTTAGAGGCAAAAGCAACTCCGGATTGTGTAAAGAATATTATTATAGGCATGATTCTTTTGGTCATAGCGGGGATATCAAGGCGCCGGATTGGAGATGCGAATTTCTATTCAAGTTATTTTGAGGGGGATTTGTCCGGCTATATTCAATATGGCGATTTGGCGGAAGTCACAGGAAAAAGTGCAGGTACGGTAAAACGGCAATTACATTTTTTCCGTAAGATCTACATGAAAGGTTATGAACTTGAAATTGTAGATCATATGGAACAGATTGTTCTGAACAGTAAGAAATGTATTTGTGAGTGCAAAAATTGCGCAGGTCTGATGGAAAAACGAATCTATTTTACAGGTGTCTGTCCTTATTGCGGTAGTTCGGATTTGTTTGCAAGGGTTATGACGAACAATAGATTTTACAGTATCGAGAATCGGATGTCGAAAGGCGTAAAAAACCCGGAATTCTATTCTGTAAAAAATATTACAATGAAAAAGATACGGTTTCTGATCTATCTGTGCTTGGGACTGTTTGCAGTCGCTATCGGGACGATTATCTGTCTGGGGAATATTGCCGACTACAATAATCAGGAATATTTGAAAGAAGTATTGTTGTCAGGGAAGAGCCATTATTCATCTTTTGCACTGATTAAAGCGGAAATCATGGATAATATTATTTGGGGCGGAGTGCTTGCTTTGGCATTTATACCTGTGGTTACTAATAGATTCAAAAAGATAAAATATATCTCTGCGGCGGATGATTGTTCGCAGTATTTTTCTAGGTGTAAGACACCGTTTGTGAACGCCCAGAATCTGCCCGTTGCCCCAAATAGCTCAAATAAAGGAAGAGGGCTGAAACTGGTCAGAGGTGCGCTTCGGCAGCGTTATCTTTTGAATTGTACGTTTGAAAAGCATGAGGGTGTGTTGAAGGTGGCGCTTGCTAAGAAAATTGTCAAAGATCAATGCCCGTCCTGCGGAGGAGCTATTGTGGGAGCAGTTGACGAACATTATAAGTGCAGATACTGCGGCAATATTATTATGAGTGTAATCCGTAAAAATATAGAAGCCAGAGGAACACAGAATGAATAAAGGATTAAAAAGATACATAACCAAATGCATAATCCTGTTTATGATGCCTGCAATAGCGTTTCTTTCCGGTTGTGGAAGCGATGCGCAGGCGGATTCTTCCGAGATTGTGGAAAATGTAGAAGATGATGGTGTTAATGTAAAATATGATGAGGCTAATGCAAATTATGATGAGGTTAATGCAAGTTATGATGAGGTTGGAACACCGGAACCGGAAGCTTTAAATGATTCGGAAGAATCAGAGATTAATTCAGAAGCTGATTCAGAGACCGATGCAGAGACTGATTTGAACCCGATGGAAATCTATGAGGGATTTTTGGATGGTGAAATTATGATAGAGAAGGAGAAAGAACAGGTTTATATTGATGAATTGTTTTGGGATAACGATATAGAATATTGTTTTGCGGATATAGACGGTGATGGCAGTGAGGAATTACATATCAGGGACAGTGTGATTTATTACACGATAAAGGTTAAGGCTGAAAAACCTCAGATTATTTTTGAAGGCTGGTGGGGCTATGAGCCGGTTGTTATGGGAGAGCAGCGTGGAATTTTGTTTTATTTTGAACCTGAGAGTGGGGATGAGCGTATTGAATTTATTAAGATAAGCCCAGACGGCAGCATAATAAGCGATGGAGAGTTTGGATGGGGTGATAGTAATCATAATGGAAGCATAGATGAAGAGGATTATGCATCTGTCGACCACAAAGAGATTGATGTGGAACAGTATGCTCAGTACAGGGAGGAGCAAATTGCAAAGAGAGCAGGGAATGAGTTGGAATGGAAGAGCAGTCGATTAAAGGATTTTACAACATGGAAAGAAGCATATATTGATTTTGTAAACAAGCTTCATGTAACGGAGGGATATGATGAGAATTATGAGTATTCGTTAATTTATGTGGATGACAATGACATTCCTGAACTCTATATTTTTACAAAAATCATGGCAAGCGGAGAAATCGTAGTTTCTTTTTACGATGGGAATATAAGAGCCATGAATAGCGATAGGGTTGGAATTGAATATCTGGAATATGGCGGACTGCTGTATAGTATGAGTGCTGCAATGGGGTATAATCCTTGTAATATTTATAGGCTTGAGAAAGGAGAGTTCTCGGAAATCGGCACAGGGTATGAGTCCGAATATCAAGATGATGGCATATATTTTAAGTATTTTTGGGAAGGAAAAGAAGTGACAGAGACAGAGTACGAGGCGCATATTAATGAACTGATTGACACATCAAAGTGTATCGAACCGCCTTTTGTGTGTTCAAAAGAAGAAATTTTGGAGAAGTTGACAAATTAGCAAACTTACGGTTTATAATAGGAAATAAAATGCCGAAATAAAAGATGAAGTCTGTAAACAAGATCACCGTAGAATACTTACATGGATGGAAAGGGAGGATACGGAACATGAGCAAAGTGGATGGATATCAGGCATATACTAATTCGTATGCTGACAACAGGGTAAACAGGAAACATGACGAAGCCAAAAAAACAGAACAGAAGCATAAAACGGAAAATGCAGGGAAGTCAGAGCAGAAAAAGGTGCATTTGAGTGATAAAGCGAAAGCTTTGTTGGAAGAATTGAAAAAGAAATATGGAAATATGGACTTTTTTGTGGCTGACTATTCTTCGGATGAGGAGGCACAATCTTACTTGTCAAGAGGAACCAGAGAGTATAGTGTATTGATAGAGCCTGACTTACTGGAGGAGATGGCATCGGATGAGAAAACAAAAGAGAAATATCTTGGAATTATCGATAATGCAGCGAATCAGATTGATACGATGAAAGATCAGCTGGGTGATGATACAGAAAATGTGAAGAAGCTGGGATTTTCTGTTCAAAAGGATGGAACCGTCTCTTACTTTGCTGTTTTGGAGCAGGCATCCGGAAAGCAGAGAGAACGGCTCGAAGAGGCCCGGGAGGAAAAGCGCGTTCAGGAAAAGAAGGATAAGAAGAAGGAAGAGGCGAAAGCCCAAAAAGAAAAATGGGAGGAAAAGCTGGCGGAAAGAGCAGAGACTGATTATTCATGGAGCAATGCAGATGTAAAAAGGACAACTGTTCATGCCAGCAGCATCGATGAGCTTATAGAAAAGATCCAGGCAGTGGATTGGAATCTGGTAAAGGGTCAAAATTGGGAAGAAGCAAACAGAAAATTTGATTTTCGGGCTTAAACAACGGACGTCATGCTTTATGAGCCGTCCTTATGTCAACAAAAGAGGCAGCGAATGCTGCCTTTTGTTGTATCTGAGAAAGAGAATAATTTTTTCGGGAAATTTGGAAAGGAGTTTATTATGGATTACTTAACCAAGGAGGGAAATGCATTATTATTTGAAAATGACGGGGAATTACTTCAGATCGAGCCATGGGGAGAGAATTCCCTTCGGGTTAGGGCAGCCATGATGCGGGAAATCCAAAACACGGATTATGCTCTGCTTCCGGCAAAGGAGACTGAGGCGGTTATCCGGATTACAGATGAATTTAACGGCAGTATCACAAATGGAAGGATTACGGCGCGTTTGGAAGTGTGCCGGTGGAGAAAACGCTGTCAGATCAGTTTTTACAATCAAAAAGGAGAGTTGCTTTTGCAGGAGGAAGGGCATGGAGGGGCGCTCAACAATCATTCCAGACATTTTAGGTCAAGATTAGGAGGCGACTATGAATTAACAGTTACGTTTCATGCGCAGCCGGAGGAAAAGCTGTTTGGGATGGGACAGTATCAGCAGGAACTGCTGGATGTGAAGAATTGTGTGCTGGAACTTGCCCATAGGAATTCACAGGCTTCCGTTCCCTTTGTTCTTTCCGACAGGGGGTATGGATTCTTCTGGCATAATCCAGCTGTGGGGAAAGTAGTGTTTGGAAAAAATCTTACACAGTGGTATGCTGAAAGTACAGATCAGATGGATTACTGGATCACGGCAGGAGATACGCCGGATGAGATCGAGAGAGCATATGCGAAGGCAACGGGAACGGTGCCGATGATGCCGGAGTATGGTATGGGCTTCTGGCAGTGTAAGCTCCGCTACTGGAATCAGGAACAGCTTCTTAATGTGGCGAGGGAATATCACAAACGGGGAGTTCCGGTGGATGTGATTGTGGCCGATTTCTATCATTGGCCGAAATGTGGAGACTTCCGTTTTGACGAGGCAGATTTCCCGGACCCTAAGGCGATGGTGGACGAACTTAATGAATACGGGATGGAGCTTATGGTATCTGTCTGGCCTCAGATCAATCTTACGAGTGAGAATTATGAAGAAATGCGGAAAAGGGGATTGCTCATCAAAAATGAGCGTGGTGTGGAAATTGCCATGCGGTTTGAGGGAGAAAATACATTTTTTGATGCAACAAACCCGAAGGCAAGAGATTATGTCTGGAAACTCTGTAAGAAAAATTATTTTGATTATGGTATAAAGATATTCTGGCTGGATGAGGCAGAACCGGAGTTTTCCGTCTATGATTATGATAATTACCGCTATTTTATGGGACCTGTGACGAAGGTCGGTAATATTTATCCCCAGCTTTATGCCAGAACCTTCTATGAGGGACAGAGCGGGGCAGGGATGGAAAAGGTAGTAAACCTGCTGCGCTGTGCATGGGCAGGAAGCCAGAGATATGGCGCGCTTGTCTGGTCGGGGGATATCCACAGCGATTGGGAGACTTTCCGCAGACAGCTGTGCGCAGGTCTTAATATGGGAATAGCGGGTATTCCATGGTGGACTACGGATATTGGCGGTTTTTCGGGCGGAGATCCAAAAGATCCGGATTTTCAGCAGCTACTGGTAAGGTGGTTCCAGTGGGGAACTTTCTGCCCGGTCATGCGTCTGCACGGTGACAGGGTTCCGCAGACACCACTGACCCATGCGGACGGCTCACCCACCATGCCTACCGGATCAGACAATGAGATATGGAGTTTTGGAAACGACAACACGCCGATTCTTGAAAAGTATATTCATTTCAGGGAGAAGATGCGGCCATATATCAGAGAATTAATGAAAGAAGCCCATGAGAAGGGACGGCCTGTTATCCGTCCGATGTTTTATGAATTTTCGGAGGATAAAAAATGCTGGGAACTGCAGGATCAGTATATGTTTGGTGGTGATTTACTGGTGGCTCCCATTGTCTATAAAAATACTTATGAGCGGGAAGTATACCTGCCGGAGGGAGTATCGTGGACTTTGATTTATGACGGAACACAGTTCGATGGAGGCAGAGGTGTAAAAGTATCGGCGGATATCAGCCAGATTCCTGTATTTATAAGAGAGGGGAGACATGCAGAGTGGATTGGGTGTATTTGAAAAAAGGATATAAAAGATATGTACTGCTGTGCATTGTGATGCTGCTTCTTCTCGGCGGATGTGGAAGAAGTGAAGTGCCGGAGAAGGATGATTACCTGATTTCTTTTGAAGGGCAGGATACGGAAGGAAATATTATCTCATCTTCCATTTTGTCTGAATCCAAGCTAACTATGGTCAATGTCTGGGCTACCTATTGCAATCCCTGTCTGCGGGAGATGCCGGGTCTGGGAGAACTGGCAAAGGAGTATGATCCCGGAGATTTTCAGATTATCGGAATTATCAGTGATGTTCAGGAGGGTGCACCGGAAAAAGCATTGGAATATGCAGTGGGATTAATTGAGCAGACCGGGGCGGATTATCCTCATTTGCTTTTAAATGAATCCTTGTACCGTGCGCTTCTCACAGAAGTGAATGCAGTGCCAACGACGTTCTTTTTGGATGAGAACGGAGCAGTTCTGGATGTGGTAGTCGGTTCCATGGAAAAGGCGGCATGGGAGGAGAAAATTAATGGACTTTTGGAAAAAGAGTAGGAAACATGCATGGCTTTGGGGGGTTTTTGCCGGAGTTTTGCTGATAGTGGCAGGGACAATAACAGGACAGGCAGCCATAATCTGGAGAAAAGCGGTGATGATTTGTCTGGAATGCATCGGGATTGGGTGAAAGTATGAGTAAGCTGCGGTTGAAAGTGCAGATTGTATTCACAATTTTGACAAATGGATATATGTATGGGTTCCTGAACGGAAAAATATATCAGGGAAATCTGAAATATGCCTGTGTACCGGGACTCAACTGCTATTCCTGTCCCGGTGCAGTGGGTTCCTGTCCCATAGGTGCGCTTCAGGCGCTTTTAAATCAACAGGGCTTTACCATTCCTTTCAGCGTATTGGGATTTTTCTTTCTCTTTGGAAGTCTTTTGGGACGGTTTGTGTGTGGATGGCTGTGTCCCTTTGGATTGGTTCAGGATCTTCTGCACAAAATTCCTGTTTTTCAAAAGAGAAAACGACTTCCGTTTCATGCTGTTTTGAAAAATGGGAAATATGTTGTGCTGACTGTTCTGGTGGTGGTTGGTTCAGCATTTTTGTTTGACGGATTTGCCAAGGTACCAGCGTTTTGCAAGTATCTTTGTCCTTCTGGTACTCTATTCGGAGCGGTGCCCCTGTTGATTGGGAATGCGTCACTGCGAAGCCAGATAGGCGCTTTGTTTTTCTGGAAGTTGTTTGTACTGATTTTTCTTTTGATACTTTCGATCAAAGTGTATCGTCCGTTCTGCCAGTATCTTTGTCCGTTAGGAGCGGTGTATGGCTGGTTTAACAAGTTTTGTCTGGTGCAGGTTTGTTGGGAGAAGGAAAAATGTACTGGCTGCGCGGCATGTGAAAATGCCTGTCCGGTGGGATTGTCAGTACAGGAAATTTCCTGCTCGCCGGAATGTATCCGGTGTGGGAAGTGTGTGGAAGCCTGTCCTTCCAAATGTCTGCATATGGGGCGGGAAAGGATGGATGAAAAGCTTTGATTTTTTGGGAATAGAGTTTATAATGAATAGGAGATTCTTGAAAACAGATTTCGAAGAAGCAGGAGAACATCACGGACAAAGGAGGAAGACCAATGAAAAGAATGAAAATCTATGTGGTTCAGATTGTGTGCATTGTATTTTTATTGTTGGCAGGAAGTCTTAGCTCCAGAGGTCTGATGCAAAATCCTGGTTATGATCAGACGTGTGCAGCCTATCGGAGCGGTTGGCATGTGCGCGTGGGAGAGCAGGAATTGAAATATGCAGAATTACCGCAGTATCTTGCCGGAGCAGGGATACAGGAAGTTACACTGTCTAGAAAGGTTAATGAGGCGGATACAGTAGGCTTTTTTGCTTTTCAGCAGCAGGTACAGGTGTATCTGACAAAAGAAGAGATCAGTCAATTTGATACTTGTTCAGAGGAAGAAATTGTTCTGCAGTTTGAACAGAATCAGCGTCTTGGGAGCAAAACGCCGGGGAACGGTTGGATGTTTGTGGAGCTGACGCAGGAAGATATAGGGAAGATTCTTACTATACGAATTAAAGAATGCTATGGGAGCAGCACGGTAACGATTCCTGCTTTATATCATGGAACAAGACAGGGAATCACCATGCATTACCTGAAAGAAAAGATTCCCATGTTCCTTCTTAGCGTTTTCGGCATTATGATTGGATTGATGCTGCTTTTGATCTGGGGAGTATCAGGACAGAAGCTTCAGCTCAGCAAAGGACTTCCCTGGCTGGCTCTTTTTGCAGTGTTTATTGGCGCATGGTCTGCTATTGAGGCAAATATTTATTCATTCTTTTTCCGAAAGCTCTTATTGATAAGCTGGCTGTCTTATCTGTGCCTGAAAATGGCGGTAGCGCCTTTTATTCAGTTTGTAAATCTCACCTTCCATAATGGAAAGTCAAAAATCTTAAAGGGATTGACGATTATTTCTCTGATGGAATTTTGGATCACTGGCGCATTGCAGTTTTTTAAGATTGTGGATTTTGCGGATACGATTTTTGTGACTCACAGTGTGCTTTTGATAGCCAGCGCATATATTATTCTGACAGCAATGCCGAAGCTGCGTCATCGGGCAAAGCAGAAAATTGTGCAGGATCAGCCTATTTCTTATGTGGTTCACAATATTTTTATTCTTGTGGTGGCAGTGACCTCCTTACAGGATATGTATCGATATTATTTTTCTAATAATCCGGATGTGGCATTTTGCAGTCGTTTTGGGTATTTTGGGTATACGATTGCAGTTACGGTTGCGCTCCTGTTGGATTTTATGAATTTGACAGTTATGGGGAAGCAGGCGGCTCAAATCAAGCAGGAAGCGGCAAAGGATCCGATGACACAGTTGTATAATCGTATGGAATTTGAAAAGGATTTTGAAAGACGGACCGGGCGGAACAGCAAAGGGCTGGGGATAATCATACTTGATCTGAACAATTTAAAGCTTTTTAACGATACCTGCGGACATGATGCAGGAGATTATTATATTATTATCAGCAGTAAAGTGATTCAGGAAATTTTTGACGGGCGCGGAAAGATATACCGGATAGGAGGAGATGAGTTTTGCTGCATTACCAGAAATCTGACAGAAAATGATTTTAAAGCGGACAGACAGCGGCTGGAAGAGAAGATGAAGGAGCTGCGTCTGCCGGGCTTTCATGGAGCGATGGAAGTGGCAGCGGGATATGCGGTTTTTGATCCGGAAAAAGACCAAAATATAAAGGATACCATGAAGCGTGCAGACAAATCCATGTATGAGAGAAAAAGGAAATTGAAAGAAGAAAAGAAATAAGTTGAGAATTGGTAAAAATAGATAAAATGTGGAAACTGTTTTTGTGAAAATAGTTTCTTGATGAACGTATACTAACATGCTAAAATGAAGGAAACTGAAAATTAAAAATCAGTTTCCTTTTTGTCACAATAAGCTGGCTTGCAAGGCAAGTCAGCGTTTGATGCAATAAGCTGGCTCGTAAAGCAAGTCAGCGTTTGCTATGACTGAAAAAATCTGACGGAGGAAAGATATGGAATTGAAAGAAACAATTCTGGAAGGAACCATTCAGGTTTTTAACCAAAAGGGGCTGAAATTTACGATGGATGACATTGCAGCATTGTTAAAGATCAGCAAGAAAACGATCTATACAGTTTTTCAGGATAAGGAAGCGCTGTTTTTGGCGATGGTGGACTATCTTTTTGATACGATCAAGGAGAGCGAGCAAGAAGTCTTTGAGAATAAGGAACTGACCACGGTAGAAAAAATTCATAAGATTCTTGGTGTTCTTCCGGAAGGATACAAGGATATCGATTTCCGGCAGTTGCATCTATTAAAGGAAAAATATCCAAAGATCTATAAGCAGGTGGAGCTTCGGTTGGAAACTGGCTGGGAGAGAACGATAGAACTGATTGAGCAAGGAGTGGAAGAAGGAACGATCCGCCCCATTAAAATTCCGATCCTTAAGATGATGCTGGAGGCGTCGTTGGAGCAATTCTTTCAAAGAGATGTCTTGATCCAAAATGGTATTTCTTATAAAGATGCATTAGATGAAGTGGTAGAAATTTTGATGAAAGGTATTACTGTCTGTGGATGAGAGTTTTCCGGACGGACCAAAAGAATAAAAAAATGAGATAGAAAGGGTGGGTAATTTTTATGAAGTTATCAGGAAAAGAAAAGGTGTCTTATGGTCTTGGAGCGGTGGGAAAGGATATGGTCTATATGCTTTCTGCAAGCTACATACTGTATTATTATCAGGATATTATGGGTGTCAGTGCGATTGCAATGGGAATCATTCTGATGGCAGCTCGTGTGTTTGATGCCTTTAATGATCCGGTTATGGGCGTTTTAGTAGCAAAGACAAGGACAAAATGGGGAAAATTCAGACCATGGCTTCTGATCGGAACCATTTCTAATGCAGTAATCTTGTACGTTATGTTTGCGGCGCCGCCGGCTCTTGATGGAAGCGGGCTGGTTGCTTACGCTGCAATTACGTATATTCTATGGGGAGTTACCTATACAATGATGGATATTCCATATTGGTCAATGATTCCGGCATTTACGGAGGGCGGCAAGGAAAGAGAAGGGCTTACCACGCTTGCCCGTTCCTGTGCCGGAGTTGGATCGGCGCTGGTCACAATTATTACTATGATGTGTGTTCAGGCATTAGGACAGGGAAATGAGAGAAACGGTTTCAGATTATTTGCCCTGATTATAGCAATTCTTTTTGTAGTATTTATCCTGATCACTTGTCTGAATATTAAGGAAAAGTCTACGGTGGATGTGGATGCACCATCAGTAGGGCAGATGTTCAAGGCGCTGATCCAAAACGACCAAACCATGATCGTTGTAATCTCAATTGTGTTGATCAACTGTTCGCTTTATATCACCTCCAATCTGTTGATTTATTTCTTTAAGTATGATTTTGGAGGGGAGACATGGTATAACGGATATACGTTGTTCAATACCTTTGGCGGAGGAATCCAGATTTTATCCATGATGCTTTTTTATCCCATGATCCGTAAGCTGATCAGTTCCCTGCAAGTGTTTTATGTGAGCTTTGTTATGGCTATTGTAGGGTATGCGCTTTTATTCTTACTGATGTGTCTGGGACTTACCAATATTGCACTTTTGTTTGTACCTGCATTTTTCGTATTTACGGCATTTGGAATGCTGACGGTTTTGACTACGGTATTTCTTGCTAATACGGTAGATTATGGAGAACTGAAAAACGATCGTCGTGATGAAAGCGTGATCTTTTCCATGCAGACCTTTGTGGTTAAGCTGGCTTCCGGCGTTGCAGCATTGATTGCTTCCGTCTGCTTATCTGTCTGCAATTTAAGTGATGATACCTCAAATGTGGCAGCGACGGTAAATGCAGCGGAATCCTCCATATTCGGCCTCCGTATGACAATGACTGTGATTCCTATTGCGGGACTTTTGGTTGCAGTATTCTTGTTCCATAGGAAATATATTCTGACAGAGAAAAAGGTAGAGGAGATCGCAGAGCAGATTCGCAATAAACGAAGCCAGGAGGCATAAAGGTAGTTCCTGCGTTGAAATAAGCTTGCCCCCCTGAGAAAAGGGTGATATATTGACATCAGGAGGTGGAAACTTATGGAGAGTAAAACGATGAAAACAGCAGTTATGACAGCTCTGCGGAAGGTGGAAATTCAGGAAAGACCGATTCCGGTACCAAAGGAAAACGAGGTGCTCGTAAAGGTGGAGTATGTGGGAATATGCGGATCGGATCTGCATTATTATGAGTCCGGACGGATAGGGGACTTTGTAGTAGAACCGCCTTTTGTACTGGGGCATGAAGCTGGAGGTACTGTAGTAGAAGTTGGCTCCAATGTAAAAAATTTAAAAGCAGGGGACCGGGTAGCTCTGGAGCCGGGGAAAACATGCGGAGAATGTGAATTTTGCAAGACTGGAAAGTATAATCTTTGTAAGGATGTTATCTTTTTTGCAACACCGCCTGTAGATGGCGTATTTCAGGAATATGTGGCGCATGAGGCAGGATTATGCTTTAAACTTCCGGAAAATGTAAGCACTATGGAAGGCGCATTGATTGAGCCGTTGGCCGTAGGAATGCATGCTGTACGTCAGGGCGGCGCATCGCTGGGACAGACAGCGGTAGTTACGGGAGCGGGCTGTATCGGACTGGTGACCTTGCTCTCCTTAAAGGCAATGGGCGTTTCAAAGGTTGTTGTAGTGGATGTGATGGAGAAGCGCCTTGCCAAAGCAAAGGAGCTGGGAGCTGATTTTGTGATTAATGGAAAAAAAGAGGAAGATACTGTTGCTAAGATTATGGAATATACAGAGGGGAAAGGTTTTGATTTGGGAATCGAGACAGCCGGAACCCAGATTACGGCAGGACAGTTGATTAAAGGTGCCAATAAGGGTGCTACAATCGTGTTTGTAGGCTATAGTGCATCCGGGGAGATGACTTTGCCTATTGGAATGGCGCTTGATAAGGAACTGACCTTCAAAACAGTCTTCCGATACAGAAATATTTATCCCATGGCAATTGATGCGGTGGCTTCCGGGAAGATTGCCATTAAAGATGTTGTTACGGATTTCTTTGAACTTGATGAGATACAAAATGCGCTGGAAGCGTGTGTGACGAATAAGGCGGATATTGTAAAGGGTGTAATCAAGATCAGATAATAGGAAAATTATAGAAAGGCTGGAAAAACCGCTTCCTTATTAGGAAGCGGCTTTTTTTCGGCTTTTTTCTTGATACATCAAATCGTCAGCTTCTCCGATAAGAGCGTCCATAGCGATGGCACCTTGATCGGAATGGGAAGTACCAATGCTTGCGGAGATTTTATTAAGGTGGTCATCTGCTGCGAAGGCACTGTCCAGTTGTTCCTGAAGCCATAATCTGGTTTCTTCTACATTCTGCTTGGAATATTCACCTACTTTGATGACTATAAATTCATCGCCACCAATTCGGGCAATCATATCATCTGGCATACATTTTTGGAGGATCTCCGTGGTTAGGAGAAGCGCCCGGTCTCCTTCCTGATGTCCGTACTGGTCATTGACGGTCTTAAAATTATCAAGGTCAAGATAGAACACAGTCAAAGGATTTTTACCTTGTTGTTCCATAAATTGATAAACATATCTTCGGTTGTATAGTCCGGTAAGAAAATCCGTGTTAGCATTGTTTAAGATCATCTGCTCATAAATGCGTTCCTGTGTTACATCCATAGCAACGCCTACCGTACCCATGACACTGCCGTCAAGATCGAACAGCGGCGATTTATAAGTTTTCAACTGACGCATTTCATCCCGGATTTTTACGTTCTCATCAAAGATACAGGTTTCCTTTTTTTCCATTACCTCAAATTCGGATTCCATGCAGATAAATTCGCCCTTTACATAATCATCAGGTTCAATATCCCATATATAATAGTGGCCTCTGCCCTCGATTTGTTCCATGGTCTTATTGACCGCTTTACAGAAGCTTTCGTTTACCTTTTCGTGAGCGCCATACCTATCTTTGTACCAGATCAGATGAGGAACACCGTTGATGGTTACGTCAAGATAATTTTGGCACTGCCAGAAGTCTTTACTCATCTTGTAGTTTTTAAACCACTTGGAAAAGTAAAAAGAGATTTCGGTATCCGTCAGAGGGAGAGTCCACAGATCGGAAACCTCTGACAGTTCATCGGAAGTCAGTGATGCGGCCCGATCCTTATCTGCAAGGAGAATCACTTCGGAATCCTTTTTCTTACAGGTTATCAGTATATTCAGATCAGTAGAGCCTACGGTTGTCATATTCATAAAAATCACATCAGCTTTGCGGGCGGAGTCTTCTGAGAGAGTATTACTTTCTTCGAAACTATAGGTAAATTGTGTAGGTGGCGTCGTTGCACGCACAATTTGAATCAAGTTGCTGTCGCAGCCCATAAAATAGAAACATACTTCACAGTGATACATTTGAACATCCTCCCAAAAAAATTTCGATATACAAATTTATTATATCAAAATTGAGGTACGATAGCAAGCGATTGCAAGATAAATCTTGTACAGATATTCGCTAAATACCTGAGCCGCAGCCTTTGATTCCCGTAAGCAGTAAGCCAAACGGGTATGTCTGCGGGAGTAAATTTATTGATGGAAGCAATTGTGCGAAAAAGCAAATCAAGGTATAATAAAAAAAGGTCATGAAAGATTCGAAAGGAGGCAATTGGAAATGAAATATGTGATTTTGGGCGGTGTTGCAGCGGGAACAAAGGCGGCCGCAAAGTTAAAACGTCTTGACCGTCAGGCGGAGGTGAAAATTTTCACCAAAAGCGCGGATATCTCTTACGCCGGCTGTGGTCTTCCTTATTACATTGGCGGGGATATCTCAGAGCGGGAAGAACTGATTGTCAATTCACCAGAAAAGTATGCTGGCCTGACCGGTGCACAGGTATATACCGGATGTGAGGCAGTGGGCCTTGACAGTGCCAAAAAACAGGTATCTGTTAGAAAAGCGGATGGGACAATATTTGAGGAAGTTTATGATAAAGTAATTATTACCACGGGGGCGGTCCCTTTTGTACCGCCAGTAGACGGAGTCGGTCTTCCGGGGGTATATTGTGTGCGGACACCGGATGACGCAGTGGCAATCCGGGCTTATGCGGAAGAAAACAAGTGCCGTAAAGCGGTAGTCTGCGGTGCGGGATTTATCGGATTGGAGGTTGCGGAGAATCTGGCGGCTCTGAAAATGGATGTGACGGTGATCGATGCGGCGCCTCAGATCATGCCTAACGCGTTTGACGCAGAGATGGCAGCCTATGCTAAGCGTCAGTTAAAAGCAGCCGGAATGCGGGTGCTGACTTCGGTAAGCTTAAAGGGAATAAACGGAACGGAGCATGCTGAGAGCGTGATTACTGACAGCGGCGTTCTCCCGGCGGATCTGGTCATTCTTGCAATCGGCGTTCGTCCGGCAACCGGCTTTTTAGAAGGCTCGGGGCTTGAAATGTTTAAGGGTACGATTCTGGTAGATGAGGAATTAAAAACCAATCTTCCCGATGTCTATGCAGCAGGTGACTGTGCAATGGTGAGAAGCGCCATGACCGGAAAACCACAGTGGTCAGCTATGGGATCTACCGCCAATCTGGCAGCAAGGGCAATGGCAAAGAAAATGCATGGTATCGGCAGCGGATACGGCGGATGCTTAGGAACCGGCGTAGTGCGGCTGCTTCCTTCGTTAAACGGCGGACGTACGGGGCTTACGGAGGAACAAGCAAAGGCGGCTGGCTACGATGCGGTATCAGTGGTCTGCATTTTGGATGACAAAGCACATTATTATCCGGGAGCTTCCTCCTTTATCATCAAACTTACCGCCGAAAAAGAAAGCCGCAGGCTTTTAGGGATTCAGGTGCTTGGAGCCGGCGCGGTAGACAAGATGGTAGATGTTGCAGTGACGGGAATTTCACAGGAGATGAAGCTGGAGGATTTTGATACTCTGGATTTTGCCTATGCACCTCCTTTCTCAACGGCGATTCATCCCTTTGTGACAGCATGCTACATATTGGAAAACAAACTGGACGGTGTTCTAAACAGCATGAGTCCTACGGAATATGCTTCCGGCGCCGCAAAAGATTACACGGTTTTGGATGTGCAGCCAACGCCCGGTATTGCAGGAGCGCGCTGGATCAATCTTTCCACGGTTACGGAACCGATTAAGGGTCTGGAGAAAGATGCAAAGCTTCTTTTGGTATGTACGAAAGGGAAACGAGGATACTTTTTGCAGAATTGTCTGAAAGCGCTGGGTTATACCAATACCCTTGTTCTGGAGGGCGGAGCCATGTTTAATGAAGTGAAGGTGCCCAGGAACGGTCAAAAGCTTTCTGCAGAAGAAATTAAAAGAGTAAAAGGCCTTGGATGCTTACAGGATAAGCGTTTTGATGATATTTTTAACGTTCGTGTGATCACTAGAAACGGAAAATTAACGGCGGATGAGCAGAAGAAGGTTGCGGAGGCGGCAGAGCGCTTCGGCTCCGGTGAAGTGACCATGACCACCCGGTTGACACTGGAAATTCAGGGTGTTCCCTATGATGCATTGGATGATATTATGGAATTTCTGGCGCAGGCTGGTCTGGAAACCGGCGGAACAGGTTCCAAGGTGCGTCCGGTAGTATCCTGCAAGGGAACTACCTGTCAATACGGTCTGATAGACACCTTTGAATTGTCACAGAAGCTGCATGATCTGTATTATACAGGGTATCATGATGTGGCACTGCCTCATAAATTTAAGATTGCAGTGGGAGGCTGTCCTAATAACTGCGTGAAGCCCAACCTAAACGATCTGGGTATTATCGGTCAGCGGGTGCCGGAAATTGACTTATCCAAATGCCGTGGATGTAAGAATTGCCAGGTGGAAAACAATTGTCCTATCCGTGTTGCGAAGCTTGAGGACGGAAAGATCGGAATTGATACAAAAGACTGCAATCACTGCGGACGTTGTATTTCCAAGTGTCCTTTCGGGGCAGTGAACGAAGGAACAGTAGGATATAAGGTGTACATTGGAGGCCGCTGGGGAAAGAAGGTGGCAGAAGGTCAGCCTCTTGATAAGATCTTCACATCAGAGGAAGAAGTTCTGGCGTTGACAGAGCGTGCAATTCTATTCTTCCGGGATGAAGGACTTTCTGGTGAGCGTTTTGCGGACACCATAAACCGTCTTGGATTTGACTATGTACAGGATAAGCTGCTGAACAGTCAGATTAATCGAGAAGAGATTTTAAAGAAAACGGTGGTCGGCGGGGCAACCTGTTAAGTCCCTGCAATGAAAGCAAAGGAGCAGACAGGTGAGAAACAAAGTAATTTCTCTGATTATGATACTGCTTTTTCTGGGCGTCTGTCTGGCAGGCGCCCGGAAAATAAAAACAGATGAGTCGAAAGCTGACGCCTCTTTTTTTGCAATGAGTACGTATGTTTCCCTGACTGCCTACGGGAAAACAGGGGAACAGGCAATTCTTGATGCACAGAATAAAGTAGAAGAGCTGGAAATGCTATGGTCAACGACGGATGAGGGAAGTGAGGTATTTGCGCTTAATCATAGTAACGGAACGCCTGTAAACGTCAGCGGTGAAACCGGTGATCTGCTACGATTTGCGCTTAAGATGGCACAGGAGACGGAGGGGGCTTTGGAGCCGACTATTTATCCTGTGCTTCTTTCCTGGGGATTTACAATCGGAGAAAACAGGATTCCAGGACAGGAAGAATTGGAACTGCTTTTGCGGAATGTGGGATATGACCGGGTTTTCATGGAGGGAAACCGTGTGACGCTGCCTGACGGCATGCAGTTGGATTTCGGCGCCGTGGGAAAAGGTTATACCGGAGATATTCTGGTGGAGCTTTTCAAAGAAAAAGGCGTGAAATCGGCATTGCTTGATTTGGGTGGAAACATTCAGGTTATCGGAACCAGGCCGGATGGAAAGAACTGGCGCGTAGGAATTAGAAATCCATATGGAGAAGGATATCTGGGTGTGCTTGAGGTCTGCGATCTGGCCATAGTAACTTCCGGTAATTACGAGCGGTATTTTGTGGGAGCGGATGGAAAGACATACGGGCATATCATTGATCCGGCTACCGGCTATCCGGCAGAGAGCGGGCTTGCTTCCGTTACCGTTCTGGCCAAAGAAGGAAAGCTGTGCGATGCACTGTCAACGGCACTGTTTGTCATGGGTCCGGACGGGGCCGTTTCTTATTGGCGGCAGCATCGGGATTTTGATATGATCCTGATTACCGGGGAGGGAGAAATTTGCCTGACAGAAGGGATAAAGGATCAATTTTCTATAAATAATGGTTATGACGACTGGGAAGTATCTTTTATAGAATAAGAGAGATAATTGTTAAGAGTAATGATGTAAGAAGGGAGACGGATTATGTGTACGGCTGCAACCTATAAAACAAAAGATTTCTATTTTGGACGAACATTGGATTATGAATTTTCCTACGGAGATGAGGTTACCATTGTGCCTCGCAATTATGTCTTTCATTTTCGGAATATGGGTGCGATGGAGAGCCACTATGCAATGATCGGTATGGCTTGTGTGATAGAGAACTATCCGCTGTATTATGATGCGGTAAATGAAAAGGGGCTGGGAATGGCAGGACTTAATTTTGTGGGTAATGCCAAGTACCGGGATATAGAAAAGGATAAGGATAATGTGGCAACCTTCGAGTTTATACCGTGGATATTAAGTCAGTGCGGAAATGTGGAGGAGGCAAAAGAACTGCTTTGCAGGATAAATCTTACCAAGATTTCTTTCAGTGAAAGTCTGCCGCCGACACAGCTTCATTGGATCATTTCCGACCGTGAGCATTCCATTGTGGTGGAATCTGTAGATGAGGGGCTGAAGGTATACGATAATCCGGTGGGAGTGTTGACTAATAATCCGCCCTTTGATGAACAGATGTTTCAGTTAAATAACTATATGCAGCTTTCGCCGAAAGCGCCGAAGAACTGCTTTTCGGATAAGCTTGATTTGTACGCATACAGCCGTGGAATGGGCGCATTGGGACTTCCGGGAGATTTATCCTCCCAGTCGCGCTTTGTGAGAGTTTCTTTTGTCAAAATGAATTCTTTGTCGGGTGATTCGGAAGAAGAAAGCGTGAGCCAGTTTTTTCATATTCTTGGTTCTGTGGATCAGCAGAGAGGCTGCTGTGAAGTAGGAGACGGGAAGTATGAAATTACTATTTATACTTCCTGCTGTAACGTGGATAAAGGGATTTACTATTATACGTCTTATGATAATCATCAGATCACGGCTGTGGATATGTACAGGGAAGAATTGAACGGAAGCGGTCTGATCAGATATTCTCTGATAAAAGGAGAACAGATAAAAAGGCAGAATTAAGCAGAAAAATAATATTGAAAAAGAACGTATGTTCTGATATGATATATTTCATAAAAGCGAATGGAAAGGAGGCGTAGATATGCTTCAGGAAAACAATGCTTATGGGAACATGAATCTTCAGGAGAGTGTTTACATTGCCATTGACCTGAAATCATTTTATGCCTCCGTTGAATGTAAGGAGAGAGCGCTTGACCCACTGACAACGAACCTTGTGGTTGCAGATACTTCCCGCACAGAAAAGACAATCTGCCTGGCGGTATCTCCTTCACTTAAGTCTTACGGGATTCCCGGACGGGCAAGGCTGTTTGAAGTGGTTCAGAGGGTAAAGGAGGTCAACGCGCAGAGGCGGCTTAAAGCACCGAAGCGTGAGTTTGCAGGTTCTTCTTATAACAGTGGGGAACTGGAAATGCATCCGGAATTGTCGGTTTCTTATATTGCGGCGCCTCCCCGTATGGCCCTTTATATGGAGTACAGTACCAGAATTTATCATATTTATCTAAAGTATGTTGCACCGGAGGATATTCATGTATATTCTATCGATGAAGTGTTTATGGATGTGACGCATTATCTGGCGGCCTGCCGTTTAAGCGCACGGGAACTAACAATGAAAATCATACAGGATATTTTCCAGGAAACCGGTATTACGGCTACGGCAGGAATCGGCACCAATCTCTATTTGTGTAAGATTGCCATGGATATTGTGGCAAAGCATGTTACGCCGGAGAAGGGAGGCGCACGGATTGCCCAACTGGACGAGATGACTTATCGGAGGCTTCTCTGGAACCATCGTCCGATTACGGATTTCTGGCGTGTGGGAAGGGGCTATGCCCGGAAATTGGAAGAAAACGGAATGTTTACCATGGGGGATGTGGCAAGATGCTCTGTGGGAGGGCTTGCTGATTATCACAATGAGGAATTATTGTACAGATTATTTGGAATTAATGCGGAATTACTGATTGATCATGCATGGGGCTGGGAGCCCTGTACTATGGCGGATATTAAGGCCTATAAACCGGATAGCAGCAGTATGGGTTCCGGACAGGTGCTTCAGTGTCCTTATCCTTATGACAAGGGCAAACTGATCGTCAGGGAAATGACGGATCTTTTGGTTCTGGATCTGGTTGATAAAGGACTGGCGACCGATCAGATGGTGCTCACGGTGGGGTACGATATCGAAAATCTGAATAATCCCGAGATTAGAAAGAATTATAAAGGACCGGTCACAACAGATCATTATGGAAGGAAGATTCCCAAACATGCTCACGGAACCGTGAACCTGGAGAGGCATACTTCCTCCACAAAACAGATTCTGAATGCGGTTACGGAGCTGTATGAAAGGATTGTAGACAAAAATCTGCTGGTGAGAAGGGTTTATGTGACAGCAAATCATGTGGAGCCGGAAGATAAGAGTGCCCGGGAGGACATTTTTGAGCAGCTCGATTTGTTTACGGATTATGAAGCGAAGCAAAAGCGGAAAGAGGAAGAAGAAGCGGAATTAGCACGGGAGAAAAAAATCCAGAAGGCTATGCTGGATATTAAGAAAAAGTACGGCAAAAATGCAATCCTGAAGGGAATGAACCTTGAAGAGGGCGCCATGACCGTAGAGCGGAACAGGCAGATCGGAGGTCATAAGGCATGACAGATTGGAAGAAGGCAACAGAGGGAAGTAATGACTATCATCATTATGATGATATTATAGGGCTCCCGCATCCGGTTTCAGCGAATCATCCGCAGATGAGCAGAGCAGACCGGGCGGCACAGTTTTCGCCGTTTGCCGCATTAACCGGCTATGAAGACGCTATTGCGGAAACAGGGCGTCTTACAGATAACCGGATAGAACTTGAGGAAGATGCCCGGATTATTTTGGATGAGAAACTTCGATTGATACAGGAGCAGATATCTGTTCAGCCGGAGGTAGCAGTTACCTATTTTCTTCCTGACAGCCGGAAGGCGGGAGGATCCTACGTTACGCTGCGAGGTCGTGTGAAGAAGATTGATCCTTATGAGAGAGTTGTGATCATGCAGGAGGGAAGTAGGATACCGATAGAGGAAATTGTGGAGATTTGTTTAACGGAGGAAAGGGACTGAGTCGTTTCAGCTTTCTGTGGCGATAGCGCCTTTCGGGATTTTGTGACAGCCGTTTCTCCAAAATCCAAAGAAAGATCGCTATAAGCCATGCGAAAGCTGAAACGACTTCAGTTCCCCTAATCTCACTTAAACTACCGGCTAAATATGCTAACCGTCAGACGTTATATGGAATGAAGGCTGCTTGATTTTTAAGGTAATGCCAGAAAAAGAGGGTGAAAAGGAGTTAATTCAAAATGGAGGCATTAGATTTCCAAAGAATCTAGGGGATTTATCAGAACAAAATTATGTTGTCATACAACAAAAACTTCTAAGTTCTGGCTTTTGCAATATTACATGCATCAACATGCATGACGTAACATTTGGTTTGCTACAGAAACCCGGAATGGTAGAGTCAATTACTGTTAATGGTGAAAAATTCTCCTATAACAATGGTCAGGCAATTACCATATTTTTCTATTTGCTTATCATAAATTGCTTGAAATTTTTCAACACGACTGCTAAGTGGAACAAGCCAAAGCAAGGATGTTTTTTCATCATGCATACAATAAAAAGTTGGGCGATAATTGCCGTTTTCTTTATTTTGCATGAGGTTTGGATCGTTTGCTTTAGTAAATTATTCGTCCTTAATATGATAGACATATCCTTCTTGATAATCCATAGCATTCTCCCCGTAAAAATAGCCTTACCACCTAAGCGATAAGGCTAGAATTTTCAAGCCGGACATTTATTAGACGCTTCCGGTAAGCGAACAATATTTTCGAGCCGTTCATTTATTAGTCGCAGACGGTGTGCGAACAATATTTTCGATGGCGGATTGCTCCGTCTCTGATAGTATTATATGAAACTGCGAAGAATATGTCAAACAAATTCTGTGAATCATCAATAATCTGTTTAAATATTTAGGAGTTAACATATCTTTAAGATCAAAACAACTGCTTGTGCTGGCAATTAAAATATACAAATCATGAATTGAAGGTAATGATGGAATCTCTTTGTCTATATATGCTCTCAAATAATTCATATAAATGTTGGTGCAAAATAAGCTCCATTCAGGATTACCAGTTTCATTTTCGCATTTATTTAGATGCAGTACGCCTTATTATCATTGCTTTTGACAATAATATAGTAATTAAAATGTTCAACATTTTCACCACGCATTACAGTAGATTTATTTTTTTGATATGTTAATTCGTTAATATTCTCAATAGACACATATCCCTTTACTTCGCTAATTGTTTCAAGGGTATTGTAATCAATAATGCTTAAATATTCTATCACTATATCTATATCTATATCTATCTCCTTGTTAATATAATCAGTTTGTTAAATGTGTTATCGGAAACATACATAATTATACGAATTTCTGTATCCGCACTGAATTATATCATACAAAAAACTTAATCAACATTTCGGAACTCATCACTTGACAATGTTGCAAAGATTTATCCAATTTTGGAAAATGAACAATGGGAACACTTTTCCGAAAAAAGAGAAAGCTTATTGCGAATATCGCAATATCTCTATATAATGTAGACTTAAGAAGAAAGTTTATGAAATAGGATAAAAGAAAAATGAAAAAATACGATTTGGATGATGATTTTATTGAAGATTTAGATGATGAGGAAGAGGAACTATATGAGGAAGATCTTCCTACAGTCGAGCCGGACCGAAAGCTTTTGATTGGTCTTGTTGGACTTGGTGTAGTGATCGTAGTAGTATTGGTGGTTTTACTTGTGGTCTTTTTAAGCGGCAGCAGGAAAGAACGGGAAAGCGTGGAAGCGCAGCTTGGGCTATGGGAAGAGATTCCGGAAGAAGAACTGCAGGAGGAGAACTCTTTAGTTGAGGATTCTCGAACAGAAGGCAGTGATATGCCCGAAGAGGAAGATTTGCTGGCAGCTTCTCCATCGCCTTCCGTGGAACCGGTGATGGAAGCGGAGACGCAGGCAGAGGTTACGGTCGGAGCATTGGATGATGCACAGGATCCACAGTCAGGCGGCGCGGCAGGTAATGAATCAGCGGGAGCGGAGGTCACGGTGGTTCCTCTTGGCAAAGATGAGACGCAGCAATTAACGATGGGAATTGATGTATCCAAATATCAGGGTACTATCGATTGGGCGAAAGTTAAGGCTTCTGGGGTGGAGTTTGCCATGATCCGTGTGGGATATCGTGCAAAGTCTACAGGAGAGATTTTTGAGGATCCCACGGCAAGATATAATATGCAGGAAGCGCAGGCAGTAGGAATTAAGCTGGGGGCTTATTTCTTTTCCTCCGCTGTAACACAGGATGAGGCAAGGGCGGAAGCCGCATTTACTAAGGATATCATTGCAAAATATAAAATTACATATCCGGTGGCATATAATTGCGAAGATTTTCAGTCCGCAGACAGCAGACAGTACGGGCTCAGTATCGAGGACAGAACAAATCTTGCCTGTGCATTTTTGGATGAAATTTCCGCAGGCGGATATACGCCGATGTTTTATGCCTCCCGTTCGGAGCTGGAGGGCAATGCTCAGTGGAATACAGGGACCCTTGCATCGAAGTATAAAATATGGGTGGCGCAGTACCCGGATCAACCTTATCCGCAGACTACCGCTTCCAGCTATTCCGGTACACATGCCATGTGGCAGTACACCAGTCAGGGAAAGGTAGATGGTATTTCTGGGAAGGCGGACGTAAATTTGGCATATTTCGGTTATACCAAAGAAGCGGAGGCAAAGGATGAGACGCCGGCAGAGGTGGTGGCAGCCAATCCGGAAGTGGGAATTATTTTTACGGAAGTAAATGAGACAGTAACCGCCAAACAGGAAACAAATCTGCGAAGTCAGCCAAGTACTCTGGATGACGGAACTATCGTCTGTAAGTTAGTTCATGGTGATACGGCTGTAAGGACTGGAATAGGGCATAACGGCTGGTCGCGCGTTATTTATAATGGTCAGACACTTTATGCAGTGACAAGCTACCTTACCACAAATATGGAAGATACCGGGCAGCAGGCACCGCCTCAGGGACCCGTTTATACACCGGTAAATGAACAAGTTACGGCAAAGATGGAAACCAATCTGCGTACGGAACCGAGTACAGCAAGAGATGATACTGTGGTGGCGGTTCTTCATAATGGTGAGGTACTTACCAGAACGGCAATAGGTGATAACGGCTGGTCACAGCTTGATTATAACGGTCAGACGGTCTATGCGGTAAGCAGCTATCTGACAGCAGCACAATAAATAATGTTAAGAGCCCGGGTGGCTTTGTCTCATTGGCGGCAGGAATAAAGGAGGCTTTTATGCGGATTGAGAGTGATGTAACTTCGCACTTAGGTAATCAGCTTACACATTCACACACACACCATATAACCAAGTGTCTTCATGAGGAGGAAGCAAACAAGAAAAGCGCCGGCGCCGCGGGTATCCGCATGGATACTTACCAGGCGGCGGAGAAAACAATGTCCGAGGAAGAACCGATGATAGCGGAACTGGGAGCGGGTACGCGAAGAGCCGGAAAAAAGACAAGGACGGGAGCTGGCCTTTTTCGGGAAATGTGGGAAGCTATGGGGGAGGAAGGAAACGATAAGAAAGAGAATGTCCTGTCTGTTTTTGACAGAGACGGGTCCGGACGAGGGGTTCGGGAGATGCTTCTGACGGTGAGGCAGAATATTTCTGATTACATAGTAAATAAATGGGAAACAGTCAGAGATAAAGTCAAGATAGGCACTCAGTCGGCACTAAAGCGTTTTGGTAAAAAGCAGGATGGATTTACCATGTCTTCCAATATTGGGCAGCAGGCGCCGGGAAATAACAGGCGGAGAGCTTGGGAAAAGGAAAATGATCAAAAGGGAACCAGACAGAATCAGGAAGAGATCCCCACGGCTTATCAGGCAGATAATCATTTGATGGATTCGTATAACAAAACAGGAGAGTATTGTAAGATAAACGAACATTTGGCTTTTCAGAAAAAGTAGTAGCCGGTCTGGAGCAGACTTTGAGGAGCGAAGAAATGCTTGCCTAAGAATGGGGAAAACGGTATACTTAAGATGTAAATTAACGGTAAAAGAAAGGTATGGTTCGGGGTATGGGTTACGATTCAATTCCTTATGACAAGAGAATTAAGGAAAATATCAGAAATTATTCGCTTTCCAATCTTTATAATATAGAAAGCATTAAGAAATATTTAAGCAACCTTGCACAGGTATTTCAAATCAATATTCTTCTGACCGACAGGCACGGCGAAAAAGAAATCGTGATCGGTGACAGCTTTTTAGGTTTTCATCCGGATGTGGTAAGTGAGCCGGGAAGAAAACTTCAGGTACAGGGAAGAACTATAGGGCATCTTTATGTGAATGATTTGGACGGCGGGCAGGACAGGCAGCTCATGAATGAGATGGTAGATGGAACTGTTGAGTTTTTGGCTAAACTGGGAGAAGAGGCATATCTTCGCAGGGAGAGCAGTATATATCTGGAAGAACTGGAAAGGCAGCTGGCGGACAAGGCACATAAGGTAAAAGGCAATGAGCGGGAGGATATTCTTACAGGTGTATTTAATAAGCTATATTTCGAGACAAAGATGCAGGTCATTGACCGGTCGGAAGTTGTTCCCGTGGCAGTGCTCAATGTAAATATTAATGACTGGAAATATGCCAACGATCATTATGGTGATGAGGAGAGTGATCGTCTGATCCGGATTGTAGCAGATATTTTAAAGGAGGAAGCCGGTTCTTATTTTGTGATTGGAAGAATTGATGGTGATGTGTTTGGCGTACTGATCCCCATGGCGGAGGACGGAGAAGCAGAAAGATATGCGACAAAGATACAAGAGAGGTGTTTTACTTATGAGGACCCTTATCTGGCACCGTCGGTGGCGGTAGGTATCGTTTATAAGACTAACATAGAAGAAACTCTGGAAGAAAAGATGTCCGATGCAGAGTATGAGATGTTTGATAACAAGTTTAACATTAAAAATTCCAAAGGATACAGACAGCGTCTGGAAAAGAAAAAATAAAGAACGGTCCCGGTAGCAGAAATGCTTCCGGGATTTCTATAGTTAACGACATTAGAAATTTCTGCTGTTTACTATAATTATAAACAAATTATTAAATCATTACTTCTTAGTAAAAATAAGATAATCAAAGAAAAATAAAGAAAATAAAAGAAAAAGGAAGTAAATGCCATAAAAACCGCCTGTAACACCAGTTGCAAAGGAAAGCATATAAAACTAATATATGTTTTGATGATTAGCACTCAAAGTAAATGAGTGCTAACAACTCCCGGGAAGCCGGGCAAAAGATAAATAAAGAAAATAATTGAACGAAAATAAAGGAGGAATTAGCAATGAAATTAGTACCATTGGCAGACAGAGTTGTATTAAAGCAGCTGGTAGCAGAAGAGACTACCAAATCAGGGATTGTATTACCCGGACAGAATAAGGAAAAACCTCAACAGGCAGAAGTCGTTGCAGTAGGCCCCGGCGGAGTGGTTGACGGCAAAGAGATCAAGATGGAAGTGAAAGTGGGAGATCAGGTTATCTACTCAAAATATGCAGGTACCGATGTGAAGATCGAAGAAGAAGAATACATTATCGTTAAACAGAGCGATATTCTAGCAGTTATTCAGTAAGACTATTTGAGATAAGCAAGCTTGCCTATTTCAAAATAAAAGTAGATTTGTGAAGTATCAGAATAAAAAAGGAGGCCGATAAAAATGGCAAAGGAAATCAAATATGGCGCAGACGCACGTGCGGCGCTTGAATCAGGTGTAAATCAGTTAGCTGATACCGTAAGGGTAACTTTGGGACCGAAAGGAAGAAACGTAGTTCTTGATAAGTCTTTTGGCGCACCTCTTATCACAAACGATGGTGTTACCATTGCAAAAGAAATTGAACTGGAAGACGCTTTCGAAAACATGGGCGCACAGCTTGTTAAGGAAGTTGCTACCAAGACCAACGATGTAGCCGGTGACGGTACTACAACAGCAACCGTACTTGCTCAGGCAATGATCAATGGCGGTATGAAGAATCTGGCAGCAGGCGCTAACCCGATCATCTTAAGAAAGGGTATGAAGAAGGCAACTGACTGTGCAGTAGAAGCAATCGCAAAGATGAGCTCCAAAGTAAACGGAAAAGAGCATATTGCAAGAGTTGCAGCAATCTCTGCCGGAGATGATGAAGTAGGCCGTTTGGTTGCAGATGCAATGGAAAAGGTATCCGGTGACGGTGTCATCACCATTGAAGAGAGCAAGACAATGATGACAGAGCTTGACCTTGTAGAAGGTATGCAGTTTGACAGAGGTTACATTTCCGCATATATGGCAACCGATATGGATAAGATGGAAGCAGTTCTTGATAATCCTTATATTCTGATCACAGACAAGAAGATTTCCAATATTCAGGAGATTCTCCCTCTGCTTGAGCAGATCGTACAGTCTGGCGCTAAGCTGCTGATTATTGCGGAAGATGTGGAAGGTGAGGCTCTTACCACACTGATCGTTAATAAGCTCCGTGGTACATTCAACGTAGTAGCAGTTAAGGCTCCCGGCTATGGCGACAGAAGAAAAGCAATGCTGGAGGATATTGCAATCCTTACAGGCGGTCAGGTAATCAGCTCCGAGCTTGGCCTTGAACTTAAGGATACTACAATGGATCAGCTCGGTCATGCGAAGTCCGTTAAGATTCAGAAGGAAAATACTGTAATCGTTGACGGCGAAGGCGATAAGGAAGCAATCGCTGCAAGAATTAACCAGATCAAGGGACAGATTGAAGAGACAACATCTGATTTTGATAAAGAAAAATTACAGGAAAGACTTGCTAAGCTGGCAGGCGGTGTGGCTGTAATCCGTGTAGGCGCTGCTACCGAAACAGAGATGAAGGAAGCTAAGCTTCGTATGGAAGACGCGCTCGCTGCTACCAGAGCTGCTGTAGAAGAAGGCATCATCTGCGGTGGTGGTTCTGCATACGTTCATGCAGCTAAGGAAGTTGAAAAGATGGCAGAAACCCTTGAGGGTGATGAGAAGACAGGTGCTCAGCTTGTTCTTAAGGCTCTGGAAGCTCCTTTATACCACATCGTAGCAAATGCAGGTCTGGAAGGAAGCGTAATCATCAATAAGGTGAGAGAGTCTGAGGTTGGTGTAGGTTTTGATGCTCTGAAGGAAGAGTATGTAGATATGGTAACAGCAGGAATTCTTGATCCCGCAAAAGTTACCAGAAGCGCACTTCAGAATGCAACAAGCGTTGCTTCCACATTACTTACAACCGAATCTGTTGTTGCAAACATTAAAGAAGAAACTCCCGCAATGCCCGCTGGTGCCGGCATGGGTGGAATGATGTAGGCGTATAAACAGACGATGCGCTGAAATAAAAAAGGTCCGTTGCGTCAAGCTCGCTTGAACGCAACGGACCTTTTTTATTTCAGCATACCGCTGTAAGCGGTAGCCAGTAAATTTCCCACGGGGAAATTTGCTGGCTAAGCATCGTCTGTTTAGCAAATATCCCCGCGGGAAATTTACTGGCTAGGCATCGTATGTTTATGTTTTGTTGGCAATATTTCATTGTAATTTCTCCCATAATCTGATAAAGTAAGTTCATTCATAAAACCGTACAAGCATCCAGCAGAAAGGAGCCACTATGATATTTGAAATATTAAATAATGATAATGTAGAAGATTATATCGCATATTTGAAAATTGCAATGAGTGAAGAACCAGACATGATGACAGCCGATAAGGTAGACGAACAGGGAATAAAGAGCAGAATTTCCGATCCCTTTTTTAATAGAACAACTTCTATTCTTGCAAAAGAAAATGGTATGGTGGTGGGACGGATAGAATATCATTTTTATGGTTGTATGCAAGATGGCTACAGGATGGCATATGTGGACTGGGTTTATGTTTTAAAAGCATATAGGCATAAAGGAATTGCACAGAAGCTATTTACTGAATTTGAAAGAGATTGTGTGCAAAATAACATAAATCAGTATTATTTAATTCGCGCAACAAATGAAGAAGCAAACCGATTTTATGAGCATTTTGAAGCTGTTCAATTGGAGGAGGCTCCTTTTTTAAGAAAATATCTGAAAGAATAAATGTGTTGTTCATAACAAAGTCAATTGTAACTATGAGTCTTAAATATTGCCAAATCTGATTAGAATCCGTGGAAAAGAACACATTTAGTGTGTTCTTTTTCTGAATTTTGTGATAAGATAAAAATGGTTTTTGCCGTGCATATGTATTAATTTTATATTGCTTTATTAGGAAGGAATACATAGGATATGGAAAAAGAAAATTTATACAGGAAGGAATTAATAGATAAATATCGCCGGAGCATGGGAAATATGTTTCGTTATCTTTCCTGGTTGGAGGAACGGTCCGGTGAGAAGATGGTTCGCAATTATCAGGGATCTGATATGCCGCAGAGATCCATAACAATTCCGGTATATGACAGTACTCTTCTTAATTTCGTCAAGGAGATGAATGCTACCGGCTTAATGGATCGCAATTATGTCTATATATTTTCCAGAAACAAAATTCGTACGGAGCAGGATGAGCTTCGCATGATTGACAAATCAGAACTAAAAGACATAGAAAATATTTTGGGTATTATGGCTAAGTATGTGCTTGGCGGCATGACCAAAGGTGTTCTTTGGTCAAGAGCAGTAGAAAATGGGGTATTTTATCATGGGCTGAAAAGAATCAAGGAGCTGCTTGAGATGTGGGACGAGCCATTGGCGTAGTTTTGCAATAAAGGGTGTTAACGGCAGCGTATGGAAGTGTAGCATGGATTAGGAGTTTTGGGGATATGAGCGAGAAATCGGTACAAAAGAAGAAGTACATAGTGGAGACGGCACGGGGCATATTCATGGAGAAGGGATATAAAGAAGTAACCATGAAGGATATTGTGGAGGCATGTCAGATCAGCCGTGGCGGACTTTACCTTTATTTTTCAAGTACAAAGGAGTTGTTTGAGGAGGTTCTTCGGATGGAGCAGGAGGACGCCGATGATGTGTTTGAAAGAAGTATTACCAAAGAAGCAACTCCGGCCGAGATACTTGCTTTGTTTTTTAAAGAGCAGAAAAGAGAACTGCTGAATAAAAAGCCGTCTTTGGGAAAAGCGGTCTACGAGTATTTTTTTGCAAATCAGATTCCAAACCGGGAGAATCTGCTGAAAAAGCAGTTTGACGCCGCAGTTTATGTGCTGGAAAATCTGATTATGGCTGGGGTCGAGAGAGAGGAATTTTATTGTGAGGATCCCAGAGGATATGCCAGAAATATTATGTATGTACTGGAGGGACTGAAAATAGCATCTCATACCAGAGGAATTTCCGAGGCGGCGGTGGATCGGGAAATCATGTTTGTTATGCAGGGATTGCTTGCCGAAGAGTGAAAATAGTCAAAAGCTTCAGGGAGAACCTTGGGGCTTTTGTTATGTAATGTGAGGAAAAGGAGGCTTAGCGGAAATGATCGAGGAGGTTTTTTCCATAGAACTGCCAGTAGGAGAAAGACTGTCAATTAAGAAGAACAGAATACAGGGAAATACTGAGAATAACAGAAGAATAGCGATTGTATCAGGAATTCACGGCGATGAATTTGAGGGTCAGTATATCTGCTATGAGGTTGCAAGGCGTCTTTTGGAAAATATAGATATGCTTACGGGTACGGTGGACATTTATCCGGCACTCAATCCGCTGGGACTTGACATGGCGGAGAGAAATGTTCCGGGACTTGACATGGACTTAAACCGCCTGTTTCCCGGAAATGAGAATGGGACGACCATGGAGCGAGCGGCAGCGGCAATCGTAGGGGACCTTGCAGGCGCAGATTTTTGTATTGATGTTCATGCAAGTGATATTTTTGTGAAAGAAATACCCCAGGTCAGGGTTTCCGAAGACTTTGCTGAAAAGCTTCTGCCTTATGCAAGACTTTTAAATACGGATATGGTCTGGATGAATGCAACGGCAACCGTACATGAGGCTACACTGGCTCATTCCATGAATATGCTGGGAGTTCCGTCACTTGTGGTAGAGATGGGAGTAGGCACGAGAATACACAGAGGGTACGGGGATCAGGTGATAGAAGGGATTTTTCATTTGATGAAGGAACTGGGGATATGGAATGGTGAAGTGGGAAAAGTTCAATATCCGGTGGTTTCTACAGACGGAGAGGTGGAGTTTATCCGATCGGAGATGGTAGGGGTGTTTCTTCCTATCATTGCCCATAATCATTATGTGAAAAAGGGTGACAAGCTTGGAGCGATTGTCAGTCCCTTAGAGGGAAGAGTTTTGCAGGAAATTCGTGCAGAGAAAAGCGGGCTGGTGTTTACGCTTCGGGAGTATCCCTTTGTCAGGGAAGGGTCTCTGCTTGCAAGAATACTTACCGGGATAGAGGAGGAGTAATCTATGTTTAAAGAAGAAATATATACCATACATTCTCCCTATCGGGAAAAGATGGTCATACAGAGCTATCGGTTTGGAAAAGGGGATCCGGCAGCGTGCATCCTGGGGTCTGTCAGAGGAAATGAGATGCAGCAAATGTATATCTGTTCTCAGCTTGTGAGAATCCTTAAGGATCTGGAAGCAAATGGCTGCATCAATGCCGGAAAAAGCATTTTGGTGATTCCGGTGGTTAACGGAATGGGGATGAATGTGGGAAGACGGTTTTTCGGGGTGGAGGATATTGATATCAATCGCGCGTTTCCCGGAAAGAAAAGCGGTGACACCACAGATCGCATTGCAGCCGGCATCTTTGAAAAAATACGGGAATATGCTTATGGTATTCAGCTTACCAGCTTCTATATGTCAGGGGAATTTGTACCTCATGTACGCATGATGGAAACCGGTTTTCAAAATGTTTCCCTGGCCAATCTTTTTGGGCTGCCTTATGTGGTGGTACGAAAACCTACACCCATCGATACAAAAACTCTGAATTATAATTGGCAGAATAAGATGACTGCGGCATTTTCCGTGTACACCAACAGAAATGATTCCATCGATGAGAAAAGTGCCAGACAGGCATTGGCGGCAATTTTACGTTTTTTGACCCGGATGGGGATTATCCGCTACGAAAGCCATAGCGGATATATCAGCCATGTGATCATGGAAGAGGATCTTACGGATGTGAACAGTACATCAGCCGGAATTTTTAAAGGATTAGTGGAACCGGGTGAGGATGTGCGTTACGGACATGTTATGGCGGAAGTGATTGATCCTTATGAGGGTATTGTCAGGGAAACCATAAAGGCGCCCACTGACGGCATTGTATTTTTTGCCCATAAGGAGGCTTTGATTGCACAGGGAGATATTGTATACAAATTGATTCACAGGCTGCACGAATGATCGAGACGATGGCAGAAAGGAAAGAGCTTTGACCAGGAAAGTAAAACCATATGAGACCAAAGAGGAAAAAATATACAGAGATTTTGGAGATGAATTGGAAGTCTGGAGCCAAAATGGCAAGGAGCCGTCCCTGGGTAATCAGGATATCCGGTATTATCTGGATTTACAGGAAGCTCGTCTTAAGAAGCGAAATCTGAAAATGGAATATCAGTTTCTGCTTCGGGGAGGGCATCACGATAAGATACGATGTACAACTTATCAGGACCGTATCTACACAAATATATTGGCTGTTTCGGCATATATGCGTAAAATGGTTTTTCACCGTAATGGTAAGAAGCTGTATGAAAAGGAAGAACCGCAGTTTTTTTATCAGACGATCACCAGAATGGATCAACAGAGGCCGGAAGAAAATTACTGCTGTCCAAACTGTGGCGCAGTCAGTCCCGTGAAGGTGCTTTTGGAGGGCTGTCCGCATTGCCGCACCAGATTTCTGATACAGGATCTTTTTCCCAAAGTGACAGCTTATTTTTTTGAGCATGATTTCACCATGACTGAAGAAGAATATAAGAAAAAGACGACGAAATGGGTACTTGGAGGCATACTAGTAACATTTCTCCCAGCTGCCATAGGCGCCCTGTCTCAGGGGGAAGCTGCGGCCATTCTTATAACACTTCTTTTTACATTTTTGGGAAGTGTGTTTTTTGGCGCTTTTTTTGGCTATTATACCATGAGTGTGTGCATGGCAATAGGTCTTTTCGGGTATGCAGGGAGAAATCTTCCGAGACTTTTTACAACGATGGGCACCAAAAGGAAGCTGATGAGACTGATGAAGCCCTACGATAAGAATTTTTCCTATGAGTATTTTGTGGGCAGAATATTGGGACTGCTGCAGATTTTGATTTTTGCGGATGACGAAGAAAATTTGGCGGTTTATGAGGGGGAAGGAGAAATTCCGGATTACTCCAATATTGTGGAATCGTCTTTTCGTGGAAGTATAAAGCTGCACAAAAGATGGGTGGAAAAGGGATATGCATATGTGGATTTAAGCGTGTATATGGCGAATATCTATGACACGGGAAGAATACATAGAAAGAATGACCTTTTCCGCATGGTAGTATGCAGAAAACTTCAAAAGGATTCTGACCTTGGATTTTCTATTAAAAAAGTACAGTGCGCAGGCTGCGCAGCAAGCTTTGACGCCACAAGAGAGCGGTGCTGTCCTTACTGTGGCAGAGAGTATCAGCTAAAAGAGGATGATTGGGTGGTAATGAAAATCAGGAAGAGGTGAAAATGAGATTGCAAAACCCGTCCAATTCGATATAATGTATAATGGAAGCTATCATATTTCAAATGGAGGAAGATGAATTCACAATGGGAAACGTAAAACGTATCTATGTAGAAAAGAAGGCCCCTTTTGCAGTAAAGGCAAAGGAACTTAAGGAGGAGATCGGCAGTTATCTTGGAATTACAGGCGTTACGGACGTGCGGGTGTTTATCCGTTATGATGTGGAGAACATTTCAGAGGAAACCTTTGAGCGCGCAGCCGTATGTGTCTTTTCTGAGCCGCCGGTAGACCTTTTATATCGGGAAGCAATTCCGATTCCAGATGGCGGATATGTGTTCAGCGTAGAGTTTCTGCCGGGACAGTTTGACCAGCGTGCGGATTCTGCCATGCAGTGTGTGAAGTTCCTGAAAGAGGATGAAGAGCCGGTTATTCGAACTGCGGTTACTTATCTGCTCACAGGAAATTTATCTTCCGAAGAATTTGAAAGAATAAAAGCATACTGTATTAATCCGGTGGATTCCAGAGAAACGGGGATGGAAAAGCCGGACACTTTGATCACGGAATATGACGAGCCGGCGGATATTATGATTTTTGACGGCTTTCGAAATATGGAAAAGGAAGAACTTCGAAAATTGTATGACAGTCTGGGACTTGCCATGACGTTTAAGGATTTTGTCCATATTCAAAATTATTATGTGACAGAAGAGCACAGAGATCCTACCATGACGGAAATCCGTGTATTGGATACATATTGGTCTGATCACTGCCGTCACACTACCTTTTCAACAGAGTTAAAGAACATTGAATTCCAGGACGGTTATTACCGGACGCCTTTGGAAATTACATACCAGAGTTATTTGGATACCAGAAGCGAGATCTTTGAAGGAAGGGATGACAAGTTTGTATGCCTGATGGATTTGGCGCTTATGGCAATGCGGAAGCTGAAAAAGGATGGAAAGCTTCAGGATATGGAAGAGTCAGATGAAATCAATGCATGCTCCGTAGTTGTTCCGGTGGAAATGGATTACGGTGACGGACCGGTAACGGAGGAATGGCTGGTATTCTTCAAAAACGAGACACACAATCATCCTACGGAGATTGAACCTTTCGGAGGAGCGGCAACCTGCCTTGGAGGCGCTATCCGTGATCCTCTTTCGGGAAGAGGATATGTTTATCAGGCAATGCGTGTGACCGGGGCAGCAGATCCTACGGTGCCTGTGGCTGATACCATGAAAGGGAAACTGTCTCAGAAGAAGCTGGTGAGAGGAGCGGCAAGCGGGTATTCTTCTTACGGAAATCAGATTGGTCTTGCTACCGGCTATGTGAAAGAAATTTATCATCCGGATTACGTGGCAAAGCGTATGGAAATAGGTGCGGTTATGGGTGCAGCACCGAGAGCCAATGTAATCCGCGAGAATTCTGATCCGGATGATGTGATCATTTTATTGGGCGGAAGAACCGGGCGCGATGGCTGCGGCGGAGCTACGGGCTCTTCCAAGGTACATACGGAGAGCTCCATTGAAACCTGCGGCGCTGAGGTTCAAAAGGGAAATGCGCCTACGGAGCGAAAGATTCAGAGACTTTTCCGGAGAGGAGAAGTCAGTAGGATCATCAAGAAATGCAATGACTTTGGAGCGGGCGGAGTTTCCGTGGCAATAGGAGAACTTGCTCCCGGTCTTGTAGTTGACTTAGATAAGGTTCCCAAGAAATATGCGGGACTTGACGGAACGGAGCTTGCCATTTCCGAATCACAGGAGAGAATGGCGGTAGTAGTGGACCCGAAGGATGTGGATGCATTCCTTGGGTATGCTGGCGAAGAGAACCTTGAGGCAGTTCCGGTTGCGGTTGTGACTAAAGAGCCCAGACTGGTGCTTAAGTGGAGAGGAAAAGAAATCGTTAATATATCCCGTGCTTTTCTGGATACCAACGGTGCACATCAGGAAACGGATGTGAAGGTTTCTGTTCCTAACAAAGAAGATAATTATCTGAAAAAGATTGCCATTCCGGAAGTGAAGGAGTGCATGGATGCGGAAGATGTTAAGGCGGCATGGCTGAAAACCTTAAATAACCTCAACGTATGCTCCCAGAAGGGACTTGTGGAGATGTTTGACTCTTCCATCGGTGCGGCTAGTGTAGTAATGCCTTATGGCGGAAAATACCAGTTAACGGAAACACAGACGATGATTGCCAAGCTTCCGGTACTGAAAGGAAAGACAGATACCGTAACGATGATGAGCTACGGATTTGATCCGGCGCTTTCCTCATGGAGCCCTTATCACGGAGCAGTCTATGCAGTGACGGAATCGATGGCCAAAATAGTGGCATCAGGCGGTGACTTTGAAAAGATCCGCTTTACCTTCCAGGAGTATTTCAGACGGATGACTTCCGATCCGGAGAGATGGAGCCAACCTTTTGCAGCCCTTTTGGGCGCTTATGATGCGCAGATCGGTTACGGACTTCCATCCATCGGCGGTAAGGACAGTATGTCGGGAACTTTCAATGAGATCGATGTTCCGCCTACACTGGTATCCTTTGCAGTGGATGTGGCGGATCGAAAGGATATAATAACACCGGAGCTGAAAGAAGCAGGCGATGTGCTTTTGCAGTTCTGGATTGACCGTGATGAATTTGATATACCGGTTTATGAGAATGTTATGCAAACCTACCGTTTCATCAATAAGCTGATGAAGGAGGGCAAGGTGAAAGCTGCATATGCTCTGGATGCGTCAGGATTGGCAGCGGGAATCAGCAAGATGGCATTTGGTAATAAGCTGGGTGTAACCATGTCTGAGGAATTAAGGATCAATGATTTGTTTGAAAACGGTCTGGGAGATCTTGTACTGGAATTAAGCAAGGGGGATGTACAGGCTCTTCTTTCAGAAAAGGAATTGGGAGGAGAAGTATCAGAATTGAATTTCCGCAGTGTGGCGGAAATTTCCGAAGAACCTGTTTTCAGGTATCAGGATACTGTCATTACGATAGATGAAGCTTTGGAAGCATGGTGTTCCAGACTGGAAAAAGTTTTCCCTACCAAGGCGGAGAAGGATGTTTCCCCGGTTGAAAGTAATCTGTATCAGACCGATAGTATTTATGTATGTAAAAATAAAGTTGCAAAGCCCACGGTATTTATTCCGGTATTTCCGGGAACCAACTGTGAATATGACAGCGCAAAGGCATTTGAACGTGCCGGCGCGGAGGTGATTACCAGAGTATTTAAGAATCAGTCGGCGGAAGATATTCGAAGCTCGGTGGAGATTTTTGAGAAGGATATTGCCAAAGCACAGATCATTATGTTCCCAGGCGGATTTTCAGCCGGAGACGAGCCGGACGGAAGCGCGAAATTCTTCGCGACCGCCTTCCAGAATGAACATATGAAGGAAGCGGTTATGAAGCTTTTGAATGAGAGAGACGGACTTGCACTGGGAATCTGTAACGGTTTTCAGGCGCTGATCAAGCTGGGATTGGTGCCTTATGGTGAAATAGTGGGACAGAAGGAGGATTCTCCGACTTTGACATTTAACACCATTAACCGTCATATTTCTAAAATGGTATACACAAAGGTTGTTTCCAATAGATCACCCTGGCTGAAGAGAGCAGAGCTTGGCGGCGTTTATACGGTACCTGCATCTCATGGAGAGGGAAGGTTTGTAGCTCCAAAAGAGTGGATAGATAAGCTGTTTGCAAACGGACAGGTGGCAACCCAGTATTCCGATATAAGTGGTAATGTTTCCATGGATGAAGAGTGGAACATTAACGGTTCCTATTGCGCAATCGAGGGAATAACCTCCCCGGATGGCAGATGCTTCGGTAAGATGGCACACGCGGAACGCCGCGGAGAGGGTGTTGCAATCAATATTTATGGCGAACAGGATATGAAGATCTTTGAGTCGGGAGTGGAGTATTTTAAGTAAGAACTATGATGATAAAATAGCAAAACAGGAGGGATTATTTTATGAAACTGAATTTGAAGCCGAAAAGTGAATGCAAATTTGATGCGGTGTCTCTGGGAGAGGTCATGCTCAGACTGGATCCGGGCGAGGGAAGAATCCGTACGGCCAGAGCTTTTAAGGCATGGGAAGGCGGCGGGGAGTATAACGTAATCCGTGGCTTACGAAAATGCTTTAAGATGGATACGGCAGTAATTACGGCATTTGCGGATAATGAAGTAGGTATGCTTATGGAGGATTTCATTAATCAGGGAGGTGTGGATACTTCTTTGATTAAGTGGATGAAGACAGACGGAATCGGACGTGTGTGCCGTAACGGTTTGAATTTTACAGAGCGTGGATTTGGTATCCGCGGTGCGGTTGGCTGCTCTGACCGTGCCAATACTGCAATTTCCAAGGCGACTCCGGAAGATTTTGATTTTGATTACATATTTGGTGAGTTGGGAGCGCGCTGGCTGCATACAGGCGGAATTTATGCGGCGTTATCCGAACAGTCATGTGAGACCATTCTTGCGGCGATTAAAACAGCTAAGAAATACGGCACAGTCGTATCTTATGATTTGAATTACAGGCCATCCATGTGGAGTGCAATTGGCGGACAGGCAAAGGCACAGGAAGTTAATAAAGAAATTGCAAAATATGTGGATGTTATGATTGGCAATGAGGAAGATTTCACAGCATGTCTCGGATTTGAAATCGAAGGAAACGATGAGAATCTCAAGACTCTGAATCTGGATGGTTACAAGAAAATGATCAACGAAGCTGCTAAGACATATCCTAATTTCAAGGCGGTTGCTACTACGCTCCGTCAGGTTAAGACAGCTACGGTAAATGACTGGAGCGCAATCTGCTGGGCAGACGGAGAGATTTATAAGGCAAAGGATTATAATGGTTTGGAAATCATGGATCGGGTCGGCGGCGGCGATTCATTCGCGTCAGGTTTGATTTATGGATTAATGACAACGGAGGATGCGGAATTAGCAGTAAATTACGGTGCGGCACACGGCGCATTAGCTATGACAACACCCGGCGATACAACGATGGCAAGCAAAAAAGAAGTAGAAGCGATCATGGGCGGCGCGGGTGCCAGAGTACAGAGGTAAACTCATAGGTTGAATAATACTTTCACAATTATATGTATGAACAGTAGAGAGGAGTGTTGTATTAAATGAGTAATGTAGCAGAAAGCATGAAAAATTCAATTGTTGTACCGGTAGTAGTTATTGAAGATGCGAAAGATGCAGTTCCTACTGCAAAAGCATTGTTAGCAGGCGGTATCAACGTAATGGAAATCACGCTGCGCACAGCGGCAGCGCTTGACAGTATCCGTAATGTTGCAGCAGAGTGCCCTGATATGGTAGTAGGCGTTGGCACGGTACTTAATGTTGAGCAGGCAAAAGAGGCAGTGGAGGCCGGAGCAAAATTCATCGTCGCACCAGGATTTGATGAAGAGACGGTAAAATGGTGTATTTCCAACGATATCAGCGTGACGCCGGGCTGCGTTACCCCGACAGAAATCATGGCGGCGCGTAAGCTTGGACTGCGGGTTGTGAAATTCTTTCCTGCAAACATATACGGCGGTTTGAAGGCAATCACCAATCTGGCGGCTCCGTTTACAGATATGCAGTTTATACCTACCGGCGGTGTGAATACGGAAAATATTGCAGAATTTGTTGCGAATCCGGCAATTTTCGCTGTTGGCGGAAGCTGGGTATGCAAGAAGGCTGACATTTCAGCAGGTAATTTTGACAAGATTACAGAACTCTGCAAGGAAGCGCGTAAACAGGCGGGAGCATAAATACTTATAAAAGAGGGGCTGCCCTAAGTCAACTGATGACTTGTGAGCAGCCCTTATTTGTTATTTCAATACATTTCTTACGGCCTCCGCAATTGCCTCATCCTGGCAGTTTGCGAAGAAATACTCAGAGAAATGCTCACCGCTCAAGGCGCCTTTGACCAATTCCCTGTCTAAGTTTGCAAGAATAGAAACCAGGTCATTATGAGTTACTTTCTTTACTTCGTCCAGAATTTTCTTATTTCTCTGTTCCGGTACTACTCTTTCCTTCGGATAACCGCCGCCTCCCGGCGCGCAGAATAACTTCTCAAAAATATAAGTAAGGTTTAGTTCGCCGCCCCACCCGAAATTCTCTGCAAAAGGAAGAGCGATGCAGTTACCGTCATTTACCTGCGAGAACAGATAAGCGTCTAATGGTGATTCGATATGCCCGCACAAAACCTGTGGAAAGGCATTGCAGGCCAGCATCGCGCCTTCACCGGTTCCGCAGCCTGTAATGACGAAATCAGCAGCCTTAGAATTTAGTAAAACAGCAGCAAGGATACCATTCTGCACATAAGTAAGCTGATGCTCATCCTCAGCAGAGTACATTCCATAATTGAACACCTCGTGCCCCATTGGTTCTACTACTGATTTCAGTGTGCTGCAGATAAGTTCATTTTTGGCAGCCTGGCTGTTTTCATTTATTAATGCTATTTTCATAGTGATTACTAAGCTCCTTTCATATTATAGTAAATCCTGCATAGCACAGTCATCCATATCGTCAAAATCCTGATTTTCACCTACCATACCCCAGATAAAAGTATACGCCTGTGTACCGCAGCCGGAGTGAATAGACCAGCTTGGGGATATAACAGCCTGTTCATTTCTCATAATGATGTGGCGTGTCTGTGTAGGTTCGCCCATGTAATGCATTACCAGTGCATCCTGCGGCATGTCAAAATACAGATATACCTCCATTCGTCTGTCGTGCGTATGGCAGGGCATCGTGTTCCAGACGCTGCCGGGCTCCAGTTTGGTCATACCCATTTCCAGCTGGCAGCTTTCTACCTGACCTGGCAGAATGTATTTGCAGATGGTCCGGTGATTTGCAGATTCCAGCGAGCCTAATTCTACTTTATTGCTGTCCTTTACGATTACAACACCTTCGGAAGGCGTACCTTCGGGTTTGATCAAAACGGTAGGACAGGTTCTGTGGGCGGGAGCACTGTTCAGATAGAATTTGGCAGGAGCCGACGGATTCACGCTTTCAAATATGATTTCCTCAGAGCCCATTCCGATGTACATGCCTTCTTTGTGGCCCACTTCATATACCTTACCGTCAATGGTGATTTTGCCGGGTTCTCCGATATTGATGACACCCAGCTCACGTCTTTCACAGAAATATTTGGCGCGTAATTCAGCACCTGCCGTAAGCTGTAAAGGCTTTACCGGTACGGCGGAGCCTGTGATAATACGGTCAATGTGGCTGTATACTAATTTGATCTCATCCGTTTTAAATAAGTCGTCAATTAGAAATTCCTCTCTCAGACGCTCTGTGGTATAGTGTTTGACATCTTTAGGTGATGACGCTGTTCTTAATTCCATTTTTTTGTCCTCTCTTTTTAATTATTTATGTCCTTTTTATTTTTGGGTATCCAGCTTAAAACCAAAGTATTTAACAGCATTATTATAGCAGATTCCTTTTACGATTTCCTCAAGAGTCTCGTAGTCATCAGGGTACTCTCCGTTTTCTACCCATGTACCAAGCAGATTGCAGAGAATTCTGCGGAAATAATCATGTCTGGTGTAGGAGAGGAAGCTTCTGGAATCAGTCAGCATTCCTACAAAACCGGACAGATTTCCAAGGTTTGCAAGGGAGATCATCTGATCCTGCATACCTGTCTTGTGATCATTAAACCACCATGCCGAACCCTGCTGTATTTTGGCAATGGCAGTTGAATCCTGGAAACAGCCGAGAATAGTGCCTATTGCCTGATTGTCATTAGGATTCAGGCTGTATATAATTGTTTTGGGAAGCTCATCTGTTGAAATAAGTGCATTCAGGTAATCTGCCATTTCAGAAGAAGGAGCGTAATTATTGATACAGTCATAGCCGGTGTCCGGGCCCATTTCGTTGAAACGAAGCGTATTGTTGTCGCGCTTGCAGCCATAGTGGAGCTGCATTACCCAGCCTCGTTTAGCGTATTGTCTGCCGACAAAGAGCATGAAAGCTGTTTTGAATTTCAATTCTTCTTCGCGGGTAACATCATTTCCTGAGAGACGTTTTGCAAAAATGGCTTCAATTTCTTCTTCGGAAGCAGGAGCGTACATTACATATTCAAGCGCATGATCGGAAACGGAGCAGCCCATGGAAGCAAAGAAATCCATACGAACTGACAGAGCCTCGCACATTTCGGCAAAGGTGTTTATTTTTATACCTGATACCTCGGCTAATTTTGCCAGATATTCTGTAAAGGTAGGCTTCTCGATATTCATAGCCTTGTCCGGACGCCATGCGGGAAGTACCTGCACGTCAAAGGAATCGTCAGCTGCAATTTTTTCATGCCATTCCAGAGAATCTACAGGATCATCAGTTGTACAGATTAAAGTAACGTTTGACTGTTTGATGATGTTGCGTACCGACATGGAAGGCTCGGCCAGTTTTTTATTGCAGATATCCCATACTTCCTCGGCAGTCTTTTTATTTAATACGCCATGGTAACCAAAATATTTCTGTAGCTCCAGATGTGACCAGTGGAAGAGCGGGTTGCCGATAGCCTTTCCGAGGCACTCTGCCCATTTCAGGAATTTCTCTTTGTCAGTAGAGCCTCCTGTTATGTAGTATTCATCTACTCCGCAGGAGCGCATAAAACGCCATTTATAATGGTCGCCGCCCAGCCATACCTGAGTGATGTTGCCAAACTTGCGGTCTTCGTAGATTTCCTGTGGATTGATATGGCAGTGATAGTCCAAAATGGGAGTTTCCGCTGCAAAATCAAAATACAGTTTCTGCGCCGTGTCATTAGAGAGTAAAAAGTTTTTGTCCATAAATTGTTTCATCTTGTTCCCTCTTTCCTTTTTATTTTTATTTTTTGGTTTTACTGTTTTTATTTCATAGTCTTTTGAAATGCGATAAAAGTTTTCTTACAGGTCTGTACCGCTGAGGATTGAATGTAGAAAATATCTAATAAATATAATACATTATGCAAATGAATAAAGCAATATAAGAACTTCTAAATCCAGCCTTGACTAAGTTGTATAAAATGTGTAAAAATATTAATTAGGATTACTTTGCATTTGAAAAAATGCACAAAAGTTTTGAGAGGAACAGAAAGATACATAAACATAAAAATTTAGAAAAATAAATATCAAAATATAGCGGAAGGAGATTTTGTGGGTATGGAACTTTTAAGCAAACAAAAAACAGGGAAAACAGAAAGACCGGTAAAGGTGCTGCAGTTTGGAGAAGGGAATTTCCTGCGTGCGTTTGTCGATTATATGATTGACATCGCAAATGAAAAGGGCGAATTTAACGGAGACATAGTTTTGGTAAAACCGATTGAATTCGGCAGCTTAAAGCTTTTTCATGAACAGGAGTGCCAGTATACGGTACAGCTGAGAGGTATCGTAGATGGCGAGCCAAAGAAGATCAATCGTGTGATCACAAGTGTAGCGGATGCGGTAGACGCTTATGAAGAATATGAAAAATATGCCGATTTTGCAAAACTTGATTCACTGCGTTTCATCGTATCCAATACAACGGAAGCGGGTATCGTTTATGACGATACGGATAAATTTGAACTGAATCCGCCCAAAACTTATCCCGGAAAGCTGACAAAGTTCTTATATGAAAGATATAAGCATTTTAACGGAGCACAGGACAAGGGACTGGTAATGCTTCCGGTAGAGTTGATTGACGATAACGGAATACATCTTAAGGAATGTGTATTGAAGCTGGCTAAGTTGTGGAATCTGGAAGATAGCTTCGCAGACTGGCTGAATGACGCATGTGTATTTACTTCTACGCTGGTTGACAGAATTGTTACGGGATATCCGCGTGATGAGGCGGATGAGCTTTGTAAAGAATTTGGTTATCAGGATAATCTAATTGTGACCGGTGAGCCGTTTGCCCTCTGGGTGATCGAGAGCTCTAAGGATATCAGTGATGAGCTTCCGCTGCCGAAAGTGGGACTTCCCGTTATCTTTACGGACAACCAGAAGCCGTATAAGCAGAGAAAAGTACGCATTCTGAACGGTGCTCATACTTCGTTCGTGCTTGCTTCCTATCTGTGCGGAAATGACATTGTATTAGAATCCATGAATGATGAGTTGATTTTGAAATTTATCAAAGCGACGATTTTTGATGAAGTTATTCCTACATTGACGCTGCCTAAGCAGGAGTTAGAGGATTTTGCGGAAGCGGTGCTTACAAGATTCAACAATCCGTATGTAAAGCATGCGCATTTGTCGATTTCATTGAATTCCGTTTCTAAGTGGAGAGCAAGATGTATGCCCAGCTTCTTAGAGTACATTGAAAAGGAAGGAAAGCTTCCGGAGCATCTGACATTCTCACTTGCAGCTCTGATGGCGTTCTATACCGGAACAGAAATAAGAGATAAGGCGTTAATCGGACATCGTGACGGTCAGGAATATAATATTATGGATGATGCGGCAGTACTCGAGTTTTTTGCTGCTAACAGCAGCAAGGAACCTGCGGAATATGCGCATGCAGTACTTAGCAATACGGATTTCTGGGGACAGGATTTGAGTGAGCTTTCAGGAGTAGAGGCGGCAATCACATCCTATTTGACAGATATCCGTGCAGACGGAATGCGTAAAACAATGGAAAAAATCTTCGGATAATACATAAGTATGCGCAGGCAGAGAAGGGAGCATAATTATCAATAATGAAAGATTTTATTAAGATTCACGAAAGCGACAATGTAGTAGTTGCGATTAAGGAAATCGCTGTAGGTGAGGTTGTAAATGCCGGCGGTATGCAGGTGACGGCAAAGGAAACGATTCCTGCAGGACATAAGATGGCGCTTTGCGATATAGTGCAGGGCGGGGAAGTTATCAAGTATGGCTTCCGTATCGGAAATGCAAAAGAAGACATTGAAGCAGGAGCGTGGATACATACGCATAACATTAAGACAGCTCTCGGAGATCTGTTGGAATATAGTTACGAGCCGGTAGAAATAAAAGAGAACACTTCATCCGACGCTTCGTTTATGGGATTTGTGCGACCGGATGGGCAGGTAGGAGTGCGCAATGAAGTATGGATTATTCCGACGGTAGGCTGTGTGAACAACATTGCCACAGCACTTGCCAGGTCTGCATGCGGGCGCATAAAAGGCACTGTGGAAGAGGTAATCGCATTTCCTCATCCGTATGGCTGTTCCCAGATGGGTGATGACCAGGAGAATACCAGAACGATTTTGGCGGACTTAATCAAGCATCCGAATGCAGGCGGCGTATTGGTGCTCGGCTTGGGCTGTGAAAACAGTAATATTGATGTTCTGAAGCCGTATATAGGTGATGTGGACCCCAACAGAGTGAAGTTTCTGGTATGCCAGGAAACAGAAGATGAGATGGAAAAGGGCGGGCAGCTGTTAGACGAGCTGATTTCATATGCTTCGTCATTTGAGCGGGAGCCGGTCAGTGTATCCAAGCTTATTATAGGCATGAAGTGCGGCGGAAGCGATGGTTTTTCCGGCATTACGGCTAATCCTTTAGTCGGCAGATTCTCTGATTTACTGATCAGTAAAAACGGAACTACGATTCTGACAGAGGTGCCGGAAATGTTCGGCGCAGAGACCCTGCTTATGAACCGTTGCGAAAATAAGGATTTGTTCGATGAGACTGTAAAGCTGATTAATGACTTCAAACAGTATTTTAAGAGTAATAATCAGACGATATATGAAAATCCGTCACCGGGAAATAAGAAAGGCGGTATATCTACACTGGAGGATAAATCGCTTGGATGTACGCAGAAGTCGGGAAGCGCACCGGTAAAGGGTGTATTGGCTTATGGACAGCGGGTGGAAAAGGCAGGATTGAATCTGCTTAGCGCGCCGGGAAATGATTTGGTGGCGTCCACAGCTTTAGCGGCAAGCGGTGCGCATATTGTGTTGTTTACTACGGGACGCGGAACACCATTTGCTTCACCTGTACCGACAGTAAAGATTTCCAGCAACAGCGCTTTAGCGGACAAAAAGAAGAACTGGATAGATTTCAATGCAGGCGTTTTGGTAGAGGATAAAGACATTGACGAAACCGCAAAAGAACTGTTTGACTATGTAATTGCGGTAGCCTCCGGCAAAAAGGTATGCAGTGAAGAGGCGGGCTTCCACGATATGGCTATTTTTAAACAGGGTGTTACACTGTAAAATAAATATCACGGACAATATTCTGTGGGATTAATCATTAACTATTCAATATAAAAGGAGGAAAAGAAAATGGCAATTTTAAACAAATTTTCATTGGAAGGCAAGGTGGCTCTCGTAACAGGCGCATCTTATGGAATTGGATTTGCAATCGCAAGCGCATATGCAGAGGCCGGTGCAACCATTGTTTTCAATGATATTAAGCAGGAACTTGTTGATAAGGGTCTGGCTGCTTATGAGGAGAAGGGCATCAAAGCGCATGGTTATGTATGTGATGTGACAAATGAAGAGCAGGTCAATGAGACTGTTGCAAAGATTGAAAAGGAAGTCGGTGTGATCGATATTCTGGTAAATAATGCAGGTATCATTAAGCGAATCCCGATGTGCGATATGACAGCAGCCGAATTCAGACAGGTAATCGACGTAGATTTGAACGCACCGTTTATTGTATCCAAAGCGGTTATTCCTTCAATGATTAAAAAAGGACATGGAAAGATTATAAACATCTGCTCCATGATGAGCGAGCTTGGCCGTGAGACCGTATCCGCATACGCTGCAGCAAAGGGCGGTTTAAAGATGCTTACAAAGAATATTGCGTCTGAATATGGCGAGTTCAATATCCAGTGTAACGGCATCGGACCCGGATATATTGCTACGCCGCAGACAGCTCCGCTGCGTGAAGTACAGCCGGATGGCTCAAAACATCCGTTTGATAAATTTATCATAGGCAAGACTCCTGCTGCAAGATGGGGAGATACTTCAGATCTTCAGGGACCGGCAGTATTCCTTGCATCAGATGCTTCTGATTTTGTTAACGGTCATGTTCTGTATGTAGACGGCGGTATTCTTGCTTATATCGGAAAACAACCTTAATCGATTTTTAGTACAATGTAAGCATTGATACGAAAATGATAATTGCAAATGTGGCAGCATAATGTTTGCTGCCACATTTTTAGGCTATGTGTCCGATAAAGCCGGATCACACCAGGGAAGGAAATTGTGCATATGAATATTCGACTGATTATGAAGACTGCGCGCAGTGCGACGTTTGAATTTGAGGATGGAGGAATTTACGAAACAGTAGAAACCTACCGTTTGTTTGTAAACCATGCAGAATACAAACTAATTAACACAGTTATTACAAGTATATATGATTTGAAACCGGATACGGAGTATGTGCTTGAGGCGCAAAATAAAGTGGGTGAAGTTGCAGGCAGCCTTTCTTTCCGGACAGATAAAGAATTTGTAACGATAAATGTGAAGGAACTTGGTGCGGCAGGTGATGGCATATCAGATGACACCGGATTTATACAAGCTGCGATCATGGCATGCCCGCCCGGGAGCCGTGTGCTTATTCCCAAAGGAAAGTATAGGATTACCAGCATTTTTCTTAAAAGCGGCATTAATCTGGAAATTGCAAAAGGCGCAGAGCTGCTTGCGCAGACAGATAGAAACCGTTTTGCAAAGTTTCCCGGTATGATTGAGAGCTATGATGAACAAGACGAATACAATCTCGGAACATGGGAAGGCAATCCGCTGCCTATGTTTGCGGGAATCATCACCGGAATTGGAGTATCGGATGTAAAGGTATATGGAGAAGGTACGATAAACGGCTGTGCCAGTCATGATAACTGGTGGTATAATGAAAAAGTTATGGTGGGTGCTTTCAGACCAAGAATGTTGTTCTTGAATCACTGCGAGCGGGTGCAGGTGCAGGGGCTAACTTTCTGTAACAGTCCTGCGTGGGTTATTCATCCGTATTTCAGTAATGAAATGATATTTGCTAATCTGAATATACAGAATCCCCAGAAGTCGCCGAATACGGATGGACTTGATCCTGAATCATGCCGAAATGTGGAGATTTTGGGAGTACACTTTTCGTTAGGTGATGATTGTATTGCAGTCAAATCAGGTAAAGTATATATGGGGAAAAAGTACAAAACTCCTTCTGAGAATATACATGTGTATCAGTGCCTGATGGAGAACGGACACGGGGCAGTTACTGTTGGAAGTGAGATTGGTGCGGGCGTACGCAATATGATTGTAGAGAAATGCAGATTCTCTCATACAGACCGCGGGTTGCGCATTAAAACAAGGCGTGGACGGGGAAAGGATTCTATTCTGGATGAAATCATATTCAGGGATATTGAAATGGATCATGTTATGACTCCGTTTACTGCTAATGCTTTTTACTTCTGCGACCCGGATGGAAGAACAGAGTATGTGCAATCGAGGGAGACTTATCCTGTGGATGAGAATACACCGGAAATGAGGCATTTTCTGTTTGAAAATATACATGCAGTGAACTGTCATGTGGCCGCAGCGTTTTTTGAAGGGCTTCCGGAACAGAAGATTGAGAAGATTGAGATGCGAAACTGCTCGATTTCTTTTGCCAAAGAGGCGAAATCCGATGTGCCGATCATGTCAAACGGAGTAGAGGCATGCTCCAAAAAGGGAATACATGCTATGAATGTCAGACAGTTGATTTTGGACAGAGTTGTGATAGAAGGAAATGTCGGGGAACCTATTGAACTTGAGGGTGTAGATCAGGTTGAGAAAGGTTGATGCGGTGCAGACTGTATTGGAATTATTTATAGTTAACGACATATGTCGTTTACTAATAGGAAAGGAGTATAAATCATGCAGTTGGGAATACGATTACACGATATTAGAAAAGCACCACTGGAGGAGCGGCTGCAGATAGCAAGAGAGCAGGGCTTTTGCTGCGGACATCTGGCTCTTTCTAAGGTTATTTCGGAATATTCGACGGCTGATTCCGCATTGACACCGGGATTTGCATGTTATCTGAAGCGTATATTCGCGGAAGCGCAGCTTGATATTGCGGTGCTTGGCTGTTATCTGAATCTGGCTAACCCGAATGAGGATAGCTTGAAGAAAATATGGGGGCGCTATATGGCGCATATACGATTCGCTTCTCTGCTGGGCGCGGGTGTGGTAGGTACAGAGACCGGCGCGGTCAATGAGGCTTATAAATATGAAGAACGCAACCATTCCGATGAAGCATTGCAGATTTTTATAAAGAATGTAAGGCCGGTAGTGGAATGTGCGGAGAAGATGGGCGTGATTTTTGCAATAGAGCCGGTCTTTAAGCATATTGTTTGCAATCCTAAACGTGCCAGGCAGGTATTGGACGAAATAAATTCCCCGAATCTTCAGATTATTTTCGATCCGGTCAATTTGTTAGACATTAGCAATTATCAAAACAGAACGCAGATTATCCATGAGGCAATAGACTTGCTTGGCCAGGATATTGCAATGATACATATTAAGGACTTTAAGATTGAGGACGGTAATATGATTTCCGTGGCGGCCGGTACGGGCGAGATGGATTATAGTGAGATCATCCGGTTTATCAAAAACCAAAAGCCATATATACATGTAACACTTGAAAATACCACTCCGGATAATGCGGTTACATCCAGAAAATACATTCAAGGACTATGGGAAAATGCGGACTTAATTAAATAAGTCAATCAAATTTGCAGGCTAAGGAAGGAGCTGAGTTGTATTATGGATAGAATTGAAAAATACATAGAAGAGTTGATGGAGAAAAGTACGCCGGACCGCCCTGTATGGAATATCGAAAAGATTCTGCAGGGAAAAAAGTCCAAGTGGAACTATATTGACGGATGCATGATCAAGGCCATTTTGGAAATGTATTCCATTACAGGAGATGAGAAGTATTTCAAATTTGCAGATGCATTTATTGATTATAAGGTGTATGATGACGGCACAATAGACGGTTATGATGTAAATGAGCTTAATATTGATAATATCAATGCAGGCAAAACGCTGTTTGAGTTGTATGACTTGACTGGAAAGGAAAAATATCGAAAGGCGATTGATTTGATCTACAGTCAGATTGAGCAGATGCCGAGAACCAAGGAGGGTAATTTCTGGCATAAGAATATTTATCCTAATCAGGTATGGCTGGATGGTTTGTATATGTGTCAGCCCTTTTATATGGAATACGAGACCCGCTTCAATGATAAGAAAAAGTATGATGATATCTTTAATCAGTTTGCACAGGTTGTAAAAAATATGCGTGATCCCAAAACGGGACTGTACTATCATGCCTATGATTCATCCAGAGAGATGTTCTGGTGCGATAAGGTAACCGGTCTTAGCCAGAATTTCTGGCTGCGTGCACTTGGCTGGTATTCCATGGCACTGCTGGATACTTTGGATAAGGCAGATGCTTCCTGCGGTGAGCCGTATGAAAATATGAAAAAGGTTTTTGTAGAGCTTATGGATGCGATGTTACGTTATCAGGATGAGAGCGGCATGTGGTATCAGGTTGTAAACGTAGGAGGCATGGAAAAAAATTATCTGGAGACAAGCGGAAGCTCAATCATGGCATATGCGCTGCTTAAGGGAGTCCGTCTGGGATTTTTGCCCGAGAGTTATCGTGATTATGGAAAGAAGGCTTTTGAGGGAATCTGTGCTAAGTATCTGTCCACAGATGAGGATGGCAGCCTTCATCTTGATGGGATATGTCTGGTGGCAGGACTTGGCGGTAAGGATATGCGTTCAGGAACCTTTGATTATTATATGTCAGAGCCGATTGTGAAAGATGACGCAAAAGGAGTCGGACCGTTCTTGCTTGCCTATACTGAGATGCTGCGGCTGAAGTGACATTTTGCTGATAGCATAAGTTTATAAATGTAAAAGTCAGGCGGCAGGGGAGCATGATTATGATGCAGAACAAAATATATGTATCCCAGAATGGGGAAACTTCGAAATGCTTTGTATGTGTTACGGATGCGCTGCACAGTATCCCGGAGGATAATCAAGATCCTGTGACAATTTGCATTGCTCCGGGAATTTATCATGAAAAAATCACAATTGACAGAGCGTTTGTCACTTTGGAGGGGACTGGGAAGAGCAGCGAAGACACGGTTCTTACATATGACGATTATGCTAACATCGTAATGGATGATGGAATGAAGATGGGGACGTTCCGTTCTTACTCTGTGTTCATTGACGCACATGATGTAACTTTAAAGAATCTCACCATAGAGAATGCATCAGGTGATTCGCTTGTTCATGGTCAGGCGATTGCCCTATATGCGGACGGCGACAGACTGATTGTGGACGGATGCCGCATTGTCGGACATCAGGATACTCTTTTTACTGGTCCGCTTCCGCCGAAAGAGATACAGAAAAACGGCTTTATCGGACCCAAGCAGTATGCTCCTCGTATCAACGGAAGACATTACTATAGGAATTGTTATATTTGCGGTGATGTTGATTTTATTTTCGGAAGTGCGACTGCATATTTTGAAAGCTGTACGATAGAATCTTTGAAGCGTTTTGAGGATGAAACGTGGGATCATGTAAGTAGCCCGGCGAAAGAAGATAAGAGTAAGCCCAGGATTCAGGGGTATGTTACCGCAGCATCCACACCGGAAGGACAGGCGTACGGTTATGTGTTTTCCAAGTGCCGCTTTATATCAAAAGATTGCCCAAATGGCACAGTCTATCTTGGAAGGCCATGGAGAGAGTATGCAAAAACAGTTTTTGCGGATTGCTTTTTTGGACAGCATATTCATCCGGAGCTTTTTCATGACTGGAATAAAGAAGCTGCAAGGAATACTGTGTTCTATGCTGTCGGAAACTGCGTATACACAGGAGAGAGTAAGCCCTCGTTCCCACAAAAGGCAGACTTTGTGCATGAACTTTCCGGGGAGCAGACAGATGCTTTTTCTAAAGAGAGTGTGCTCTGTGCAGAGGACGGTTGGCTGCTTTCTATGCCTATGTGATCATACAGTAGAGATGCCCGTTAAATTCCCCAAAGAGACTTTCTTCCTGCTTACGCATAAATATAGTCAGGTCATTCTCTCCGAAGGATAGCTGAAAATGGACACTGCCCACATAGGCGTCAATGATGTGGGCCTTGATATAAAGTGTGCCATCGCCAAGCCATGCGCCGCTGGCTGCATAATGCTGATTGTAGATGGGGAAAGAGCCTGTTTGCATATTGCCCATTCCAAACTTAATGGTATACGGTTTGTGATTATAAATAAACGATAAGTGCCCCTGGTTTTGTTTGTCTGAGCCAGAGAGGGGGTCAAAATGAACGGTAAAATTTTCAAAACCGGAATTCGGAGTCCGGACCGTGAAGATTTTATCGTTTATTTTTTTAATTGATTCAGTTGATATGGCAGTCTCCAAAGGTTCTATTTTAAGTGATGAAGCCGTGTTTATAAGAAGCTGTGAGCTTTCTGAATCAGCGTGCAATGATTCGTCCTGAATGTAGGGAAGAATCTCCTCATACAGGGCATCATAAATCTGCTGATTGCCGCCTCCAATTCCCTGTGTATCAGCAGTTGTAACACAGATCATGTCATAATCGGGCAGGAAGATGATAAGCTGTCCGCCCATGCCGTAACAGGTATATCCGTTCTTATCACCACGCCAAAACTGCAGTCCATACCCTTGCGCTTCACTTGGAACAGGGGCGGTGACGCGGGTCGCGCTTAAGAATGATACGGCCATGTCGATATAGGACGGAGATATAAGCTGTTTTCCCTCAATTGAGCCTCTATGTGCGATGAAATATCCAAACTTAAGCAAATCCATAGGTAAAGCCACCAGACCAGAGCCGCCGATCGATACGCCGAATGGGTCTTTCAGCATATAGGACTGTTTGGAAAATCCCAGACAGTCAAGCTTTTCTTTGAGATAATCCAACATGGAAGTGCCGGTCAGCTTTTCCGTTAAAGCACAGAGCGTATGGGCAGCAGAGGTGTCATAATGAAAAAGCTTACCCGGGGGATGGGTAGGAGGAGTGGTAAAAAAGCTTTCTACCCAGTCCGATGCCATGTCAAGCTTGTATGTGGTTGAGGCGTGGCAGGAGCGCATCATCAGCAAATCCATGATTGTCATCGAAGAAATCCATGGATGAACCTTGGAAGGAAGTTTTTCAGGAAAATACTTAACGATAGCATCATCTAAAGAAAGCTTTCCCTCATCGGCAAGCAGTCCGATAGCAATGGAAGTAAAACTTTTGCTGATGGAAAACATGCGATGCAGGGTATCGGCTGTATAGGGTTCATAATACCCCTCAAAGATAAGCTTGTCATGGCGCATAAGAAGAAGGCTGTGCATGGGAATTTTTCGATGACTCAGGCGGTTAATGAAATTGACAATGCATTTACCGGGGAGGCCGGTTTCTTCGGGAGAGGATTTTTCAAATGTAAGCATGTGAGAGCACCTGACTTTCGGAGTTTATTGATATTATTTTCCTATTAGCAGTTCACTATAGGGGCAGTTCTTTTGATAATAATATCATAAAAAATAGATTAGTAAAAGTTATTGTTCAGTGATTAGTATTTCGCTTAGAATTAATTTGTAGGGTTAAAAAAGTTAAATTGACTTTCTGCATGAAAATTGACTTTTCTTTTATTCTTGTAAATTTGCCCTGAAATATGGAATATTCGGGGAACTCAAACGATTTATTACTTGCAATATGCAGACTATAATGGTAAAGTATATTTAGTCAGATTTTTTCTGATATAATAATTTATTTTAAAGGGAGGAAAAAATGAAGAAGAAAATTTTATCTGTACTTCTCGCCACTGCTATGGTAGTTTCATTGACTGCCTGTGGAGGGGGCGATGGAAACACGCAGACGAATGACGCAGAACAATCCGGTGGAAACACGGAACAGTCTAGTGGAAACACGGAACAGTCCGATGGAAACACTGACACATCCAGTGAAGAAGAATATGTTCTGGAGAAGCTGCATATCGTTGTAGACGGTACTCTCACCGCGAATGTTGACAGCGGTCAGGACGCATTTATCGAGCAGTGGGAGGCTGCTGTGTCTGAGAAATTGGGTCATCCCATCGAACTTACTATTGACCAGCTTGACCACTCTGACTATGCGGGCACAGTATCCAGATACCTGACTACAGGTACACCTGGCGACGGACAGTATCCCGATGCTCTTATCATGAGCGCTTCCATGTTCCGTGAGTACGCTCCTACAGGATTGCTTTGGAATCTTGCTGATGCTTATGAGAACGCTGAGTTCCAGAACAGGCTTCAGTTGAAGTCCGTAAACGAGAATATGAAGACTTCCACTGGCGAACTGTATGGCTTTGCACCTACTTATGGTAATGGCTGTGTAACCTATATTAAGCAGTCATGGTTAGATGCAGTTGGTAAGACTGTTGATGACATCAAGACCTATGATGATTACTATGCATTGCTGAAGGAATTCCATGATGGAGATCCCGATGGCGACGGTACTACTGGCAAGACTTATGGCGTAATTGCTGCCGGATTTGGTAAACTTGACGAAGCTCCTTTCATCAACTATATGCCTGAGTTCTGGTGGGGCGCATATCCTGATTTTTATCAGAAAGACGGCACATGGGTTGACGGTTTCTCAGAGCAGGCTACGGCTGACGCTTTGGACAGACTGGCTCAGGCTTATGCAGACGGTTTGATTGATCCTGATACAGAGGACGCATCAACAAAGGTTGCACGTGAGAAATTCTTCTCCAATGACCAGTCTACCTCTGAAGGAGTATTTACTTATTGGGCAGGTACATGGCTTAGAAATCTGACAGACAGCATGGATAAGAGTGAAATTGATGTTTCACTTGGCGATGACAGACTGGTTCAGCTCCCTCCTATCAAAGAGATTAAGGATACTTGGGGCGGCTACATCAACAGAGAGGCTCCTGTTTGGGTTATCACTGATGATGGCGATGGAAGCAATGCACGTGAGCAGGCTATCTTCGACGCTTTACTTGATACCATGTTGGATGGTGATGTAGTGCAGACTCTTTGGACATATGGTGCGGAAGATGTTCATTGGTCCACCAAGGCAGAGAGCTTTACTACCAACCCTGACGATCCGGAAAAGAAGAAAGATTATGAATATGCAGATGGTGAATTCCATTTGATGCAATCTCCTAACGATCCTAATACCGTTTGGAAGAAGAATCATTTGGATTCCGTATTGGTTATCGCTCCGTTGACCAATGGCTTCGTTAATGACGACCCGTTGGTTACAAAGGGTAATCAGTTCTTCACTGATAACTGTATAGACGCTCCTACTGCTGCATCTTGTGAGACTCTTACTGAGGTTAAGGCTGATTTAGCAACGGATAAGCAGACATGGATGAATAAGGTTGTTACGGGTCAGATGAGCAGTGCGGATGCAATTGCTGAGTATCAGGCGAAATATGGTGATGTTGTTGCTACGATTTTGGAAGAGCTGAATGCACAGTAAACTTTGAAACGATTTAAGAGAAGTATTTTTGTTCTGTTCTGCCGGGTGTCCAAGGGCACCCGGCACGCAGAACGTTTTTTTACAAAAATGTAAAGGACGGGTTAGCTTATGAGCAAAAAAAAGAACTTTACTTCCTCAAATGTTGAAATTCGCAAGAAACCCTTGGGAATGCGCATTTGGAATCATCGGGGTTTTTACCTGATGTTCTTGCCGGTATTAATTTATGTATTGATTGTTTACTATTGGCCCATGTTAGGTATTCGCTATTCTTTTTATGATTATACCTTGAAGAAAATGGAATTTGTGGGTCTTAAGCATTTTGTGAGCTTGTTTAAGGATAAAGATTTCTGGATATCGTTCAAAAACACTTTGGAATTGTCCATTATTAAATTGCTTCTTACCACGGCTGCTTCGGTTATTGTGTCCGTGTTTATCAATGAGATGGCGAATCTGTTCGCAAAGAAAACTTTGCAGACAATCATTTATCTGCCTCACTTCATGTCATGGACCGTTACGGCGGCTATTTTTACTTTATTCCTTTCTACATCTTCCACCGGTATGGTGAACGAGACATTGAAGAGCTGGGGTTTAATACAGAAAAGTATTGATTTCTTACACGAGACGAACTTGTGGCGTCCGGTGTTTTACATAGTTAATCTTTGGAAAGAAACTGGTTGGGGAACCGTTATCTTCCTTGCGACGCTGTCGGGGATTAATCCCGAATTGTATGAGGCGGCCGATATTGATGGCGCGTCCAGAATGCAGAAGATTTGGTATGTTACGGTTCCAGCGTTATTAAATACTATTATAGTTGTACTGATTTTGAACTTGGCGAAGGTTCTGAATATGTTTGAGTCGGTATTTGTTATGTATAACAGCCGAGTATATGATGTGGCGGATGTTATTTCAACCTATGTGTATAGAAAAACATTCCTTACCGCTATTCCTAATTATGGCTATACTACTGCGATAGGTTTGTTCAAATCGCTGGTTGGCGGCGCTCTAGTATTGCTTTGTAATTTTGCAAGTAAAAAAGTCCGCGGACGCGGTATTCTATAAGGAGGGCTTAAAGTATGGAAAAGGCAAAAGTGGTATATAAAAAGCCCAAAACTCGTATTCACGTATTTGATGTTGTAAATTACATAGTATTTATTTTGATTGCTTTAATTATTATGTTACCTCTTTGGAAGGTTCTCGTTGATTCTTTCAACGCGGTTGGTGTGTATCAATTCAAGCTGTGGCCTTCTCAGCCTACGCTGGATGGTTACAAGACGATTCTCACAACAGCCAAATTATACAGACCGTTCATGAACTCGTTAATCACGACGGCGATAGGAACACTGCTTGGACTTGTGATGTCCACACTCGGAGGCTATGTGTTGTGTCAGATGGAACTGCCCGGTAGAGAACTTCTTGTATATTTTCTTTTGTTTACAATGATTTTCTCCGGCGGTATGATTCCTGAATATTTGGTTATGAGACAGCTGCATCTGACAAACAATATGTGGATTTTGGTTGTTAAGCATGGTATGAATGTTTACAATTTGGTGTTGATGAGAAACTTCTTTGAAGGTATTCCAGCTTCATTGTTTGAGGCGGCTAAGATTGACGGATGTTCCCCTATGGGAATCTTCTTCAAAATAGTGCTTCCGCTTTCCAAGGCGGCTCTTGCATCCATCGGTTTGATGTTCGCAGTAACTGTATGGAATGACTATTCCACAGTACAGATTTACATCTCCAATCGTGATCAGGTAAACTTCCAGTACATACTGAGAGTCATGGTCATGGATGGCGATACGCCTACCACAGCATACAATGTATCGCAGAGCACATTGTATTATGCGGCAATTGTTATGGCGATTTTGCCATTCATGCTGTTGTATCCTTTCTTACAGAAATACTTCGTACAGGGTGTTAATATCGGAGCTGTTAAAGAATAATAGATTGAAAAGCATAGTTGTTAATTGAGAAAAATGCCTGAAATATGGCATTTTTCATATCAGGAGGAAAAGGGTGAAATATGGCAACAATATATTGGGCAGGTGATTCCACCGTACAGTATAATAATATTACAACATATCCGCAGACGGGTATAGGACAGGTGTTTCATCTGTTTTTGAAGCCTGAGGTAAAGATTGAAAATCATGCCAAAAACGGCAGAAGCACGAGAGATTTTATTGATGAATCCAGACTTACTGTTATTTATGACAGGATAACGGAAGGTGACTTCCTATTTATCCAGTTTGGACATAATGATGAAAAGAAGGAGAATCCTGCCAGATATACAGATCCTTTTACTGACTATATGATTAATCTTGAAAAGTTTGTGAATGTGGCCAGAAACAAGAAGGCATATCCGGTGCTGATAACGCCTGTTGAAAGAAGATGTTTTGTAGATGATAAGACACTGGGAGCCGGAAAGCATGGCGATTATGTAACGGCGATGAAGCAGACAGCCGCAAATCTGGATGTAGCGTTGGTTGATTTATATAGCATGAGCCGTGCGGAGATGACCAGAGTCGGAGAGCAGGCGACTAAGGATTGGTATATGCATATTCCGGAAGGAAAATATCCTTATCATTTGGAAGGTCTGGCTGATGATACGCATTTAAAATACGCAGGAGCTGTGGTGTATGGAGGATGCATTGCCAGAGGGCTTAAAGAATTAGGCGGAATCTATAAGGACTTACTGTTAGACGAAATATAAAATATATGAAAATGGCTCAGAACTTAGTGCTGAGCCATTTTTGCAATAGGAAAATATGCGGGTACATATAAATGCGCAGACTGAGAAAGGAGCATTGATATAGAGATGGAATATTTGTGGAAGGCTGACTTGGAAGATGGAACGTATAAAAATCCCTTATTGTTTGCGGATTATTCCGACCCTGATGTAATAAGGGTGGATGATACTTATTATATGACAGCTTCAAGCTTTAATTATGTGCCGGGACTTCCAATTCTGATATCGAAGGATTTGGTGAATTGGAAGCTTGTAAACTATGCACTTGAAAAGATAAATTATGAAAAATATGATATTCCCCAGCATTCGAAAGGAGTGTGGGCGCCTGCAATAAGATATCATGACGGGCGATTTTTCATCTATTATGGAATGCCGGATGAAGGGATTTTTATGGTAAGTGCGAAAGATCCATTAGGTAAGTGGGATGAGCCGGTGCTTGTACTCGAAGGAAAGGGGCTGATTGATTCCTGTCCTTTCTGGGATGATGACGGACAGGCTTATGTCATACACGGATATGCGAAAAGCCGTATTGGATTTAAGAGCTATCTTGGTATTTTTCCAATGTCTGCTGATGGAAGGAAGGCAATAGGAGAAGACCATTTTATATACAATGGCGTTGAGACGCAGCCGACAATAGAAGGACCGAAGGTATATAAAAGAAACGGTTACTATTATATACTGGCGCCGGCGGGAGGAGTAAAAAAAGGCTGGCAGACTGCTTTGCGTTCAAAAAACATTTATGGACCGTATGAAGAAAAAATTGTTATGAAGCAGGGAGATTCTGTTATTAATGGACCTCATCAGGGAGGACTTACGGATACAATCAATGGCGATGAATGGTTCATTCATTTTCAGGATAAAGGATTATACGGACGTATTGTACATATGCAGCCAGTTGTATGGGAGAATGACTGGCCGGTGATCGGTGTGAATGCACGGGAGGGATGTGGAGAGCCCTGTCTTGTATATAATAAACCGAATACTGGTATAAGCGAAGCTCCTGCCGCCCTAGAAGCTTCTGATACTTTTGAATCGTCTGATTTAAATCTTATGTGGCAGTGGCTGGGCAATCCGAAGGAATCATTCTATTCTCTTACGGAAAGATCGGGGTTCTTAAGATTATATGCTTTAAACCCATCAGGAAAGGAAGAGCCGATACTTTGGGAGAGTGCCAATGTTTTGACGCAGAAGCTGGTATGTCCATATTTTAAGGCCACTGTCTGTCTGCATATTAATGGTCTTTCTGAAAATGCTCAGGCAGGTATGGTAATGATGGGCGGGCACTATGCCTATATTGCGGTGAAAATCATTGATGGCAATAAAACACTGGTATATTCTGAAGCCTATGATGCAAAAGACGGCGTGAAAGAAAAGAATTCCATCATAGGAAAGCTTGTAGAAGATACAGAGAAGATTTCTATTTCGTTTACTATGGAGGAGGGCAGCGAAAGCCCTTTGTTTAAAATGTATTATGCTTTAGAGGGAGAAGAAGAGGTTAATGTACCGACGAACTTCGTACCCTCAGACCACACATGGGTTGGAGCAAAAATCGGGCTTTTTGCCAATGTATGTGTGGGTGGAGCTGGTAATCCGAACGAAACCGGGCATGAAAATGGCGGATATGCGGATTTTGAATATATACATGTTTCATCCATTGAATAAAATGTGGTATAATCGGTGCCGGACATGAAACATATATTTTGGCTTTATAGGACATGCGTTTTATGAGTATTCAGACAGGAGCAGATATGAATTTAGAGCAGGCAATTGAAGCGCAGGATTTAAAGGAAGTCATAAGAATTTTAATGGAAAATCCTTCTTGTATTGAGGAGAAAACTAAGGATAATATACCACTGTGCCTGTATGCGGCACAAGTCGGTGGTTTTGCGATTGTAAAATACATCGTCGAGTATTCAAGAGCAAGCATGAATACGGTGGATGAGACAAACTGCACAATTCTTCACTATGCGGCAATGTCAGGCGACATGGAAATGAACCGTTATCTGGTGGAGCGGGTAGGAATGGATATTACTGCCGGTGACAGGAATCTGGTAACTCCTTATCAGATCGCATGGGAAAATGGGCATAAAGAACTGTTGGATTATTATGAGAAACAGGTGGGAGCGCCATATGAGAAGATGTACCATAATCCGATTCGTACCGGAATGTTTCCGGACCCTTCTATTGTCAGAGTGGGTGAGGACTATTATATGGTAAATTCCTCATTTATCTTTTTCCCATGCATACCCGTTTCCCATTCTAGGGACTTGATTCACTGGGAAATCATCGGGCATGCAATTACGAATCCCGAATGGGCGCATTTAGATGGGCTTGAAGGCGGAAGAGGGTATTGGGCACCGGACATTTCTTATGATAATGGTACATTTTATATTACGGCTACCTATCGCTTGAATGATACAGGAACTATTTACAGGAAGCAGATTGTGGTTTCTTCAGACAGACCGGAGGGACCGTACTGTGAACCTGCGGTTATTGATGAGGATGGAATAGATCCATCTATTTTTCATGAAGATGGAAGACACTACATGCTGCTTAACAGAGGTGCAAGAATTTTTGAATTGAGCAGCGACTGCAAGAGGCAGATATCAGAAGCTTCTTTATTGTACTACGGCAGTCAGAAGAGGGCGCCTGAGGGACCGCATCTTTTAAAAAAGGATGGATACTACTATCTGTTCCTGGCGGAGGGTGGTACAGGTCCGGGACATAGGATTACTGTGGCGAGAAGCAGGACTCTGATGGGAAATTATGAGCCATGTCCTTATAATCCGATCATGCGGCAGATGGATGAAAAAGCCGGAATACAACGCTGCGGACACGGGAAGCCTGTGTGTACCGGTGATGGGAAATGGTATATGGTGTATCTGTGCGGTAGAAGAGTTGATAAGGGATACAGCATATTGGGAAGAGAAACTGCGCTTGATCCAATCACATGGACGCAGGATGGCTGGCCTATCGTTAATGATCTTAAAGGACCAAGCGTGCTGCAGATACAGCCGATTAAAGAGTCAGCTATAGCACAGCCGTCGAGACATCCATCGGACGCTGATCTGAACATGACAGTCAAAGCTTTTCAAAACGGACTTCCAAAGGATTTCATAACACCCAGATCTCCGGAAAAGGATGGAATCCGTATCAAAAACGGTAATCTGATTTTGAAGGCAAGTACTTATCCGCTTTCTACCGTAAGTGCAAGGAATATTCTGGTAAGACGGCAGAGTGCTTTTTGTTTCACGGCGGAGGCAGAGTTTAAGGCGCCTGCGCTTTCTGAAGGGCAGGAGGCGGGAATAACTTGTTATTATGATGAGAATACATGGGTATGCTTCTTTCTTTCAAGAAATAATGAGAATTATTTTCTACAGGTTAAGGAGCACATAGGAAAAGAAGATATTGAGCATACGCTGGAAGAACTCGTTGATCCGGTTGGGAAACGTCTTGTGCTGGGAGTTGATACCAAATATCTGAACCGAAGCTTTTATTATAGTGTGGCGGAAGAAAACGTGAAAGTTGTGGAAGAACTGCCAAATGTTTATTATTTATGTGATGAAGGTATTTCCATGGGTAAGCGCTTTACCGGAGCTATGGTAGGAATGTATGGATATTCAAAGGAAGAACCGCTTTTTATAGAATTTGAAGATTTCCGCTATCAGGAGATATAGAAGTATATGTTTTGGGACATTATCAGAAAATATGTGGACAAAAATAATAAAAATACGAATCGTGAACTGCTATTACATGGCAATATGGTGCAGGCTATACTGACGCTTGCAATTCCGGTTGTTATCAATAGCTTTCTGCAGACAATGTATAATCTGACGGATACATATTGGCTTGGAAAGTTAGGAACAGAGGAACTGGCGGCAATTAATCTTGTAACTCCTATGCAGAATATCGTCATCAATTTTGGCTCCGGCCTTACGGTAGCGGGTTCTGTCCTGATCTCTCAGTATTTGGGGGCAAAAAAGGATGAGGATGCAAGAAACATGGCGAACCAGATTTTTGCCTGTGCGCTGATGTTTTCCGTAATGTGTGCCGGATTTTGCGCATTATTTACTCCATCGATTGTGACATGGCTCGGGGCAGATGGCGAAACATGGCAGCATAGCAAAACCTATATGCAGCTGGTGATTCTGGATATGCCGTTTCTTTTTACAGTGAATATGTATACGGCGATTAACCAGGCGCAGGGGGATACGTTAAGGCCCATGCTCTTAAACCTTATGGGAATACTGCTTAATATGATATTGGATCCATTATTTATGGTACTGCTTCATATGGGAGTAGCGGGTGCAGCACTGGCGACAGTGAGTGCCAAAGCAGTACCTGCAGTTATTGCCTTTATTTTGTTGCAGAATAGAAATAAAGATGTCTACTTAAGATTAAGCAGGCTGAAATTCGAGAAAGAAAAGTTAAAGAGCATTTTGGTAGTTGGTCTGCCTACTGCAATTGGCGGCAGTACGATGCAGTTTGGCTTTCTACTTATGAGCAAAAATGTTTTTAAATATGGAACGCAGGCCATGGCTGCATATGGGATTGGCAATAAAATCAACAGTATGATCACGCTTCCTACCAATGGAATCGGGTCAGCAGTTGCGACGATTGTAGGGCAGAATGTAGGGGCGAAACAGTATGAGAGAGCCGAACGGGGCTATCTGATATCCAGACGCATCAGTGTCATTTTTTTGTTTGCAGGCGGGCTTATTCTCTCAAGAATGCCTGTATCGACAGCGATTGTCCGGATTTTTTCAGATGACGCCGAAGTTATTGGAATGGCGGCAGATTTCTTAAGCATTATGGCATTCTGGTGTTTTGCCAACGGAGTACATAATTCCAGTATGGGTTTGTTTCAGGGAAGCGGGCATACTGAGGTGACGATGATTATCGATGCTGCCAGACTCTGGGTATTTCGTTTCGCAACCCTTTATGTCTGTGAAACATGGCTGCATATGGGAGTCAGGAGCGTGTGGTATTCAGTGGTGGTCAGCAATGGGCTGTCTGCTCTTATACTTTATATTATATATAAGACAGGCTATTGGAAAAAGAAGAGAATATAAGCGCTAGGCTTAAGCCGGTAAAATATATGGAAAGGAATGGGTGGTAAAATGAAGGTGGAAGGATTTATTGACGAGTATTTGAAGAAATTTCAGAATGGTAAAGATGAAAGAAATTATGAGGGCAGCAGTGTGCTGGTCAGCGTTAAGCAAATGTATGATGCTCTTGGAGATGAGAAGTATTTTTCATTTATTTGCGAGTATTTAAAGAGTTTCGTTGTAGAAGACGGAGCAATAGAAAATAAGTATGCGGACAGTTTTGATGCCAGCAGCGTCAACTGCAGTAAGCTTCTCTTTTTTATGTATGATAAGACAGGTGAGGAAAAATACCATAATGCGATTGAAGCCGTTATGAAATTGCTGCGTGAGAATCCCGGGATGCTTTCCCCTGATAAGATATCTATGGAAGATCTCTATATGGTGCAGCCCTTTTACATGGAGTATGAAACCAGATATGATAAAAAAGCAAAATACAGTGACATTATCAAACAGTTTGAAAGGGCAGACAACCTGCTTGGTGCCGGAAACAAGAATATTGAGCAGACCGGTTTATACCTGATATCCTTAATTGACGCGCTGTCCGGCATGAGCTTTGAAATTTATGAGAAATACAGGAAATTGCAGGATATGTTTAAGCTGTCGCTTGCAAGCCTTCTTAAAAGCTATGATAAAGAAAGCGGCACATATTTTGGAGAAAATGCTGGTGATGCAGGAAACGCCATGATAGCAGACGCTATGGTAGCGTATGCAATTATGAAAGCATGCCGCATGGGCATTATTTTGAAAGAAAAGTATGCCGCTGACGGTATGGAAATTGTAGAGAGTCTTGTGAAAAACAAGCTGACTGATATTTTTAATGACACCCGTGCCGTAGGTCCGTTCATATCTGCTTATGGGCAGTATTTACAGCTTAAGAAAGAGATGGAAGTATAAAGTTTATATAGCAACCCGTTCCAGCCGCTCTCCCAGACAGCTTAAAATCTCATTGCTGATGGTCTGTCCTTGGAGGGCAAGATCTTCAACACAAATCTCATTCTTATATTCAGATATGCCGTCAGAAAATACGGAGCTGCCAATCAAAACCACTTCATCCATAGGGGAGGCATCCGGAATATCCGTCACATCAAGAAGAAGCTGATCCATGCAGATTCGGCCGATAAAGGGAGCACGTCTGCCGCGGATCAGAGCGTAGCCTTTACCGGAAAGTGACCGGGGAATCCCGTCTGCATAACCAATAGAGGCCGTTCCGATAAGGAGCGGCTTTTGGGCAGTAAAAGTAAGCCCATAGCCGGCGCTTTCTCCGGGAAGAAGAGTCCTGACACTGCTAAGCCGGGCCTTTAAACTAAGCACCGGACGCAGGGACAATTCCAGCCTGGGTTGATCGTCAGGAAGACTTTTGCACCCATAAAGAGCAATACCGGGTCGGATGTAATCGTAATGAAATTCCGGATAATTCAGAAAGCCATAGCTGCCCTGAATATGGGTAGAAAAGCCATCGATTCCTTTTTGATGAAGGGCATCCACAATGGTATCGAATCGTTGAAACTGCATTAAGGTAAATTGAACATCCATGGGAGAGGTGCCGTCCGCAACACAAAGGTGTGAATACAGCCCGGTGATTTTCAGTGTTTTATATTTCCAAAAAGAAAGAATAGAAGAAAGATGTTCGCTTCGCTCCCCGAGACGCCGCATACCGGTGTCTACGCTGATATGCACCTTAAGCGGTTTGCCGTAGTCGGCAAGAAGCGCGGCATAAACGGCATCCACAACAGTCTGGGTCAGATCATATTCTACGAGCAGGTCAAAAGCTTCCGGATGAGTATATCCCAGTACCAAAATCTGACCTTCAATTCCTGCTTTTCGGAGAGCCACGCCTTCAATGGCGGCAGCAACACAAAAATTACGGATACCCATTTGGTTTAAAGCTTTGGCAATGAGAATACTTCCATGTCCGTAGGCATTTGCCTTCACAGCAGGCATAAGCTGACAACCGGGGAAAAGATGAGATTTTAGCTGCTCCACATTATGAAGAAGGTTGTCCATATTCAGTTCAATCCATGCCCGTGTCTTTTCGTACATTAATTTTCTCCTATTTTATGTTAATGCTATAAATTTTCGGAAGCTGCCTGCGAAGGATTTTGTTTTGTATGTAAGTCAAGCAAAATGCGATTACAAAGCTGCCTGCACAGACAGCAAGGTAATGAAGCATGCTGTTTTCTACCAGATAGGCGGAAAGGTGTGTTACTTTGGCAAAACCCCGGACCAGTATGATCATGAGCGGATGCAGCAGGTAGATCAGTAAGGTGATCCTGCGCAGAAAAGGGCTGTTTTTGCCGGGAAGACAAAGAAGCAGCTGAAACAGAAAATACATGCAAGGTATCAGAAAGAGATACATGCTGTTGTGACGCTGCCACTTTAAAGTAAATGTGAGACAGCCCTCTCCGAGCATCAGAACAAGACAAACCAGCGCAGATGTCAGATAAACCATTGCCGCATCATGACGTTTATGAATCTGGATACAGGAAAGCCATGCACCCATAAAAAGAAAAATCGGTGCATAAAAGATCCCGTTCCGGGTATAAGAGCTTATCTGAAACAGCCCGTCATAAAATACCTTTATGGGAGTCACCTTTTCAATAAGTCCGTACCAGCTGTCGCCCAAAAGCCCCATCAGATAAAGAAGAGCACAGATGAAAAACAGTGTGCGGTTGCGGCATACTTTGGCAAGAAGAAAAAGCAGCAGCATACCAACCAGGGCAGCAGGCAGATACCAAAGATGATAAAAGGTTCCGTCAAATACAAGTACTTTAAACAAGTCTTTGAGAGCGGGAAGCTTTCCCGAATAAATATTGACAGGCAGGTAAAGCAGCGTTGCGGCAAGGTAAAGCAACGCTGTTTTTTGTATGCTCTTTATCAGACTGCGTCCGGAAAGATGCGGATCTCTAAGAAGCGGACCCAGTGCAAAATAACCGGTAGTCATCAAAAAGAAGGGCACTGCAATCCGTCCCAGACAGTAGGAAAACAAAAAGTCTGCCGTTTCGCTATAAGAGGAAAGAGGGGCAGTGTGTATGGCAACGATCAGAAATGCAGCCACCATACGGAAAGGATCAATTGCTGTTTGATTTTGTGACAGGTTTGCTTTAGGATAAGCGTTCATACAGGGAACCTCCTTCCTACTAGGATCTTCGAAACCGGGTGAGAACAATGCCAGATTTGTTAGTTCCGGACAGAGTGTGAGGGAGCACATCAGAGAAGTCAACCTCAATCTTCTGTCTGTTTTTCATGGATAGATATATAATATCTATGCGTGCACCGTCCTGAGTATAAGTAAAGGGCTTAAGGGGGGAAGTTTCTGCTTCCAGCATATCCAGATATTCCTCCAGAACCATTTGATGGTCTGTCATAATCACGGAATGGGGAAATCCCACATACCTAAAATGCCATGGTTCATAGCCGATTTGAGTAATTGCCTCTTTTCCAGACGGATAGCGGAGAATAAAGCCGAATTGCGGTGCAAGATTGCAGAAAGAAGCAATGACACCTTCTCTGGGAAATGCTGGGCAGATATAATCAATAGAAGGCGCCGTTTTGGCAAGATCGATGGCAAGTCCGGTCTGATGCTCGCTGCATCCGGGACGGGCAACATATTTTTTCGCAAAATCAGTTCCTTCTCTGGAAATGGTATCTTCCCAGATGGAAATCTGCTGGGCCAGGGAACGATAACCGCTGACAGCCGTAATAGAACCTCCGGCATGAGCCTTTTTAATCAGGGAAAAAAGCATGGTTGCAGCCTGTTTTTGCAGATAAATTTCTTCAATCGGATGCTCCAGATGAGAAAGCTGATTTTCAAACTTCCCCTGATGGGGAGAAAGAAGATCCCTCTGTTGGTTGTTAAGATCAACCAGATCACAGGCAGCTGGCGGAGTCTGCATGGGGTGATGCTGGTTTACCAGGATTAGACTTCCGCGGGCAATATCTTCGCTGCAAAATGATAAATGCTCATAAATAGTGTGTGCCGGAAAAAAGCCGGAACGGCTCTTAAGCGTTGCGTTCATCGGATACCTCCATTTCGATCAACTGATTGACAAGGGATGCAAAGTCGATTCCCCGGCTTTTCATCATTCCGGGAAAACGGCTGTGGGATGTAAAGCCCGGAATGGTATTGATTTCATTAAAATAAATATTGCCGTCCGGTGTAAGGAACAAGTCTACCCGTGCAAAGAAATCGCAGTCAAGGCCAAGATAAAGTCGCATTGCGGTATCCTTGATTTCTGTTGCTTTTTCTGAGGATATTCTGGCAGGTACATGAATCTTGGAAGTTTTCAAAGTATATTTTTCGGTGTAGTTAAAAAAGCCGTCTGTCAGTTCGATTTCGTCCACATCACCAATGATCAGATGATCCGGGGAAAGTGTGTTCCGGCCCATGATGGCACAGCCCACCTCAAAACCCTCTATTTTTTCTTCCAGCAAAATCCGGGTATCATAAATCAGCGCCTCTTTTACCGCCGAAAGAAGTTCATCTTCCGTTTGGACGCAGGTAATGCCGAAGGAGGAGCCTGCACGGAGCGGTTTGACGAATAACGGGTAACCGAGGGAGCAGGCAATGCGGGAAAGCTCTTCTTTGGAGGGTTCACCACAAGCAACGTAGGATTTCGGAACTGAAATTCCAAGTGAGGCTGCTATTTGATGTGCCCGTTCTTTATCCATGCAGAGCGAGGAGCAAAGAATTCCGCATCCGATAACCGGTATGCCGAGAAGCGCAAGCAGACCCTGTACAGTTCCATCTTCCCCGTTTTTACCGTGAAGAATAGGAAGTGCCGCTCTGACGGATAAAAATTCCGGCTGATGAGAGTCATTATTTTCGGGGGAAGGAGATAGCAGAAAGCCGTGGGAAGATTGTTGTCCCGAAAAGCAGATGGGACAGCAATACTCAGGGCGCATCCAGCGGTCGGCGGCTATTTCCTCATAATCTCCGGTATAAAGGAACCAGGAGCCATCTTTTGTAATACCAATGGGAACGGGCAGAAAACGACGGGTATCAATTGCCGATAGAACAGCCGATCCGGAAGATAAGGAAACCGGATACTCGGAGGAATTGCCGCCAAAAAGAACAGCAATTCGCGGAAGGTCAGAGTTTAATATATCAGTTATATTCATAAAAATGCCTCCTTAGGTAGTTAATGGAATACTAAGATACTACCCCAAGGAGACATTAATATGCTTAATTTGAAGTTGAAATAGTCCTAAGATTTGTTTAAGAAACAGTTAAGTTTCAAGTTAATAAATCGGAAGGGTCACTGTAAAGGTGGTCGTTTCATTTTCGCTGGAAGCGTTTATGGTTCCGCCGTGAAGGGTGACGATTTCCTTAGCAATGGCGAGTCCCAGACCGGCGCCGCCGGTATTAGTATTACGCGCTTCATCCATGCGGAAGAATTTCTCAAAAATGGCATTTAACTTTTCCGACGGAATGGTTTTGCCCTGATTCATAAAACAGATGATAATATCCTTCTCGCGCTTCCCTGCCCATACTTTGATAGGGGTGTTGGCATAGCTGTAAGAGACGGCGTTTTTAAGAATATTATTAAAAACCCGGGCGAGCTTTACAGAATCTCCAAAAACGCTCAGATCATCCTCAGCCTGCAGTTCAATGGTGTTGCCGTGGCTGGAAAGAAGCGGATAAAATTCATCCGTAAGCTGCATCAGCATAAAGGACAGGTCAAGAGGCTCCTTATCCAATACAATCTGCTGCAGATTATAGCGGGTGATCTCAAAAAATTCATTGATCAGCTTTTCCAGCCGCAGTGCCTTTTCCAACGTGATGTGAATGTATTTCATCTGCTGTTCTTTTGGCATATCAGACGCTTCCTCCAAAAGATCCAGATAACCGATTACGGAGGTGAGAGGCGTCTTAAGATCATGGGCAAGGTAAGTGATCAGATCGTTTTTGCGGTCCGTCTCGTATTTGACTGCCTGCTCATGACGCTGCATGGTGGATTTGATCTGGACAATCTGAGTGGCAACTTCCGCATAAGCGGGAGGGAAAACATCTGCGGAGTCAAGATCATGGTGCATGTAGGTATAGAGCATGCTGCTGGTTTTGGAAATGGACTTTCGCACCATTTTATGCCCATGATAATGAGCTACCAGATATACAGTCAGCACAAATATAATCAGCATAATGAAAAACAGTGTCAGTAAAAGTCCTTTCAGCTTAGGCCAGTTGGGGCGGTAAAGATAGCTGAAATCATTGGTCTGGTAATTAAACTGCGCTTCGGTATAAAAGTAATTTTTGGCAAGCCAGTCTAGTACGGAGCCGTTAAAGACTACATCGAACAGATAAAAAATGCCATATCCGATACCAATAGCAAGTAAAAGGAAAATTACCAGATAGATGATAAATTTTGTCTTGTCTTTAACCTTCAATTTTGTATCCGCACCCCCAGACTGTCTTAATGTATTTGGGGTCCTCAAAGGAGTCGTTCATTTTTTCACGAATATGTCTGATATGTACGGTGATCGTATTGTTGCTCTTACTGAAATATTCTTCGCCCCAAACCGCGTGAAATAATTCCTCGGCGCTGATAACTTGTCCTTTTTTCTGGCAGAGCACGTAGAGAATGGTGAACTCCGTAGGAGTTAAAGAAAGAGGTTCCTCATCCAGGGTGCATTCATGAGTCAGACTGTTCAGCATAAGCCCGCCATGGGTGATGATATGGGAATCGTCTGAAGCAGCGGCAGAGTTATATTTTTTGTACCGGCGAAGCTGGGCCTTCACCCGCGCTAACAGCTCAAGAGGGCGGAAAGGCTTGGTGATGTAATCATCGGCGCCTAAGGTCAGACCGGTAATCTTGTCAATTTCCTCTTCCTTAGCGGTAAGCATGATAATCGGGTAGTTGTGCTGCTCGCGGATTTTTTGGCAAAGCTTAAAACCGTCCATTTTCGGCATCATCACATCTAAGATAGCGAGATCAAAATCCTCTTCCTGTACAGCTTCACAGGCTCTTAAAGAATCATAATAGGAATGAACCGTATAATTTTCATTTCGGAGATACAGGGAAATCAGATCGGTGATCTCCTTTTCATCGTCAACTACAAGTATTTTTTCGCTCATGGTAAAATAATCTCCTTGTCTGATATAAAATGCAATTCTATTATATCATGAATCTTCGATTCATGATCGACATTCGCCGCTCGTCGAATGAGTAAACTCATTCTCCTCGCTAACACTCATTATATCAAATATAACGGAATAAACGGTAGTTTTGTATACAGAAAAAGTTAATTTTTTATTAAGAAGGTAATTATTTACTGAATTGCCTATTTGCGACAATACTCTTTTTCAAGCTACTTTAAATTTGCATATATCCGAAAATTAACGGGCGGAAAAGGAGAAAACAGAGGAAACGTGAAAGGCAGATGATGAATGTAACAAGGCAAAGAATTTCCCACCATGGAAAACCGAGTTCTGTCATCCTTGATTATTTACCGAACACAGCTAAAATATAAGCAACTCCCTCAAAAAAGTCAAGACGCAGATTGTAAAACATACTATACTAATGTTACATCGCGATGTAAAGAAAGAAGGACGCACATGAGTTATTCAACCATGGCACGCGCATTGATCGGATATGTGGAAAGTCATCTGGAAAACTTTAATATCAAGAAAATGTCGGAAAGTTTTGGGTTTTCGGAAAATTATCTGAGGGAATTATTTCTGAAGAACGTGAATATACCCATTATGCAGTATTACAAAAGAAGGCGGATTATCGTATCAGCCTTTGAAATATTGCACTCAGACAAGAAAATCATTGATGTTGCGTTGGAAAGTGGATTTTCCAATCATGAAACATATACGCGGGCTTTTCAGAAAATTTTCGGTATGACGCCAAGCAAGTTTCGGATTGCTAGACCATTGATTGGAAGAAAGCAGTTGGATGCCGGTGTGTTTGGATTGGAGCGGCTAGACAGTAAAGAAGAAAGGATTGATGGTTATATTATGGAACAAGACAATAAGCAGACCGTATTATACGGTATCAGAAAAATTGAACAAGGCGCATATGGAAGCAACACAATGTTTCCAATCTGTATTAAGGCAGTATCGGAATATTTGGGAGATGATGTTTCCTATGCCTACATCATGGCGGCAACCGGAGCGGCTTTCCGGTTTGTATGGAATCGCGCAGAGT
>CAMWJC010000002.1 GCA_947174495.1 uncultured Lachnospiraceae bacterium | reverse complement strand
CGTTTCTCTGCTGAGAAACTCCAATGCACTCAACAGGGTCTATCCGACCCATAAAAAAGAAAAAGCATAATCGCAAGTAAACTTGCATTATGCTTTTCGTTTTACATAAGAATGACTCGCGGAGCGAGTCATTCGTTGTCTGGGTTCGCAGTTAATGCTTGGGGCCTGAAAAATGAGGAGTGCCCAGACACATTTCTGCGCCTGGGCTATTATGAAAAAATTTATCTATGCGTGTAATGAAAACATTACATTAATGCTTTGTTTGGATAGGTATAATATACCTCATAAATATGAACAGATTATGAACATAAAATGAAATTATCGTAAATTATCACAATGATGAAAAAAGGCAGGGGTAAAAAATGTGCAAAATGCACAAAAAATCTGGCGAGTTTGATAAAAGAGGAGTTTAACGCAGAGTTTGTTGTAAATTGACGATAAAAATGTTAAAATACATTCAGATGTGCAATTCGAGACTATAAGAAAGGCATGGTTACTAAACATGGATAACTTTTTGGATAAGTATACGCAGAAATTTAATTCTCAGGAGATCATTCAGGCGAATGCAGCAGCAGAAGCAGCGGAATTGGAGAGCCTTGAAAAGCAGATGACAGTTTTCAGGCAGCAGATGGAAAAATACGATGACTGCCTTCAGGAGATGCGAAAGCTGAACTTGAAAAATATTGAAAGCGCACAGGAAGTGCAGGAGCTTGCAGACAAAGCAAGCGAAAAGCTGGGACAGACGGCAGGAGAAGTGGAGGCTGTATCGGTATCCAAAATTAAAGAGACTTCGGATCTTTCCATAGCAGGTATTAATCAGACTTTGAACGAGAGTCTTGCCAAAATTGCAGAAATTAAGGAAAGCTCAGATCACCTTGACAAGATCACGGAGAATATGTCAGGTCTTCAGGAGAAGCAGGAAGAGTTATTTAAAAACCTTGAAGATTTTCTTCATACAGATAATGTAAAGGTATACCGTAACGTGCAGGCAGCCATGCAGGAGGAATTGGAGAAGCAGACGGCGGAACTCAGGGAGGGGTACGAAAAGTCGGCAGGCAAAATCGGAGTTCTTCTCCCGTTTGTGATCATTACAATGATCATAAGCATTGCGAATCTGGCAATTACTATCGCAAGAATTTTGAATCTGTTTTAATATGGAGGCAATATGAGTAAGCAGAGCTGGAAGCCCGGAAATATGCTTTATCCTGTTCCGGCAGTACTGATCACGGTAGCTGATAAAGCAGGTATGCCGAATATTTTTACAGTAGCATGGACGGGAACGGTGTGCAGCGATCCGCCAATGGTGACCATATCAGTTCGGCCGGAACGTTACTCACATCATATTATAGAAGAAACACAGGAGTTTGTGATTAATCTGACTACCCGGAAATTGGCATATGCCACGGATTATTGTGGGGTAAAGAGTGGTAAAGATACAGATAAGATTAAGGATATGGATCTTCATTTGATTCCGGGAGAAAAGCTGAAAGCACCCCTTCTTTTGGAAAGTCCGGTTAATTTGGAGTGCCGGGTAAAGGATACCTTACGCCTGGGTACCCATGATATGTATCTTGCCGAAGTGGTGGCAGTGCATGCAGACGAAGAGTTCATGGACGAGAAGGGACGCTTTATGCTAGACCGGGCGGAGCCTATAGCTTATTCTCACGGTGGGTACTATTTGTTAGGAGAAAAGCTGGGGACATTTGGTTACAGCGTGAAGAAAAATAAATGTAAATGAATTTTAAAAATATTTTATATGTCAATAATATTATGAAAGATGTCAGGTGATAAATATCCACAGGAAATCCACTAAATTATCCACAAAAGTTTGACTTTATGGTGTGGTATGTTATAATTGAAGTACAAAAACTGAATACATTTTTAGGAGAATTATTAAATGCCAAATTGGGAACAAGTAAGAAATGAAATAAATAGCATTTCTAATCCGCTTGATAGTGTGAGACGCAAGTATTTGAGTATAATGAATCAATATACAAATAGAAATATTATCGCATACTATTCAGCGTTCATACAAAAGCCGGGAATTGAAGGTACAGGCATAGATGATAATGATAAAAATGCATTTATGCAGGCAGCACATGGACTAGACAGGAGTTTGGGACTTGATTTATTACTTCATACACCTGGTGGTAATGTAGCAGCAACTGAGTCGTTAGTTTATTATTTAAAAAGTCTATTTGGAAATGACATTCGTGTTTTTATTCCACAAATTGCAATGTCTGCCGGAACTATGATATCATTAGCGGCCAAAGAGATAGTAATGGGTAAACAATCAAATTTAGGTCCGATTGATCCACAATTTGGAGGCATGTCTTGTGCAGCAGTACTTGAAGAGTTTGATACCGCTCTTAGCGATATAAAAAGTAATCCGGCAAGCGCTAGTCTATGGGCAAATATTATTAGAAAATATCATCCAACATTTTTAGGTGATTGCAAAAAGGCTATTGATTGGGCGGAAGGTATTGTGAAGGATTGGTTGATGAACAATATGTTTGCAAATTCTTCGGTTCCAGATGTTGATGCCAGCAGAGTAGTTGCTCATTTGTCGAGCCATAATAGTACATATTCTCATTCCAGACATATTCACATAGATGATTTAAGAAAAATCGGTATAAATGTAATATCTTTGGAGGGAATGAATAATGATAGTATTGGAGGGTGCAAAGATTTACAAGATTGTGTTTTGACAATACATCACTCTTATATGAATGCCTTTGCCAATTCGGCTGCATTAAAAATTGTCGAAAACCATAATGGCGCAGCGATGGTGACAAATCAGATAATGAGGTAATTGGAGGTAAAATATGGAAAGAAATTATATGGATGAATATATACAAATAGTAGGACAAATGGAACTTGGAGAATACAGATCGGCAGAAGAAGAGGCGCAAAAAATTGAAAAGTGTACGATTTTAAAGAGAGTTGACATATCTTATAGTAATGAAATAGCTGGTTGCAATTTTGCGGCTGACCAATATGCAATGGGTTAATTATAATGTGAAAAAGAAAAAGATAAACAGATATTTCTACGCTATAAAAGGATGCTTAGGCATCCTTTTATAGCGTAGAAATATTTATTGTTGAGATGAAGGAGGGCGGGAAAGAAGACTGCCTCGAATCACCGCATTGCTGCCATATTTATGACGAATTTGGTCTAATGATTTATCCAGAACTTCCAACTTTTCTTGCGAAGGAGAAATGGAAGGGGGTGTGCTTGGGAATTCACCCAGAGGAAGATCAAACAAAGAAAGCTGTACCGGCTGAGAGGGATTTGTAAGCTTGGAGCTGCGTATCCCCAGAAGACGGATCGGTTCTTTGTTCCACAATTCGTCAAATAACCGACAGGACGTTTCGTAGATAACGCCAGAGGTATTGGAGGGTGAAGCCAGCATCATCTGATGAGATACGTTCCGGAAATTGCTGTATTTGATCTCTACGCTGATCATTCCGGCAAGTTGTCCAGCTTCTCGAAGGCGTTTTGCTACGCTATCTGAAAGAAGTAACAGACAGCGGAGAGCTTCTTCACGGTCGGTCACATCCTTGGGAAGTGTGGTAGAATTGCCAATGCCCTTTGCTTCAGAGGGAGTGGAACAGACGGTAGAATCATCTATACCATTGGCATATTCCCAGAGAAGGAGCCCGTGGCTTTTCAAATGAGAGTAAAGAATATTTTTGTCTGTTTTCGCTAGGTCGCCAATGGTGCGAATCTCCAGATTTAAGAGAGCCTGAACACTGGATTTACCGCACATATAGAGAGACGAAACAGGAAGAGGCCACATTTTTTCTCTTATTTCGTGAGAATAAAGGGTGTGCACCAGATCTGGTTTTTTAAAATCAGATGCCATTTTTGCCAGCACTTTTTTGTTGGAAATTCCGATATTTACCGTAAATCCAAAGGAGTCCCGGATTCGATTTTTGATCTCTGTGGCAGCAGCTTCCGGAGAGGAGAACTGTTTTTGTATAGGTGTAAAATCCATAAAGCATTCATCCACGCTGAGTTGTTCAATCTCCGGACAAACGGAAGAAAGAAACTCCATAAGCTCCCGGCTCCGCTTGTGATAAAGAGCATGATCGGGTTTTTCGGATACCAGAGAGGGACACTTGCGAAAGGCGTTGACAATGGGTTCTCCGGTAAGAATGCCGTACTTTTTGGCGGGAATGGATTTGGCCAGAACAACGCCGTGACGTTTTTGCATATCGCCGCCCACAATGGAGGGAATCAGGCGAAGATCCACATCATCACCATCCTCGAGGCGCTTTAAGGCACTCCAACTTAAGTATGCAGAATTTACATCAATATGAAAAATAACGGTGTCCACCAAAAATTTCCTCCTGTATTTTGAGCAAGAAAGCGACCGGACGGCTCTTTTTGCCTTTACAAGTAAATTATTTGCTGTTAGAATAAATCTGTTACAAAAATGTTACAAATAGAAATATGGAAAATATACAACGGGGCTGTTAATATAAATGAAATTCATTACTTGTTATTATAAAAGATTAAACATCATAAAATTGAAAATTGCAATACTGGCAGTAATTGTCAGTATCTTTTTTCTGCCTACATTCGTAACTTTTCAAAAAACGGGTAATAATATGTTCAAGGTCATTTTGAACAATGTTGAGGTAGGAACAGTAAGTAATCCTGAGGAGGCCGAAGATTACGTACTGGAGGCCAGACGTCGTGTGGCTGCCAAAAGTGAGGAGCTCGTTTTTGTAGAAGCGGAGCTTACCACAGAGGGCAGTGAGGTTTTGTATGGTCAGGTGGATGCTCCGGAACTGGTTATTGACAAAATGACGGAGGTGCTTTCTGAGGATGTAAAAGAAACACTTCACAGGTCTTATGTGGTCAAAATTAACGAGTACATGGTTAATCTGAGCGACAAGACAGAAGTGATAACTCTTTTGCAGGCAGCGCTTGATAAGTATGATAGTACTGGGAATTACCAGGTGGAATTGCAGCTGGATCCTGCCCGTGAATTGACGGTACTGTCAGCGCATACGGTTACAGGAGAAGAAATTCAATTGGAAGCACAGGAAACCATCAGCATGGAAGCCGGAATACATGCGGATCTTACGCAGATGTTTGATGAGGTTGAACCTGCAAAGGAAAAGGATTTTGAAGACTATGATCTTGGTCTGATTTCCATGGAGTATGGGGATAAGATTGAAGTAGTAGAAGCTTATTTGGATGAAACGGAGCTTATGAGCGTAGAAGATGCGATTCGTGAAGTGACGCAGGATGAAGAAAAGAATGATGTGTACGAAGTAGTGGCCGGAGACACGCTTTCTGAAATTGCAATTAAGACCAATATCCCTATGGACAAGCTTATTGAGATGAATGATTCTCTGGAAAATGAAAATTCCATGATTCGAGTAGGAGATGAGTTGATTATCACTGTGCCGGAACCAAAGCTGGCAGTTATTCGTCAAGAGGAAGCTTATTATGAGGAGGATTATGAGGCGGAAGTCATCTATATTAATAATGATGACTGGTACACCACGGACAGAGTGACAAGGCAGGAGCCATCAGCGGGGCATAGAAGGGTCATTGCACTTTCCACTTTTGAGAATGACAAAGAAGTGGAGAGAGAGATTATCAAAGAAGAAGTTACTTATGAAGCAGTGCCGAAAATTGTGGAGAGAGGAACAAAAATTCCGCCTACTTATATTAAACCAATTTCAGGCGGACGTATGTCATCCGGCTTTGGACGAAGAAACAGACCGACCAAGGGTGCGAGCACATACCATAAAGGCATAGACTGGGCAACGCCTACTGGAACAACAGTAGTGGCCTCCTGTGGTGGTACGGTTGCAAAGGCAGGATGGGGAAGTGGCTATGGTTATGTAGTTTACATTAACCATCCGGATGGACGACAGACCAGATACGGTCATTTGAGTAAGGTACTGGTATCTGCAGGTCAGACAGTAACGCAGGGACAAAAGATCGCACTCAGCGGAAATACCGGTGTCAGTACGGGGCCGCACCTTCATTTCGAGATACTGATAGGCGGTTCACAGGTGAATCCGTTAAAGTATCTGAACTGATGTTTGGTGTTTACAGATAGTCATAATATGGTATAATTAGTTAATGTGTTTATGAATGTTTATGAAAATTAACGCGATTGTGATTATATAGAGGTATACGATGGAACAGTATGCAATTAAAGGCGGTAATCCTCTGGTGGGAGAGGTAGAGATTGGAGGAGCCAAGAATGCGGCTCTTGCGATTCTGGCTGCTTCCATTATGACGGATGAAACTGTGCTCATAGAGAATGTTCCGGATGTCCGGGACACGAATGTAATGATGAAAGCGATGGAGAGTGTCGGTGCCATCGTTGAAAGAATTGATAGGCATACGGTACGGATTTCGGGAAAAGGGATTCAGGATCTTGCCATTGAAGATGACTTCATTAAGAAGATACGTGCATCTTATTATTTGCTGGGTGCGCTTTTGGGAAAACATAATAAGGCTAAGGTTGCGCTTCCGGGCGGATGCAATATCGGGCTTCGTCCTATTGATCAGCACATTAAGGGTTTTCGTGCTTTAGGAGCAGATGTGCGGATTGAACACGGACTGATCATTGCAGAGGCGGAGCATCTTCGGGGCGGCCATATTTATATGGATGTGGTTACGGTAGGCGCTACTATTGATGTCATGCTTGCTGCCTCCATGGCGGAAGGCCAGACAATTATTGAAAATGCAGCGAAAGAGCCTCATGTGGTAGATGTAGCCAACTTCTTGAATAGCATGGGAGCGTCCATTAAAGGCGCTGGTACGGATGTGATTCGAATCAAGGGTGTGAGCAGATTGCATGGTACGGAATATGCAATAATTCCGGATCAGATTGAAGCGGGAACATTTATGTTTGCGGCGGCTGTCACCAAAGGAGATGTAACGGTTAAAAATGTGATCCCTAAGCATCTGGAATCTATCAGTGCCAAGCTTATGGAAATTGGGTGCGAGGTAAAGGAATCAGATGATGCAGTGCGTGTTGTCGCCTCCAAGCCATTAACTCATACACATGTGAAGACCCTTCCCTATCCAGGATTTCCTACGGATATGCAGCCTCAGATTACAGTTGCTTTAGGCCTGTCGAGGGGAACCAGTATTGTTACAGAAAGTATTTTCGAAAACCGTTTTAAATATGTTGATGAGTTGACCCGGATGGGGGCAAGCATAAAGGTGGAAGGAAACACTGCGATTATCGACGGGGTATCTCAATATACTGGAGCCGGTATCAGCGCACCGGATTTAAGAGCAGGAGCGGCACTGGTTTTGGCAGGGCTTGCAGCAGATGGAACCACAGTTATTGATGATATTAAGTTTATTGAGAGAGGATATGAAGACTTTCATATTAAGCTTCAGGGACTGGGAGCCCAGATCGATAAGGTGAACAGCGAAAGAGAACTTCAAAAGTTCCGTCTGAAAACAGGTTGAATCCTGATAAAACAGAAAATATTTTTGCAAATAAAAACTGCCTGAAGGCAGTTTTTTGTTTGCAGTAGGTTGTAAATTATATTAACGATTCAATGGCAATATCGGGATGAATGGAAAGATCGATATAGCCATGCTCCGTTTTGATCGTAGGAGCAGAAAGCTTATGTTTATTGACATAAACAATCGTTCCCGTTAAACCGTTGGTAAGCCGTACTTCATTAAGAAGATAGGTGTTGACCACATTTTCGAGGAAAGTCATAATACATCTGGTATCATATTTATTTAGTCCTTCGCTTTCAAACAGAGAGATAGCCTTAAAAGGACATAGGGGACCGCGGTAAATTCGCGCGCTGGTCATGGCATCATAGACATCTGCAATAGCCACCATTTTGGCAAAGAAACTAATCTCGTTTTGAGCAGCGCCAAAGGGATATCCGGAACCGTCGCAGCGCTCATGATGCATTAATACCGCATCCAGGATGGCAGGATCTAGATTAGAATGCTTCAAGATTTGGTATCCTTCCATTGGATGGCGTTTGATAATATCAAATTCGTTAGTTGTGAGTTTCCCGGGCTTCTTAATAATACTGTCGGGAATGCGGGTTTTACCAACATCGTGAAGAAGTCCGCTCATGATAGCAATCCGGGTTTCCTTTCTGCTGAGACGGAGCCATCTGGAAAAAACGCTGCAAATCAAAGCAACGTTCATGCAGTGTATGTAAGTAGCGTCATCGAATTGCCTCATGTTGTGCAGCATATCAAATAAGTTAGGTGTGGCAGCGCTCGTATCAAGAATATTTAAGGTGTAATTCATCAGCTTGTCCACATCTAAAGGTGCGCCCTTTTCCACAACATCATTAATTGCGTTCTTGAAACTGTCTGCATCTGTTTCGAATTGTTTACGAAAACGGATGTACTCGGGACTGCTTTGTATTTTCTCAGAATAAGAAAGCTCATAGCTTGGTGAGTCAGCAACAGGCGCGGCGGCCTGATCCTCTACACGAACCTGTAAAACAGAATAAAATGCCAACTTGGTAATAGTTTTGTCGTTCAGAATAAGTCCTTTGGACAAGATCAATTGATTGTTGAAGGAATATACATCTTCGGCCGTGATCATGCCCGGAACTAGTTCCGATGTATTAACTCGTCTCATGTTTCTGCTCCGATAAAATATTTTGAATTCAATAAAGCACCCAAAAGTGTGCCAGTATTTAGTATCTATTAAAAATTATAGGTGGAATCAGAATTCTTGTCAACCAAAGAACTGTTACGATATGGGAGAATTGTGCAAAGATACGGTGAATTGGTGTAAACCGGGGGAAGGACGAGCGAAGGAACGGACGAAGGAATGATGAAATTGCTGTTGACAAATATGTGCATATGGTGTAGCCTAGTTACAGATATGAAAATTCAATATTGGGAACTCTCTTATTCAGAGTGGTGGAGGTACATAGGACCTGAGAAGCCACGGCAACCCCAAGTGTGGAAGGTGCCCGCCTGAGCGAGTAAATCGAACAATAAGAGGATTTGAGTATCGATTTCGAGTCCGCTTTTGTGAGTGGGCTTTTTTAATGCGCTCTGCGCATATGAGCAAGACACATATGAGCAAGATGCATATACGCAGAGTGCATAGGGAAATTTCATTAGTTACAAAAGGCAAAACAGGAGGAAAGAAAATGGAAAAAAGATTATTTACTTCAGAATCTGTAACAGAAGGACATCCGGATAAGGTCTGCGATGCTATTTCTGATGCGATCCTTGACGCATGTATGGAAAGCGATCCCATGAGCCGCGTGGCGTGTGAAACAGCGACCTGCACAGGCTTTGTCCTGGTGACCGGAGAAATCACCACCAACGCATATGTAGACATTCAGAAGGTGGTCCGCGATACGGTAAAGGAAATTGGCTATACCAAGTCCGAATATGGCTTTGACGGCAATACCTGTGCGGTGTTGGTTGCAATTGATGAGCAGTCTGCTGACATTGCAATGGGTGTTGACAAAGCTCTGGAAGCAAAGGAAAATAAAATGTCCGATGCAGAGATAGAAGCGATTGGAGCTGGCGATCAGGGAATGATGTTCGGCTATGCAACCAATGAAACGGAAGAATATATGCCTTATTCCATCTCACTGGCTCATAAGCTTGCAAGACAGCTTACCAAGGTTCGTAAAGACGGAACTCTGAAATATTTAAGACCAGATGGAAAGAGTCAGGTATCTGTAGAATATGATGAGAACGGAAAGCCCATTCGTTTGGAGGCAGTGGTATTATCCACTCAGCATGACGATGACGTGACACAGGAGCAGATCCACAAGGATATCAAGCAGTATGTGTTTGATCCGATTCTTCCGAAGGAACTTATAGATGAAAATACAAAATTCTTTATCAATCCTACCGGACGTTTCGTGATTGGCGGACCTCACGGCGATGCAGGTCTTACCGGACGTAAGATCATTGTAGATACCTATGGCGGATACGCACGTCACGGCGGCGGAGCTTTTTCCGGTAAGGATTGTACAAAGGTGGACAGAAGCGCAGCTTACGCGGCACGTTATGTGGCAAAAAATATCGTAGCAGCAGGTCTTGCTGACAAATGCGAGATTCAGCTTTCCTACGCAATCGGTGTTGCGCAGCCTACTTCTGTTATGGTAGACACTTTTGGTACCGGAAAGCTTTCCGATGAGAAGTTAGATGAAGTGATCAGAGAAAACTTCGATCTTCGTCCGGCAGGAATTATTAAGATGCTGGATCTTCGCCGTCCGATCTACAAGCAGACGGCTGCTTACGGACACTTCGGACGCAACGATCTGGATCTTCCCTGGGAGAAATTGGACAAAGTTGAAGCACTGAGAAAATATTTATAATATCAGAACCTAAAAGTCATGTTAAAAAGCCGGCCCGAATGAGCCGGCTTTTTGCGTGAAGATTTATTAGAACTTGACAAATTGGTCTATTAGATATAGACTGATAAAAACGGTCTATATCTAATAGACTGAGAGGAGGCCGAAATGGGAGATTATAAGCTTGCAGATGCAGAGGCTAAATTTGCTGATATTATATGGTCAAAGGAACCAATTTCATCACCGGAACTGGTAAGAATATGTGAGAAGGAAATGAACTGGAAGAAGTCAACGACTTACACTGTGTTAAAAAAGTTATGTGAAAAAGGGATTTTCCGTAATGAAAATGCGATGGTGAGTGCCAGACTTTCTAGAGAAGAGTTTTACGGAATGCAGAGCAGACGATATGTGGAGGATGTGTTTGAGGGGTCTCTGCCCCGATTCCTTACCGCCTTTTGTGGCGGAAAAAAGCTGTCTGCAAGTGAAGTGGAAGAGATGCGGAAATTTATTGATGAAAATACCTGATAAGGCATGGAATTTTGCGGGAAGGGCCAAGACGGAGGATTGATATGGACAGACTATTTCTTGTGATATTAAATATGAGCATTTCGGCTTCATTTTGCATTTTAGCAGTGATCTTGGTGCGGCTGTTGCTGGCGCGGGCACCGAAGATATTTTCTTATCTTTTATGGGCGGTGGTTATAATCCGATTGATATGTCCGGTTCTGCCGGAGACGGACTTCGGGTTGATACCAAATGTAAGACTGGTAAGGCAGCAGGAAAATGTGCTGCTTCAAAGGACAGAACATTTTTATGAGCCTTATGTGATGGAACACTCCGAGGAGAGTATGCCTGCTGAGAAAATATATGATAATTTTGCACCCGGCACTAATTCTAATGATGAATCCGGAGATGATTACATTGCAGAGAGGGATGAGGAAGATGTTATTTACTATCTTCCTTCTGAGCAGATCAGTCAGACTTCTTATCCTCTTACCACATTAGACAAAAGATTAACAGTCATTGCATGGATCTGGTTTTTGGGCGCTTTAGGACTTATCCTCTATGCGAGTGTGAAGTATGGCACTTTTCTGCATACCATTAAAAGGAAAGAAGTTGCGACTCCTTTTGTTGCAGGACTTTTACATCCAATTATTTACCTGCCCAGGGGGCTGGATGAAATGCAAAAACAAATGGTTTTAGAGCATGAAAATGTTCATATCAAACGACTGGATTATCTGGTGAAACCTATTGTTTTCCTTGTGTGTTGTGTTCATTGGTTTAATCCTTTGGTATGGGTCTTCTTTTTCCTCATGGAAAGGGATATGGAAACATCCTGCGATGAGGCGGTGATGCAAAAGATTGGTTATGACAGGCGGAAAGACTATGCAGACACGCTGCTGGGACTATCTCAGAGTAAAGCAGGAAGTGCAGGTTGTCCGATTGCTTTTGGTGAAAATCATGTAAAGAGCAGAATCAGAAGAGTAGTAAAAATGAAAAAAGCGGGAATCAGCGTGAGTATTGCAGCGGCAGTAGTGCTTTTTGTTGCGGCAGCTTTGCTGCTTGTAAACCGAACGACAGGCAGAACGCCGGGGGAGGAAGCATCAGCATCGGCAGCAGAAGACAATTCAGCAGATCAAGACGAGATGCAGCTGCCCGATGAAGCAGGAACAGAGATTATGGAAACATCCGGGGAAGGAGCGGAACCTTTCAGCTTGCCGGATATTAAGGAATATATATTTTTTCCCAACGAAGATTTTTCGGAGGACGAAGTCAGCACTTATCTTCCATCTCCATCATTGGAAACAGGAAATCAGGAGACGATCATGAATTACGCTCCTACCCGGGAAAGAGATCAATTTGAGGTCTTGAATCTGCCGCAGAAAGACGAGCCTTTTCAGGATACGGAAATTGATATCCTGATTCTGCCGCAGATAAATGAATCCTTTCTGGATATAGAAATTCTATTTGCTTATCCGGTGGATGGCGCCCGGATCAGTGACGAGTTCGGAAGCAGAATTCATCCGGTAAGCGGAGCTGTTTTGTTTCATCTGGGCATGGATTTTGCGGCGGAAGCAGGAACGCCGATTACGGCAGCGGCGGATGGAACTGTGGTCAAAACAGGATATGATTATGAATGCGGAAATTATTTAATTCTTCTCCATGAAAACGGAGCAGCCACCTATTATTTTCATTGCCGGGATATTTTAGCGGAGGAAGGAAAGAAAGTGAAGATCGGGGAGCAGATTGCTACAGTAGGCAGTACCGGTAAATCAACAGGACCGCATTTACATTTTGGAGTCAGCAGGGGTGGAGATTATATTGAGCCGAAATTTATAGAAGAGGAATAATTCTTGGTTGAAGTGGGATGGAATTAACTTTGCAAACGACGGTGGAATTTTTACCAATTTTTTTATCAAGCCATCTTGTAATCTTGAAATTTGGATGCTATACTAATCATAACTATCAAATTGTGCAATGAGATATTGCATATCAAGTACTAGGACATGGAAGTCCATATTTTATTCAAAGGAGTGATGACAATGGGTATTAAGGTTAATGTAAACACAAATCAAGACTCTTCTTATCTGTTCCAGAGTCTATCATCTGGTGGAATGGGAAATCTGAATTTCCTTTCAGATTATACCAGCATTAAGAATGGTAGCTATGGCAAGCTTATGAAGAGTTACTATGGTACGGGTAGTGCCTCAAGTGTAAATCTTCCTGGCACACAGACATCCAGTACAAATGCATCGGGCAGAAAGAGCGGTTCTCGCGATGTCCTCGAAGAAATTCTGGAAGCAAAGAAGCATCCGAAGGTTTCCAAAGACACGCAGAAGTCCAATACTGAGCTGACATCGGGACTTTCAAGCCTGTCGTCTACTGTTTCGGCACTGCAGAGTGACAAAACGTATACAGATACGCCAAATGGCCAGAGCGCCAAAGATAAGGTAGTCTCTGCAATGAAGGATTACGTGAAGAATTATAATGACGTTGTGAAAGCGGCAAAGGGTTCTACTCTGACGGGCAAAACTGCATATGTGGCAAATATGATGAGCAGCACGGCAAGGAACGCTAATAAGCTTGCAGAAATTGGCGTTGGTATTAATTCAGATGGAACCATTGAGTTAAATGAAGGTAAGCTGAAAGCAGCAGACATCTCTAAGGTACAGGAACTGTTTTCAACTGATAACATTATGAGCTATGGTTCTACAGTTGCATCTCGTCTTCAATTTGCTGGTTCTACTGCCGGGACTGGAGCTACAGACGGTACAGAGACAACTACAGCGGCTTCCAGTGCATCTTCTCTTAAAGAAGACAGTAGAGCGCTTGCGTCTGATGAGTTATATGCAATGATGAAGGATAAGGACGGCAACGAGACAGATAAATATGATGTAAACAAAATTCTTGCTACGGCAAAGAGCTTTGTGAACAATTATAACAAAATGTTTGCGGCAGCCGAATCCAGCACAAATTCTGGCGTATTAGCTAATTTGTCATACATCAGGGAAAAAACGGCTCACAGTGCGGAGACACTGAAGCAGTTTGGAATCAGTGTAGACGATAAGGGCAAAATGAAGATCGATGAGGACACATTCAAGAACTCAGATATGTCCAAGGTACAGAATTTCTTCAAGGATTATGGTTCATCCATTGCTACGAATGCTTCACTCGTAGATTATTATATGACTACGCAGGCGAGTGCTGCCAGTGGCTACACAGATGCGGGAGCATATAATGTACAGGGAAGTGCCCGTTATGATGACATTATGTAGTGCGTTAAAGTAAAGAAAAGTAAGAACATGCAGGATGCGAATCAACCAGAGTAGATCTGGCGGGTTCGCATTCTTTTTTAATATTTAGATGACTATAATCCGACATACTTTTTGAATTGGTATGATTTCAAAGTATATGGCATTTTTAACTTACGCTTCCCTGAGGTATCTTACCTCCCTTACAAAGCATCTTGCCGTTATCTATCTTGCGGCAGGGTGCTTGATTGTGATATTAAAGAAGTGCTGTGATTGTAAAAAATCAGATGGAAGGGGAGAACAGGATGTGGATACAATTATTAAGGTAAAGAATCTGAAAAAGTATTTTGGCGATGTAAAGGCAGTAGATGATATCAGTTTTCAGGTGGGGCGGGGAGAGTTATTTGGCTTTTTGGGCATCAATGGAGCCGGAAAATCCACCACCATCAATATGCTCTGTACAGTCTTTGGACCTACGGCCGGAGAAATTGAGGTTTGCGGATTTAAAGCAGGCAGGGAGGATGAGCAGATCAGAAAGAAGATTGGGGTGGTGTATCAGAACAATTGTCTGGATGACCGTCTGACGGTAAAGGAAAATCTTTTTATCCGTGGAGCTCTGTACGAAAAGAACAGCAGAAAGCTGTCTCAGAATATTTCAAGGCTTTGTGAGATTCTGGAACTGGAAGATGTATACGGCAGAAGATTCTCCAGACTTTCCGGAGGACAGAAACGTCGGTGCGAGATTGCTAGGGCATTGATAAATACACCGGAAATCATGTTTTTGGATGAACCTACCACGGGACTGGATCCGGCGACACGAAAGAAGGTGTGGCAGTGCCTTGACCGGCTTCGGAGAGAGGAAAATATGACGGTTTTTCTCACTACTCATTATATGGAGGAAGCGGCGAAGGCATCTCATATAGCGGTAATTGACGGAGGGGTTTTGAAGGAGTACGGAACTCCATTTTCTTTAAAAGAAGCTTATGCGAAAGACAGGTTGAGATTAATACCGAAGCAGGAGAAAGCCGAGGAACTTATCAAATGTCTGGCTGAAAAAGAAATTGCCTGTAGGAAAAAAGAGGAGTCTTTGGTGATCGATCTTTTAGACAGCATGGCGGCACTGCCGATTTTAAGTGCAGTAAAAGAGATGATTGCCGGATTTGAAGTGGTTCAGGGATCTATGGATGATGTGTTTTTAAATGTAACCGGTAAAAAGCTTACGCAGGCGTGAAACGTTTTGATATGGAGGAAAGATGAGAGAAATTGCATATTTATTAAAAAGAAATATTTTATTATATCTCCGGGATTATGCGGCAGTATTTTTTTCGCTGCTGTCCATGCTGATCGTGTTGGCACTTATGGTGATTTTTCTGGGAAATATGAACAGCGAAAATGTTGTATATGCACTTTCCCAGTTTGGTGGCATGCGGGATGAGGCGGCGGATCAGGCAAATGCGGATTACTTGATTCAAATGTGGACATTGGCAGGAATTCTGGTGGTGAACACAGTGACGGTGACGCTGACCGTGATGGGTAAGATGGTGGAGGACGAGGCGTCAAATAAGCTTGTCAGCTTTTATGTCACGCCGGTAAAGAGGATCAAGATCGTCCTTAGCTATATTGGTTCTGCGTGGCTCATAGGTACGGTAATGTGCCTGTTTACTTTGACGGCAGGGGAGATTTATATGGTGATTTTGGGACATCCTCTGTTACCGGTGGATTCTCTTTTTAAATTGACAGGGATGATTCTGCTGAATGCATTTGTATATTCTGCAATATCCTACCTTTTGGCAATGGTAGTTCATAGCGGGAGCGCATGGGGCGGGCTCCAGACTGTGGTGGGAACGCTGGTGGGCTTTGTAGGGGCGATTTATCTGCCGGTTTCCATGCTTCCGGATGGGGTGATGAAGGTGCTGAAATGCCTGCCTGTGCTTCACGGGGCAGCAATGATGCGAGAGCTCTGCATTCAGGATGCACTTGAAAAAACATTTGCCGGATTGCCTGAAATGGCGGCAGATATGTTTAAAGAACAGATGGGTGTCAGCATTATGATAAAAGAAAACAAGGTTGATCTGCTGCACCAGATTTTATTTATCTTGCTTTATGGTATAATAGCAGTAGTAGTTTCGGCAGTAATTACCAAAAGGCGCAGGCTCCAAGACCGGTAGAATCCGGCGGAGACAGAAAGTAAGAAATCCTGTAAAATCAGAAATCGATGAGGCGGTAAGGAAAAGCATAAATAGGAGACTGGAATGAAAATTACGATTATGGATTGCCCGGAAGGAGAAGAGGATGAGATCATTATAAAATGCCGGCAGGTTGATGAGCAGATGCTGAAAATGATCCACACCATGAAAATGGGTCGGGAAAAGATTATCGGCACAAAGGATGGCAGCATCATGCAGATTGATCCCGGGCAGATCTATTATTTTGAGGCGGTGGATAATCGGGTATTTCTGTATTTGCAGAAAGAAGTTTATGAGACAAAATACAAGCTGTATGAGCTGGAGGAACGTTTCAGGGGGACGGATTTTTTCAGAGCGTCGAAATCTGTTATTTTAAACCTTTCCAAGATAAAAAATCTGACACCTGCGCTTGGAGGAAGATTTGAAGCGGCAATGAAAAACGGAGAAAAAGTTTTGATTTCCAGACAGTATGTCCCCATACTGAAAGAAAAACTGGGTCTGTAGGGAGGTGCAGGAATGAACAGGATTAAAAGTTTTTTACATTGTTATGTATGCGTGATGTCCTGCGTGACGCTTGCTACGGCTGTGTTTATTACTGTGTTTATGCCTGAGGTGGTGCTTGGGGTGGAGCTTTTGTGGCAGATGATGCTGGTATCTTTTTTGTGCAGTATTTTCAGCCTGTTTTATCCGGGTAAGACCGTAAGCAAGAAAAAAATGGCGTTGTTGATCGCTCTGCATTATGTGGAAGTGCATGGAGTGGTGCTTGGATTTGGCTTTCTTTTTAGCTGGTTTTCAATAGAATATCTTCCGCATGTGATCGGTATGCTGATATTGATTAATGGAATTTTTCTTCTTATCTCCGCAGTAGAATGGAACCGTGAAAAAGAAATTGCCCGGCAGATGAACAGGCGTCTTGCAGAATATCAAAAGAGCGTGGTACAATAGAAAATGAAAGCCCGTCCAGCGTCCGCATGATGCCCATGCTCGCATGGGGCATCGTGCAGACATTGGACGGGCAAGACACCATGAGCACGTAGAGCAATAGCTTGAAGTGCGAATGGTGGCGGCGATTGCGGGAATGCGAAGCATGTAGCAATCGGCTTTTATCTAATACACAAGCACGGAGACCGCGCAAATGGCATTTACACATCTTCACGTCCACACAGAGTATAGTCTGCTGGACGGCTCCAACAAAATAAAAGAATATGTAAAGCGGGTTAAGGAACTGGGCATGGACAGTGCAGCGATCACCGATCACGGCGTTATGTACGGCGTGATCGATTTTTATAAGGCATGCCAGGAAGAGGGAATTAATCCTATTTTGGGATGTGAGGTTTACGTTGCGCCAAACTCCCGCTTTGACAGGGAATTAACAGGTGGTGAGGAGCGATATTACCACCTTGTTTTGCTTGCGGAAAATAATACCGGTTATGATAATCTGATGAAGATTGTCAGCCGTGGATTTACAGAAGGATATTATTATAAGCCCCGTGTGGATATGGAGCTTTTACAGCAATATCATGAGGGGATTATTGCACTTTCTGCCTGTCTGCAGGGGGAAGTGGCAAAGTATATTCAAAAAGGTCTCATTGATGAAGCAAAGAAGGCGGCGTTAAGGTACAGGGATTGTTTTGGGGAAAATAACTATTTCCTGGAATTACAGGATCATGGTCTGCCGGAGCAGAGAACCGTAAACACAGTACTTCTGCAGATCAGTAAAGAACTGGGGATTCCGCTAGTGACCACAAACGATGTGCATTATACCTATGCGAATGATGTGCAGCCTCATGATATTCTTCTTTGTATTCAGACCGGCAAAAAGCTTGCGGATGAAGACCGGATGCGTTATGAAGGCGGCCAGTATTATGTAAAAAGTGAAGAGGAAATGAAAGGACTGTTTCCTTATGCATGGGAGGCAGTGGAAAATACCCAGAGAATTGCGGACCGGTGTCATGTGGAGATTGAGTTTGGGGTGACCAAACTGCCGAAATTCGATGTGCCGGAGGGGTATGACTCCTGGAGTTATCTGAATAAGCTTTGTTATGACGGTTTAAGAGAACGTTATGGGGAGGACATTGATGCCCCGGCAGGAAACAGTGGTCAGAGTTTTAAGGAGCGTCTGGACTATGAGCTTTCGGTTATTCAGACCATGGGCTATGTGGATTATTTCCTGATCGTATGGGATTTTATTAACTATGCAAAGTCTAACGGAATCATGGTAGGACCGGGACGTGGATCGGCGGCGGGAAGCATCGTGGCTTATGCCCTTAAGATCACCAATATTGATCCCATTAAATACAATCTTCTGTTTGAGCGTTTTTTGAATCCGGAGCGTGTTTCCATGCCGGATATTGATATTGATTTCTGTTACGAGAGAAGGCAGGAGGTCATTGATTATGTGAGCCGCAAATATGGTTCAGAAAAAGTGGTACAGATCGTTACCTTTGGTACGATGTTAGCCAAGGGAGTAATCAGGGACGTGGGAAGAGTTATGGATCTTCCTTATGCCTATGTGGATTCCCTTGCCAAAATGATACCGAATGAGCCTGGTATCACGATAGACAGAGCGCTTCAGATCAACCCAGAGCTTCGAAAGCAGTATGATACCGATGAGCAAGTGCGTACCCTGATTGATATGAGTAAGCGCCTTGAGGGACTTCCCAGACATACATCCATGCATGCGGCAGGGGTGGTGATCTGTTCCCGGCCGGCGGAGGAACTGGTGCCTTTATCCAGGGGAAGTGACGGTGCAATTACCACTCAGTTTACCATGACAACCATTGAGGAACTGGGACTTTTGAAGATGGACTTTCTGGGACTCCGGACCCTTACGGTGCTTCGGGATGCGGTGGCTCTTATTGAGAAAGACACGGGAGTTCACATTGATATTGACAATATTGGATTTGATGATAAAAAGGTTTTCACCTCCATTGGTTCCGGACGGACAGATGGTGTGTTCCAGCTGGAAAGCGGTGGAATGAAAAGCTTTATGAAGGAATTAAAACCGGAAAATTTTGAGGATATCATAGCCGGTATCTCTCTTTATCGTCCGGGTCCTATGGATTTTATACCCAAATATATTAAGGGAAAGAACAGTCTGGGGGATATCACCTATTCCTGCCCCCAACTGGAACCGATTCTCGCGCCTACTTACGGCTGTATTGTGTATCAGGAGCAGGTTATGCAGATTGTTCGTGATCTGGGCGGATATACGCTTGGCAGAAGTGATCTGGTGCGCCGTGCGATGAGTAAGAAAAAGCAAGCGGTAATGGAAAAAGAAAGAGCCAACTTTGTATACGGCAATGAGCAGGAGGGAGTGCCGGGATGTGCATCTAATGGCATTTCCGAGCAGGTAGCATCCCAGATTTATGACGACATGATGGATTTTGCCAAATATGCGTTTAACAAGTCCCATGCGGCATGCTATGCGGTAGTATCCTATCAGACAGCTTATTTAAAATATTACTATCCGGTGGAGTTTATGGCGGCGCTGATGACTTCCGTGATTGATAATCCCGGAAAAGTTGCAGAATATATTATGGTCTGCCGGAACATGGGAATTTCCATTCTTCCTCCGGATATCAATCAGGGAGAGAGCGGATTTTCGGTGGACGGCAAATCGATCCGTTATGCGCTTACCGCAATTAAGAGTGTAGGCAGACCGGTGATCGATACGGTGGTGAAGGAGCGGAATGAAAGAGGACCATACACGAATCTGAAGGATTTTATCACCAGAGTTGCGGACAAGGAAGTGAACCGGAAGGCCATTGAGAATTTCATCAAGGCAGGCGCTTTTGACTCTCTTCCGGGAACCCGTAAGCAGTTTATGAGCGCATATGTGCAGATCATGGATCATATTGTCCATGACCGGAAAAATAATATGGCAGGGCAGATGAGTCTGTTTGATATTGTGGATGAAAGCCAGAAAGAGGAGTTTGAGGTAAAGCTTCCCGACGTGGGGGAATATTCCAAGGAAATGCTGCTTGCTTTTGAAAAAGAGGTGCTGGGCGTTTACATCAGCGGTCATCCTCTTGAGGAGCAGGAGGAACTTTGGCGCAAAGGAATTACCAATACAACGGCGGATTTTATGCTGGATGAGGAAACACAGGAAACCGTTGTACGGGATAATCAGACAGCGGTGATCGGCGGCATGATCGCGGAAAAGAAGATCAAATACACGAAGAATGATAAGATTATGTCTTTCCTTCAGGTAGAGGATCTTGCAGGAAGTGTGGAGGTTATTGTTTTTCCCAGAGATTATGAGAAGTACAGCGCAAAGCTTATGGAAGAAAATAAAGTTTTTATCAGGGGAAGAGTGTCTCTGGAAGAAGAGAAGGATGGAAAGCTGATCTGCGAAAAAATAACTGCTTTTGATGAAATTCCCCGGAAGCTTTGGATAAAGTTCCCCGATAAACAAAGCTATGAACAGGAGGAAAAGGAACTGTTTTCCCTGACTGCCGATTCGGATGGCAATGACAGTGTGATTATTTTTATTGCGGACCAGAAAGTAATGAAAAAGCTTCCGCCCAACCGGAATGTCAATGCAGATGAGGTGCTGGTGACGAAATTAGGAGAAAGATTCGGAAAAGAAAACATAAAAGTAGTCTGGGACGTGAAAAAGGATTGAAAACACGGGCAAAAAAGTATAAAATAGAGAGCAAAGAAAGGACGTGACCGGTTATGGCAAAAGAGATTAAAACCATAGGTGTGCTTACCAGCGGCGGAGATGCCCCCGGCATGAATGCTGCAATCCGTGCAGTTGTGCGAAAGGCAATTGGAAACGGCGTAAAGGTTAAGGGCATTAAAAAGGGCTATCAGGGCCTGCTCAACGAGGAAATTGTAGACATGGAAAAGAAAGATGTCTCCGATACCATTCAAAAGGGTGGTACCATACTCGGAACGGCACGCTGCCCGGAGTTCAAGCAGGAAGAGGTTCAGCAGAGAGCTGCTGAAATCTGTAATAAGCATGGAATTGACGGACTGGTGGTAATCGGCGGAGATGGTTCCTATCGGGGTGCGCAGGCACTGGCGAGAAACGGAATTAATACGGTGGGAATACCGGGAACCATTGACCTTGATATTGCATGTACCGATTATACTATTGGATTTGACACAGCGATCAATACAGCCATGCAGGCAATCGATAAGGTCAGAGATACCTCATCTTCTCATGAAAGATGCAGTATCATTGAAGTTATGGGAAGAAATGCAGGATACATTGCTTTATGGTGCGGTGTCGCCAACGGAGCTGAGGATATTCTGCTCCCCGAGAAATATGATTATAACGAGCAGAGCATTATCAACAATATTATCAAGAACCGTAAGTATGGAAAGACCCATCACATTATTGTCAATGCGGAGGGGATCGGACATTCTACTTCTATGGCAAGGAGAATTGAGGCGGCTACTGGTATTGAGACCAGGGCAACCATTTTAGGATACATGCAGCGAGGCGGTTCCCCGACTTGTAAGGATCGTTTTTATGCTTCTATCATGGGTGCTTATGCAGCAGACATTTTATGTGAGGGCAAGAGTAACCGGGTAGTGGGATACAAAAATGCGGAGTTTCAGGATTTTGACATTGAGGAGGCTCTTCAGATGAAAAAGGAGATTTCCGAATATCAATTCCAGGTCAGCAAACTACTGTCACAATAATTTGTTATGTCGTTTACTATGGATTACACAAGGCGGGTGCAGGAGTCCGAAGGACAAGGCAGCCGCCTTTTAAGTGCTAATATGAAATGGAACGGAAGGACACGGAACTATGATTACCAGTTTAGGAAACAGCCGTATCAAGCATCTTACGGCCCTTCGGGAAAAAAGCCGGGATCGAAACCGGGAAGGGCTTTTTCTGGTGGAAGGAATAAAAATGTTCGAGGAAGCTCCCTTGGATCAAATCAGAGAGGTCTACTGCGGAGAAAGCTTTTACAGACTTCTTTTGAACAGGAGATCGGAAGGAAATGTGGAGGAAACTCTCCGAATGGAAAAGGTGCTTTATAAGCTTGAGGAATGTCAGGGACGAGGCATTTTCACGGAGCAGCTTTCGGATGAAGTTTTAAAAAAGGCGGCGGACACCATAACGCCTCAGGGAATTTTGTTTGTGATGGAACAGTTTTCTTATTCACTCGAGGACATGTTGAAGCAGGCTTTTCATATATTCCGACATAAAGGCAAAAATCCCCTTTTTCTGATTCTTGAGGATATTCAGGATCCGGGAAATTTGGGAACCATGATCCGGACCGGAGAGGGGGCAGGAGTGAGCGGAGTGATCTTGAGTAAAGGATGCGTGGATATTTATAATCCCAAAACCATACGATCCACTATGGGATCCTTGTACCGTGTTCCCTTTGTCTATCAGGAGAATCTGGGAGAGGCAGTGCAAGAATTGCAGGAGAATAATATTATGGTTTATGCCGCTCATCTGAAAGGGGAAAAATATTTTAACCGGATAAATTATTCGGGGGGAAGTGCCTTTTTGGTAGGGAATGAAGGAAACGGACTTAAGGAAGAGACAGCAAAACTGGCGGATACATATATTAAAATCCCCATGGAAGGCAGCCTGGAATCTTTAAATGCAGCGGTGGCAGCAGCGCTTTTGCTTTATCAGGCAGCAGGAAGCAGCAGAAAGGATGGAGAGTGAAATGACAGTAGGATTTATAGGACTTGGAAATATGGCAAAAGCTATGATCGGCGGTATGCTCGCAGGGAAGCTGGCGGAGCCTTCCGATATAATCGGTTCTGCAAGAACCGGGGCAACCCGCGGGAAGATCAAAGAGACTTATGGCATAGTGGTAACGGAGGATAATCAGCAGGTGGCAGAGAAAGCCGATATCCTGATTTTGGCGGTAAAACCACAGATGTTTGAAGAGGTGATACCACAGATTCGCGAAAAGGTCAAAGAGGATACACTCATTATCAGTATTGCGGCTGGCAAAACAACGACATGGATTGAGGAAGCCTTTGGTCGAACGATCAAGCTGGTGCGCTGCATGCCCAATACTCCTGCAATGGTGGGAGCAGGATGCAGCGGTGTGTGCAGAAATTCGAAGGTCAGCGATCAGGAAATGGAGCTTTGCATGAAATACCTGGGAAGCTTTGGTGTTGCAGAGGAAGTCCCAGAACGACTTATGGATGCGGTAGGAGGAGTCAGCGGAAGCTCTCCAGCTTTTGTTTTTATGTTTATGGAGGCTTTGGCGGATGGCGGGGTAAAAGCAGGAATGCCGAGAGCGCAGGCATATCGTTTTGCGGCGCAGACCGTGATGGGAAGCGCGAAGCTGATGCTGGAGAGTGGAAAACACCCCGGCGAACTGAAAGATATGGTATGCTCCCCCGGAGGAACTACCATAGAAGGAGTTCAGATTTTGGAGAAATCAGGACTTCGCGCCAGTGTCATGAGCGCCGTGGAAGCCTGTGTTGAAAAATCGAAAAAATTGTAAAATAACCGTAATAATTTTAGAAAAATCTGGATGAATTTTTATCGAAAAATTCACTCAAATAGCCGAAACTTGACAAATATGGTATGTTTTGCTAATATATTGACCATACTTGATGTAACAAAGTTGTAATATTTTAAGGTCAGAGTCATATACAAGAATGTATGACTGCCATGCTTGCATGAGCAGACAGATATTACAGACAAGTAATACAATGGAGGTAGCAGAATGAACCGGAGAAATAGACTGCTGGTGATGACTGTGGGATTTTTATTAAGTCCGCTTCTTTTTTCAGCAGAGGAAATAACCGTTCAGGCGAGTGAAAAGGAGAGTTATGATTTTCCAAGCACGGGGATTGCAGAGGTATTGGATCCCAGTGTGTTCACCAGTGACAGCAGTTACACCATAGAAGAGCAGTCAAGTTTGAACTTGGATATTAATGAGAAATTTGAAGCAGAGCGGGAGCGAATGGAGCAGGAGCTGACCATGGCGAATGTGCAGAATGCTCTGAACATCCGTGCCGAAGCAAGCGAGGAGTCCGAAAAAGTCGGACTTTTGTATAAGGATTGCGGCGGCAGGATCTTGGATCAGAAGGATGGCTGGACAAAGATTCAGTCCGGAAATGTAATCGGCTGGGCTAAGGATGAATACCTTCTTTTCGGAGAAGAGGCCAAGGAGATGGCGGAGGATGTAGGAAACTGGATCGTTACCTTGGATGTAGGAGCCGTTCGTGTTCGGATGGAGCCCAACGAGAAGGCGGATATGTACGGACTTTTAGCTTATGAGGATACCGTAGAATTTATTGAGACGGTGAACGATAAGTGGATCAGCGTTGAATACAACGATGAGATTGGCTACGTCAATACGGATTACATTAATGTTAAGTTCCATATTGATGAGGGTGAAACCATGGATGTAATTCGGATTCGTGAACGGGAAGAAGCTGAGCGTAAGCGGAAAGCCAACCGCGGTGCAGTGGCGGCTGATGCAGATGAACTTCGTCTTTTGGGAGCGCTTATCTATTGCGAAGCGGGAAATCAGTCCTATGATGGAATGGTGGGAGTAGGTGCAGTAGTCATGAATCGTGTGAGAAGCGGCGCTTATCCCAATACCATACACTCTGTAATCTATGCATCCGGGCAGTTCACACCTGCCATGACAGGAAAAGTGGCAAGAGTGTATGAAGGAAATGTCCCTGATCTATGCCTGCAGGCAGCACAGGCGGCAATCAACGGTGAGACTACGGTAGGCGGCGCAACTCACTTCCGACGTGCAGGAAAAAGGGAAGGATATGTGCTGGGAGATCATGTATTCTGGTAAACTTGGTTGCCAAGATTTATGATGGAGATAATAGAAGGAACAGGAACTTTGCTTGAAAGGTGAAGTGACTGTTCCTTTTTTGAATTTATCGTTTTGCTGAGTTTTAAGGAGAAATACGAAAACCCGGATAGAATCAAATTCTACGCGCCATACTGGCGCTTGCCCCGACTCTCGTTCTACAAAAAGCGTAACGGATGCTAAGCTCGTTAGGAACCTCGCTAAGCACCGACGCTTTTTGAAGGGTTCCTTTAGAATTTGATTTCTATCCAGGTTCAATGATTGGCTAACGAGAAACCAGCTAAAGACTCAACTATAGTCGCCTAATCCACTGTCTGGCTGTCCGCCCAAGAGTGGGCCATTTCGCCTTAGCTGAGTTGCCAGTTGGGCTTTGCGTCATTCAATACCCCAGCTCAGATGAAAAGAAATCCTTGAGGAAACAATTCGCGAACGCTTTATCGAGCGTGTTGACGAAAGGATTTCTTTTCATCTGAGCGGACGTCTTACATACGCATCCCCCATCTAAACGCTAATTTTAAATGTTCACTCCATTCCATTTTTTATTCATTGCTTCCTTCCCCATTGTGTAGTAAAATAAATTTTAATAGTTATATATGTGGGAAGCATATGTCATTCCACATATACCAGGGAAGAGATAAGGAGGTTTCATATGAATATGACAACGATCTGGCTTATAGTTTTTGTTGTCTGTATTGTAGCTGAGATCATATCCATGGGGCTTACAACGATCTGGTTTGCGGGAGGTGCGCTGGTTGCGACAGTAGTAGCTGCCATAGGTGCACCGCTTTGGCTGCAGATTGCGGTTTTCGCAGTGGTGTCTCTGGTTCTTTTGTATTTTACCCGTCCCATTGCGGTAAAATATTTTAACAAGGATCGTGTGAAGACTAATGCGGAAAGTCTGGTAGGAAAGCAGGCAATCGTGATCAGTGAGATTGACAACCTGCAGGGAATCGGACAGGTGACTGTAGGCGGTCAGGAATGGAGCGCGCGGACTACAGAGGAGGGGATTAACCTGCCGGTAGGAAGTGTAGTGGTTGTTCGTGCAATCAGCGGCGTTAAGCTGATGGTAGAAGAAAAGAAATAAAATGCTTATAGGGGGCAGCCCCGGAAAGAAGAGGTTTCAAATGGGATATTTTCTTGTTTTAGTGGTAATTTTGTTACTTGTTATTGCAGCATCCTGCGTAAAAATCGTGCCTCAGGCTAATGCGTATGTGGTTGAGAGACTGGGAGCTTATCAGGGAACATGGTCTGTAGGACTTCACATTAAGATGCCGGTCATTGACAAGGTTGCCAAAAAGATTAATTTGAAAGAGCAGGTTGTGGACTTTGCGCCCCAGCCGGTAATCACCAAGGATAACGTAACTATGCGGATTGATACCGTTGTATTTTTCCAGATTACAGATCCGAAGATGTTTGCTTATGGTGTTGAAAATCCGATTATGGCGATTGAAAATCTGACAGCAACCACCCTTCGTAATATCATTGGTGATCTGGAACTGGATCAGACCCTTACATCCAGAGAGACCATTAACACGAAGATGAGAGCATCTCTTGATGAAGCAACCGATCCTTGGGGAATCAAGGTAAACCGTGTGGAGCTTAAGAATATTATTCCTCCTGCAGAGATTCAGAATGCTATGGAGAAACAGATGAAGGCAGAGCGTGAGAGACGTGAGGCTGTTACCCGTGCAGAAGGTGAAAAGAAAGCAAGCGTAACCGTTGCAGAAGGTAAGAAAGCTGCAGCAATTCTGGAGGCAGAGGCTGAGAAGCAGTCCGCAATCCTTCGTGCAGAAGCACAGAAGGAAAAGATGATCCGCGAGGCAGAAGGTGAGGCGGAAGCAATCTTGAAGGTGCAGCAGGCAACGGCAGACGGTATCCGCATGATCCGTGAAGCCGGAGCCGATGAGTCCGTACTCCGCATTAAGAGTCTGGAAGCATTTGAGAAAGCGGCTGACGGCAAGGCAACAAAGATTATTATTCCGTCAGAAATTCAGGGATTAGCAGGCCTTGCAGCATCGATGAAGGAACTGGTAAGCGATAAATAAACAGGACAGAGGATAAACCAATGGATTTAAAGGGCAGAAATTTTTTGAAGCTCCTTGATTTCACACCGGAGGAGATTTTGTACTTGGTGGATCTGGCAGCAGAGCTTAAGGATAAAAAGAAAAAGGGTATATTGACACAGGATATGCATCGGGGCAAGAACGTGGCGCTGATTTTTGAAAAAACCAGTACCAGAACCAGATGTTCCTTTGAAGTGGCAGCCCACGACCTGGGGATGGGGACTACTTACCTTGATCCGGCAAGCTCCCAGATCGGAAAGAAAGAGAGTATTGCGGACACGGCAAGAGTGCTGGGAAGCATGTTTGAGGGCATTGAATACCGTGGCTTTGAACAGGAAATCGTGGAAGAACTTGCAAAATACGCAGGAGTTCCGGTTTGGAATGGACTGACCAATGAATTCCATCCTACTCAGATGCTGGCGGATGTATTGACCATTAAGGAAAAGCTTGGAAGAATTAAAGGCGTGAAGATGACCTACATGGGAGATGCCCGCTACAATATGGGAAATTCCCTAATGGTAGTGTGCGCGAAGCTTGGAATGCATTTTACCGCATGTACGACGTCTAAATATTTTCCGGATGAGGAGCTGGTAAAGCAGTGCCGGAAAATTGCACAGGCAAGCGGCGGAACAATCACCCTCACTGAGGATGTGACGGAAGGAACCAAGGACGCAGATGTAATCTATACGGACGTCTGGGTATCCATGGGAGAACCGGCAGAGGTTTGGGAAGAGAGGATCAAAGAACTTCTACCTTATCAGGTAAATGCAAGTGTGATGGCAAACGCAGGAGAAAACGCAATTTTCATGCATTGTCTGCCTGCTTTTCATGATCTGAACACCAAGATCGGAAAAGAGATGGAAGAGCGGTTTGGCATTGCGGAAATGGAAGTGACAGATGAAGTGTTTGAATCTTCTCAATCTGTGGTGTTTGACGAGGCGGAAAACAGAATGCATACGATTAAGGCAGTGATGGCGGCTACTTTGTAGCCGCCTTTGACGGATATGAACGGAGGCATAGATATGGGCAGGGAAACAGAGGAAGAAAAGATTGTGCTTTGCGGAGCCAATGCCTACGAAAAGAAATATTATTTTAATGAGAAATTTGCGGGGATACCTGATTCTATCAAAGAAGAACTGCACATTATCTGTGTGCTCTTTACCGAAGAGGTAGGCGGAATCTTTACGATTGAGTTTGAAAAGGATGGAAATATATCCATGCGCACGGAGTATGCGGATGACGATTTCCTTTATGATGAGATTGGAAGCGGACTCTTGGTAGGGGAAGTGCGCAGGAAACGGCAGGAAATGTTTGAATCTTTAAGTCTGTACTACCGGGTTTTTATTCTCCATGAGAACCCGGGAGATCTGCTGGAACAAGAAGATGCCTGATAAGAGATCAGATAGGAGCCCTAATAGGAGCCCTAATAGGAGCCCTGATAGGGGGCTTAATGGGAGACTTAATAGGAATCCTAGCAGGAGATAAGAAGCACGAAAGGAGAGTCCTCATAGTGATACAGATTGGAAATGTGGTTCTTGATAATCAGTTAATACTTGCTCCAATGGCAGGCGTGAGCGACCTGCCATTTCGTTTGTTGTGCAGAGAAAAGGGAGCCGGGCTGGTATGCATGGAAATGGTAAGCGCCAAGGCTATTTATTATAATAATAAAAATACACAGGAACTGATGGAAATTCATCCAAGTGAGAAGCCGGTATCCTTGCAGCTTTTTGGTTCGGACCCGGTTATCATCAGTGAGATGGCAAAAAAAATTGAGGATAGACCATTTGACATCCTGGATCTTAATATGGGCTGCCCTGTTCCCAAAGTAGTAAATAACGGAGAGGGATCAGCCCTTATGAAAGATCCTGCCCTGGTTGAAAAGATTATCACGCAGACAGTGAAAGCAATTAATAAGCCGGTTACGATCAAGATTCGGAAGGGATTTTCCGAGCAGACCGTCAATGCCGTGGAAATAGCGAAAATTGCAGAGGGATGCGGGGCGGCAGCGATTGCGGTTCACGGCAGAACAAGAGAACAGTATTATACGGGAGTGGCGGATTGGGACATTATCCGGCAGGTAAAAGAGGCGGTAAGCATACCGGTGTTTGGAAACGGAGATGTGACAAATGGGCCTTCGGCCAAAGCCATGCTTTTAGAAACCGGATGTGACGGGGTTATGATCGGAAGAGCGGCAAGGGGGAATCCATGGATTTTTTCTGAGATCGATCATTACCTAAAAACCGGTGAAAAGGCTCCTGCGAAAACTTACGAAGAAGTACGTGAAGTTATTTTACGGCATGCAAAGATGGAGCTGGAATATAAAGGAGAATATACTGCGGTGCGGGAAATGCGTAAGCACATTGCATGGTATACTGCGGGATATCCCAATTCGGCAGCGCTCCGGAGAGAAATCAACACGATGGAATCCTTTGAGCAGCTTGAGGAGGCGGTTCGAAATATTTTTTCGGAATAGGAAGCATCTCGACTGCATATCCTTTCCTATGGAAAAGGAAGAAAAGAACATTTTATACGCCACGATTGCAGAGGGAGAACAGGGAAAGAAAAAGGAATTGCTTCGCAGCGGCCTTCTCATTAAAAAGTCGGGACGAAAGTTTCCATATCTTTTTTGGAGGGGAAGAAATGTGACAGCCGGTCTCTGGATCTATTCGGCTTGTTTGCCTCAGTTTGAGAAAAAGCTTTTTACGGAAAGAAACTGGGAAACGGAGACAGCCAAAAAGATTCTGGATAAGACGGTGGAAAGGGCAGCGGGAGAGTTCGGGTGTCGTGAACAGATCCTGAGTCCGGCGCTGACAGGAAGCAGTGAGGATATGCCGGTGGAAGTGATGGCAGTATGCCTGTACCGGCATCGCCCTTTTGATAAAATATGCCTTTCACTTCCGGAAGAAGGTGGCCGCTATGCAGAACAGATGATGTGGCTTCTTCGGCCTTATCTATCCAGAATCAGAAAGGCGGTCATCTGTGGCCCGGAAAGCGAAAACGGTTCTTGGATTCGCGAGGAACTATATCAGGAATTTGGGCTGGTTTTGACCGAGGGCGGAAGACCGGAGCCGGGAATGGTATGGCTGGATCTTCGAAGGGAGAAAGAATTGAATCCGGAAACGGGAAAGGGCGATCAGCGTGTGAAATACATTAACCGAAGTCAGGCTTGGAATTTTCTTGACACTACGGTAAAAAATGGGTATAATACGGAAGTTAATTAGGAGTATTTCTGATTGATGACGGAACAAAAATGTATGGGAAAGGCGAAAGGCAATGGAAGAGAAGAAAAACATACTTACCTATGAAGGTCTTCGCAAATATGAAGATGAGCTTCATGAACTTAAGGTGGTAAAGAGACAAGAGGTTGCACAGAAAATTAAAGAAGCTAGGGAGCAGGGAGACCTGTCTGAGAACGCAGAGTATGATGCAGCGAAGGATGAACAGCGTGATATTGAGGCAAGAATTGATGAATTGGAAAAGATTTTAAAGAACGCTGAGGTTGTTGTTGAAGACGAGGTAGATCTTGACAAGATCAATATTGGATGCTGTGTTAAGATTCGTGATTTAGAATATAATGAAGATTTAGAGTATAAGATTGTAGGTTCTACAGAAGCAAACAGCCTGAAAGGTAAGATTTCAAATGAATCTCCGGTAGGAAAAGCGCTGATCGGCGCAAAATGCGGAGAGATTGTTGAAGTTGAGACACAGGCAGGAGTGATCAGATACGAGGTTTTGGAGATTCAAAGATCCAATTGATAAGGAGTGTATAACGTGGCAGTACAACAGAATAATCAACCACAAAATAATAAAGGACAGCAGGAGCAGGATATTAATCAGCTTCTTAAGATTAAGCGTGAGAAGCTTGCCGCACTTCAGGAGGCGGGAAAAGATCCCTTTCAAATCACCAAGTATGACGTGACAGCGCACAGCAGGGATATTAAAGAAAATTATGAGCAGATGGAAGGCCAGATTGTATCGATTGCCGGACGTATCATGCAGAAACGTGTGATGGGAAAGGCGTCCTTCTGTAATATTCAGGATCTTAAGGGAGATATTCAAGTTTATGTGGCGCGGGACAGTGTAGGGGAAGAGCCTTATGCTGATTTCAAGAAATTTGACGTAGGTGATATCGTAGGAATCGTCGGGGAAGTATTTAAAACAAAAACCGAAGAAATTTCTATCCATGCTTCCAAGGTTACTCTTCTTTCCAAGAGCCTGCAGATCCTGCCGGAGAAGTATCACGGCCTGACCAATACGGATATTCGCTATCGGCAGAGATATACGGATCTGATCATGAACGAAGAGGTGAAGGAAACCTTTGTAAAGAGGTCAAAGATTATTTCTGCAATTCGTAGATATTTGGATGATCAGGGCTTTATGGAGGTTGAGACACCTATGCTGGTATCCAATGCAGGTGGTGCAGCAGCAAGGCCTTTTGAGACCCATTTCAATGCTCTGGACGAGGATGTAAAGCTGCGTATTTCTCTGGAACTGTATTTAAAGAGGCTGATCGTAGGCGGTCTGGAGCGCGTTTATGAGATCGGCCGTGTGTTTAGAAATGAAGGACTGGACACCAGACATAATCCGGAATTTACCCTGATGGAGTTGTATCAGGCGTACACGGACTACAATGGTATGATGGATCTGACAGAGAATATGTTCCGCTATGTGGCACAGGAAGTCTGTGGGACAACCACAGTTCCCTATGGCGAGCATATGATCGATCTTGGCAAGCCTTTTGAGCGTTTGACCATGATTGATGCAGTTAAGAAATATACCGGTATTGACTTTGATCAGGTGCCGGATACAGAAGCGGCTAAGAAGCTGGCTGACGAGAAGGAGGTTCACTATGAGGACCGCCATACCAAGGGCGATATCCTGAATTTGTTCTTTGAAGAGTTTGTGGAGGAACATCTGGTTCAGCCTACCTTTGTTATGGATCATCCGGTTGAAATTTCTCCCCTTACCAAGAGAAAACCGGACAAGCCGGATTATGTGGAACGTTTTGAATTGTTTATCACCGGAAGGGAAATGTGTAACGCTTATTCTGAGCTTAACGATCCTATCGATCAGAGAGAGCGTTTCAAAGCGCAGGAAGCTGCGTTGGCAGCAGGTGATGAGGAGGCAAACACCACCGATGAGGATTTCCTAAATGCACTGGAGATCGGAATGCCGCCTACCGGTGGTATCGGGTACGGAATTGACCGGCTGGTGATGCTTCTTACGAACTCACCGGCAATCAGGGATGTATTGCTGTTCCCCACCATGAAGAGTTTGGACAAAAAGCCCTCTGACAGTGTAAAGACCGAGAAAAAGCAGGTAGCCCGCGAGGCGAAGCAGAGCAGCATTTCCAGGGAACAGGCGCTGGAACTGTTAAAGAAATATAATAAGGAGCCTTTCCATATTCAGCACGCGCTGACGGTAGAAGGTGTGATGCGCTGGTATGCGAAAGAACTGGGCTATGGGGAGGAAGAAGAATTCTGGGGCATTACCGGACTTCTCCATGACATTGATTTTGAACTTTATCCCGAGGAACACTGCAAGAAGGCACCTGAACTTCTGCGTGAGGCAGGGGTGAGCGAAGATATGATCTATGCAATCTGCTCTCATGGATATGGAATCTGCAGTGAGGAAGAACCGAAGCTTGAGATGGAAAAGGTACTCTTTGCAGCAGATGAGCTTACCGGTTTGATCTGGTCCTGCGCTTTGATGCGTCCGTCTAAGAGCACCATGGACATGGAAGTCAAGAGCCTGAAAAAGAAATTTAAGGATAAGAAATTTGCAGCTGGCTGTTCCAGAGACATTATTTCTCAGGGGGCAGAGATGCTCGGCTGGGAGCTGGATGATCTTTTTGATAAGACGATCCAGGCGATGAGAAGCTGTGAAGCGGATGTGGCAGAGGCAATGGAGAAAAACTAAAAAAGAATATCAAAGATAATCATGATAAAGAAAGGACTGAACGGTACGTAATGCTGTTTGGTTCTTTTTTTGCATTATAAATAGTGGATTTCTTTGAGTTTTTTTAATTGTATGCCCGATAAGAATAAGTCTGCAAATATGCATTGTAAATAGCTGGCAATTACTTTAAAATCAATCTGTGAGGGATTTATATGCTGCAAAATAAAACATTAGAATTTTATAACAAGAATGCGGAAGCTTTTGTAGAAGATACAGTAGATGTTGGTTTCATGGAAATACAAGATAAATTCCTGCGTCTTTTACCTTATGATGGCAGGATTCTTGACTTTGGATGTGGTTCAGGCCGTGACACTAAGTATTTCCTTGAGAAGGGATTTCATGTGGATGCAGTGGATGGCTCAGAGGAGCTGTGCAAAATTGCTAGCAGGTATACGGGGACAGAAGTAAGGCAAATGTTGTTTTCTGAACTTGATGCAGTAGATCGATATGATGGTATATGGGCATGCGCTTCTATCCTGCATCTTCCAAAGAGAGAACAAGGAGCTGTTCTGCGGAAAATGGCAGCAGCATTAAAATCGGATGGGGTAATATATACTTCCTTCAAATATGGTGAGTTTGAGGGGGAGCGCAACGGCAGGTTCTTTACAGATTTTACAGCAGAAACATTTACAGATTGTATACGAGGTATAGAAAGGCTACAAGTAGAGGAATGCTGGATAACTGATGATGTGAGACCGGGAAGAGGTGATGAGAAATGGCTGAATTTGATTCTTCGAAAGCCGGATATACATTAACAATAGATGGAAAATATTATAATACACTTGATATTGAGTCATTTTCTCTGATGATGAAGGATCCGTCCTATTGTTACAAGTTCTATTGGCTGGAAGCAATCGTACAGGTGATTTCGGAAGGAATTAGGGAAACAACTTTTGATGCAGTCATTAATGAGATGATTTGCAATGCCTGGTACTCGGTAAGGGAGTTTCATATCCATTTGAGCGGTATGCTGTCAGATGGACAAGTTAGAGATGGATTGGAGAGAGCGGTTTTAAGATTGACAGAGCTTTCAGACCTTCCTGCAAATGCATCTAAAGTAGAAATCAAGAATGCTATTGTAGCGCATAAAGATGAGTTGAAGGTTTTCAAGGAACAGCTGACCAATATGGTTCCATATAGAGCGTTGGCTGGATTCTTTCATAAAAGTGAAGAAACTGCTGATTGGGGAAGTCCCCGAAGAATGATTACTTACATTGAGAGAATTAACCGTGAGGTCGTGCTTTTACCTTATACGTTGGGAAAGGAAAGTAAGCTGAAGAAAAAAGTTTATTTTCAGGACGCCTGGGTGGAGATGATTCAGGATCAGACGGTGTCAATACTCGGATGGATTCAGTATGAAAAGGTAAAATGGCTGCAGAATAATAATCCGGAGGTGCCGGGGCTCGTATATAAGCTGGTTTCAATGGATGAGAAAATGCGCAAGCTGAATAATGTTCGGAAACTATGGGAAGGAATTTTGCAGGTAAGCGAAGTGAAAGATGTGTTTACGGACAAGTCTGTAGTTCCCAAACAATATGATGTGGATCATTTTATTCCCTGGTCATTTGTGATGAATGATGAGTTGTGGAATCTGATGCCTATGGACTCATCGCTGAATTCATTAAAAAGTAATAAATTGCCAAAGTGGGATCCGTTCTTTGAACGCTTTGCCAGAAATCAATATATTATGTATGGCTTGATTCATGAGAAGGATAGAATACGAAGATTATATGAGGCATGTTACAGAGATAATCTGCATTCCTTGTGGGCTGGACAGGAACTATATAGAAAAGGAAATACAGAAATTGAATTTTATAATATCCTGCAGAAAAATATGCAGCCGGTATATGATTCGGCCAGAAGGCAGGGATATGAGGTTTGGAATAGAAGTGTTGTGAATAAATAAAAAAGGAGACTTATTATGACAGAAATCGAAGCAATCAAAGCACGTCATTCCGTGCGCAATTATGAGAAGAAGAAAATTGAACCGGAAAAGCAGGAGCAGTTAAAGTCCAAAATAGAAGAACTGAATGCTGCCGGAAATCTGCATTTACAGTTTATAGAAGATGCGGGAAATACCTATAACAAGCTTTTGAATAAAGCAATGGGGCTTTCCAGCACACCCAGCGTAATCGCTTGTGTGGGAGCCGATGACGAGACACTGGAAGAGCGGATTGGATATTATGGGGAACAGTTGGTGCTCTTTGCGCAGAAGCTTGGATTAAATACTTGCTGGGCGGGCACGTTTAATCGCAAGAATATTGGTGCCAACGTTGGAGCAGGCGAGAGATTGGTGATTTCCATTGCCATTGGATATGGCGCAACACAGGGGAATCAAAGAAAGTCAAAGACTGCAGACCAGGTGACCAGCGGGGGAGAGGAGAGACCGGAGTGGTTCCAATACGGTGTTGAGATGGCGCTTCTGGCACCGACGGCAATCAATCAGCAGAAATTTGAGATTCAATATCAGACGGATGGCACAGTGAATATCCGGGATAAGGGCGGTGTTTTCAGTAAGGTGGATCTGGGAATTGTGAAGTATCATTTTCAGGTTGGTGCGGAATATTACAAAGAGCACAAAACTTATTTGTAACATATGTGACGCACTACATTTGACAAGGTCAAAACTTGTTTGTAAAATATGTTACAAACAAGTTTTAGGTAAAGAGGAAAGCTAACATGAAAGTTCAATTTTGGAGAGATATAGAAATTGTACGAGAATTGCTTGGAATGACTGTGGAGGAAATCGCAGAGGAAATAGGCGTATCCAGAATGTCCATGAATCGCTGGAAAGAGGATGAGAGTAAAATAACCGATGCAAATTTAGCAGCTTTTTATCGTATGGTTTTCCAAAAAAAGATTCGTCTAAGCAAAATAAAAGAACAGCTGTACAGGGAGGATTATTCGGACGATTCACACATCATTTTATTTCATGGAGCGAAAACGCAGATTGAAGGAGCGCTTACTATAGAGAAATCAAAGAAAAATAATGATTTTGGACAGGGTTTTTATTGTGGAGAAAGTCTGGAACAATCGGCCATGTTTGTAGCAAATTTTCCGAATTCTTCTCTTTACATTGTTAATTTCCATAAAGAGGGTCTGAAAGCCAGATGGTTTGGGGTAAATCGTGAATGGATGCTTATGATTGCATTTTTCAGAGGACGACTGGAAGAATTTCGCAATTCAAGAGTTATTTTGGAATTGATTGAGAGTATGAAGGGAATAGATTATATCATAGCACCTATTGCTGATAATAGAATGTTTGAGATTATAGACAGCTTTATTGATGGTGAAATTACAGATTTGCAGTGCCAGCATTGTTTGTCTGCGACAAACCTTGGTAATCAATATGTTTTTGTAACACAAAAGGCATTGAGTCAGGTGCAGATATTGGAACATTGTTATTTGGTGCAGGAGGAAAAGGACTACTATCTGCAATCAAAAAAGGAGTCTATGGAAGTGAGTCAGGACAAAGTAAAAATAGCCAGAAAAGAGTACCGTGGCCAGGGGCAGTATATAGAGGAGATTTTGTAGTGAAAAATTTTGATGATTATGGACTGAAATTGTGCAGATACCAGGGAGAATTATTTTCCCTATCAAAAGAAAAAGTGGAATGTTCTTCTCCAATTTTTTTAAGACGTTTCATGTTTTCTGATGTGGCGCAGAGGATGGATGGAGAAGGATTTTTGTTTGAAACCACCGGTCAGATTGATGTGATCAATGAAATTGATGCCCAGTTTGGAAAGAGTGATTATGGTAAAGTAAAGTATGATAAAGAAGAATTATATTGGATGGGTTATCTTTATCGATATTGGAGTTATACACGTGAGGTCAGCAGTAAGAAGCTGTATAAGATGATTAAGCCTGGAGAATTAAAAAAACTGTATTATCCATACCATTCCCTGGATCCGGCAAAAGCCATTGAGCGTATTATGGAGGCTAATCAATTAAGAGAAGAAGACTACACACAGCGTGGTGTGGAGATTCTGAGGGAACTGATTAAAAGGGAGAAGATGAATGAAAAATAAAGACAATACAGATCTGACATTCCAAAGAGCAGATCGCGGAGATAAAGCCGAGATATTGGAATTATATCATTCCCTGGTGGGAACGGAATGCTGCGCATGGACCATGGATTACCCGGGGGAAGAAGATATCGAAGGGGACCTTGCAAGAGACGGACTTTTTTGCATGAAGAATGCAGAGGGCAGAATTGTCGGCGCGATATCCATTGACCGGGATGAAGCGGTTGAAAGTCTGTCCTGCTGGACGAAGGAACTGATGCCGGCAGCGGAACTGTCCCGGCTAGGAGTGCAGGTTGAGTATCAGAATCAGGGAATAGCCAGAATGCTTTTGCAGTATGGGATGGAGGAATTGAAACGGCAGGGAAAGAAGAGTGTACATTTTCTGGTCTGTAAGACCAACGAGAAGGCAATCAGATCCTATAATAAGCTGGATTTTAATGTTGTAGGTGAATGTGAGATGTATGGGGAAGAATGGTGGTGTTACGAGCATGGATTTTTTGGCGAGATGGCGTAAAAAGAACCGAAAAGGCGACGCAGAAGGTATAACGAAGACTTATGATAAGGAAACAAGCAGACCGGTTTTAAAGTGCAGTATTTGCAACGGAGAACAGGTGGCGGGCTTTAAAGACATTCACACCGGTAAATTTGAGGAGGTCATGCTGATTCGTGATCAGAAGGATCTTGATCTGTTTATGAAACAGTATGGAATCAAGGAGATCACCAAAGAGTATTGAGATTTACAGTAGTGAGATCAAAAGAGGCATGCAGGACAGTACGGAAATGCCATGGGATGTACGAAAGGGGAAACTGGCGATGGAGCACTTGCGCTGTGTGGTGGAGCGAATTACATATCGGAACGAAGAGAACGGCTACACGGTTATCAAGTGCAAGGTAAAGAATTACTCGGATCTGGTGACAGTGGTAGGAGCTATGCCGGATGTACATGTGGGGTCTGTTTTGTCTCTGGAAGGATTTTGGAAAGTAGACAGCAAATACGGCAGACAGTTTTCAGCGGAGAAATGGGAGGAAACGCTGCCCGCTACCGTCTATGGTATCGAAAAGTATTTGGGCAGCGGTTTGATCAAAGGGGTTGGACCAAAGTTTGCGAAGCGGATTGTGCAGAAGTTCGGAAAGGACACTCTTGACGTGATCGAAGAGCAGCCGGATCTGTTGATCGAAGTGGAGGGAATCGGACAGGTCCGTGTGGAGCGAATTAAAAACAGCTGGCAGGAACAGAAAGAAATTAAAAATATTATGCTCTTTTTACAGGGGCACGAGGTCAGCACCAGTCATGCTACTAAGATTTTTAAAACCTATGGGCGGGAAAGCATTGCGGTAGTGACTGAAAATCCCTATCGGCTGGCGGACGATATCTGGGGAATCGGATTTAAGACCGCAGATACCATTGCGGTGAAGCTGGGAATTGAGAAGGATCGTTTTATCCGCCTTCGAAGCGGTATTCTTTATACCTTAAATAAGCTTTCTGAAAGCGGTCACTGCTTTGCGGAGAGGGATCAGCTGATCGATACGGCGGTGAAACTGTTGGATGTGGAGTCACCGGAACTGGAGATTACTTTGGATGAAATGCTCCGCACGGGGGATGTGATCCGGGATGAAGAAGCAATTTATTTGCCGCCCTTTTATTTCTCAGAGACAGGCTGCGCAAAACGTTTGATAAATCTGTTGGGAGCAAATAAGGCGACAGACAGGGCTGTGGATATGGTGATGGAGAAAGTTGTCCGGCAGACAGAGATTTCTTATGACGAGATTCAGCTGGAAGCCATACGAACAGCATTTGTATCCAAGGTGATGGTTCTTACAGGAGGACCGGGAACCGGAAAGACCACCACCACATTGGGAATCATTTCCGCTTATCGGGAGTCCGGCGCACAGGTGATTTTGGCGGCACCCACCGGCAGAGCGGCAAAGCGAATGTCGGAGGCGGCGGGGATGGAGGCAAAGACCATTCACCGCCTGTTAGAGTATAAGCCTCCGGAAGGCTATCAATGTAATGAAGAAAATCCGCTGAAAGGGGATGTACTGATTCTGGATGAATGCTCCATGATCGACATCATGCTGATGTACAATCTTCTGAAAGCGGTTCCGGAGCACATGACGCTGATCATGGTGGGGGATACGGATCAGCTTCCCAGCGTAGGTGCGGGAAATGTGTTGAAAGATATTATTGAGTCAGGATGCGTTCCGGTGGTTAGACTGACCCGGATTTTCCGACAGGCACAGGGCAGCAGGATCATTATGAACGCCCATAGGATCAATAAGGGAGAACCCATTGACATGCGGGGAGGAAAGGATTCGGATTTCTTTTTTGCCGGAGAAGATACTAACGAGGGAATCGTGGAACGGCTGGTAAAATACTGTACTGTGAATCTGCCGAAATACTATCATGCGGATGCACTGCGGGATATTCAGGTCTTGACGCCCATGCAGCGGGGCGTGGCAGGAGCGGCAAACTTAAATCAGATCCTTCAGCAGGCTATGAATCCGGAAGGACCGGCTCTCCGGCGGGGTGGAACTCAGTATCGGATCCGGGACAAGGTTATGCAGATACGGAATGATTACGACAAAGAAGTGTTCAATGGGGATATAGGAACGATCATAAGGGTAGATCTGGAGGACCGGGAGCTTGTTGTAGATTTTGACGGCAGGGAAATCGTCTACGATGTGACGGAGCTGGACGAACTGACGTTAGCCTATGCAACTACGATTCACAAGGCACAAGGATCGGAGTATCCTATCGTGGTGATGCCCTTTTCCATGAGTCATTTTGTGATGCTTCAGAGAAACCTTCTCTACACGGGAGTTACCCGGGCTAAAAAGGTCCTGGTATTAATCGGAGAAAAGAAAGCGGTGTATTATGCTATCAAAAATGAAAAGACCACGGAGCGGAATACGAAGCTGGCGAAGAGACTTGGCGGAGGGAGCAGCAGGGAAGGATAGGATCGGGTTACATGTAATGAGATAAGGCTGATTTACAGCGTGAAAAAAATTGTATAAAAGACTTGACACAAAGAGAGAAAAACGATAAATAAGTGCGTTTGCACTTATTTATCGTTTTTTTGCATAAACGATATGATATGGAAGAAAGGAAGAGAAAAGGAAAGGAGCAGCAAAAGTGAGTTATGCAAGATTAAGGGACAATTATGCTCTGCGCGGATTCTGGGATATGCCTTATGGACTGCTTAACCGGGAGAACGGCAGGATGGAAGCACTGGATAGAGAAATATTTTTTTTACTGGAATTTTGCAATGGAAAACTGGATATGGAGATGGTGTTTTTGACACCCAGACAGCAGGATATGTTGCTGAAGCTTGAGCAGAACAGCAGAGTGATCTTTTCTCAAAATCCGTCTCCAATTCAGGCAATTCAGGAATATCGAAAGGCCGACAATCATTATCTCCGCAGTGTTCACTGGTCTGTGACGGGGAAATGTAACCTGAAATGCAGGCACTGTTATATGAGTGCGCCGGACTATAAATACAGGGATCTGTCTACAGAAGAATGTATGAATATCATTGATCAGATGGAACAGGCCAATGTGGCGGCAGTTTCTATTACCGGAGGAGAACCCTTTGTGAGGGAAGATATTCGGATACTTTTGGGATACTTACAGCAAAAGGGAATAGCAATCACCCAGATTTACACAAATGGACTGCTGCTCACCGAAGAGATTCTGGCGGGATTGAAAAAGATAGGTATCAATCCTCAGTTTGTACTTAGCTTTGACGGTGTGGGCGGACACGACTGGCTTCGGGGAAAAAACGGTGCACAGCAGGAGGCGGTTTCGGCAATCCGTCTGCTAAAGAAGCATGGATTTACGGTTATGGTGGAGACTGCACTTTATGAGAAAAATATCGGAAATTTACTGGAAACCTATGCATTACTAAAGGAGCTTTCTGTTGATTACTGGAAAACATCTTTAATCTTTCCGGCGGGAAAGTGGAAGGAACAGATACAGCGAAGGATTGAAACGGAGGAACTATACAACACCTATTTGGAGCTGATTAAGAGCTATATAGCGGATAGCGCTCCGTTTTCGTTACAGCTTGACGGTTTCTTCGCATGTCCTAAGGGAGAGGTGAAAACATGGTTTTCTCCTTATGTCAGGAAGGGAAGCTTTGCGCCGGAGAAGGAATTGTGCTGCACTACCTGCCGGGTACAGCCATACTTACTGCCGGATGGAACGCTGCTTCCCTGCGCCTCCATGACAGATACTGAGGTAGAGGGGAAAATGCCGAATCTGCGGGAGGAAACAATTAGCGGGATTTACCAAAAGCCGGATCATCCCTTTTTCAAGCTGGCCAATATGAGGACAGCAGAGGTCTTGGAACAGGATACAAAATGCCGTACCTGCAGTTTTTTGGAAAAATGCAGAGGAGGATGCAGGGCTATGAGCCTGATGGAGAATAAGGGATTATATGGCCATGCGCAGGTGTTATGTACTTTTTTTTATGGCGGTTATGAAATGTTAATAAAGGATACCGTAGAACAAGCAGGAAAGGAGGGATAAAAATGAACAGTAAAGAAAAACTGGAAAAGCTTTTGGAAGATAATCCCAAGGCTCTGAAAACTTTTCGGAAAATTGCAGAGCTTCCGAAAGAAGAAATGCCGGAAGCACTGCAGCGTTTTGAGCAGGAGTTTTCTATTGAGTTAAATGCAGAAGATTTTACATCGGAAGCATTGGGCGAAGAGCAGCTGAAAGCTGTTTCCGGCGGTGCAGTGGATCCGGTGTCGGTTGCAGGTCTTATTGTTTCCATATACGGCCTGTATCCGACTTCCACAGGAAGAGGGACTCAAAATGGAACAAAGCGATACAATAAATAGGCGAAAGTGAGGACAAAAAAATGAATAATTTAAAAAGATTTTATGAAGCAGCAGAAGGAAACAAAGAAATTAAAGAAGCCCTTTTGAAAGCGAATGAGAATGCCAGAGGGATGAAGCCTGAGGAGATTAAAAAAGAGGTCATAAAGCTCGGGGAAAAGTTTGGTTTTGAAATCTCAAAAGAGGATTTTGAACAGTCGGAAGGTGAATTGGCAGAGGAAGAGGTAGCCAAGGTTGCAGGAGGTGTTTCGGCAGGCTGCTTTTTTTCAAACGCAGGCTGCACAGTGATCGGTGAAATTGATAGTAATGGCGGCTGCATTATCTTAGGGTTATATTAGGCAGGTTATTTCTTGCCATGCTTTGGGAGGGGCGGAACTGTTTCGTTCCTCCCAATTAAAGATTAAACAAGGAGGCAGAAATGAGTCAAAAAAGTATTTTTCGACAGGAAAGTTTAGATTATGCCGAGTCGCCGGAGCAGCTCGATGCTTACATAAAAGCATCACGTCCGGGAGTCTGGGTGGTATTGCTTGCGTTGACGGTATTTATGGTGACGGCAATTGTCTTTGGCATAACAGGCACTTTGCCGGAAACGCTGGAGGTAAAGGGCTGCACCGGGGAGGGCGGACAGATACGTTGTTTCATTCCATCAGATGCGGACTATTTGCGACTGGAGGGATGCGCAGTGAACGGAACACTGCCGGATGGAACCATTGTGACAGGATATGTGGAATCGGTCAGTGATCAGCCTTATTCGCGGGCGGAATTAAGGGAATCACTGCATTCGGATTGGATTGCAGAGAATCTGCTTTCCGACATGTATAGTTATGAATTGGTGATCCGGACTACGGAGCAGTTTGAGACAGAGAAAATGGCTTCCATAGTAATAACGGTAGATGAGGTGAAGCCGATTACATTTCTTATGAATTAGGGGGAGTTTGTATATGAAAAGGAAACATGTTGTAAAAGTCCCCGTTATCATGCAGATGGAGGTATTGGAGTGTGGAGCGGCAAGCCTGGCAATGGTGCTGGCTTATTACAAAAAGTGGATTCCTTTGGAACAGGTCCGTGAAGACTGTGGAGTATCAAGGGACGGAAGCAATGCCGCTAATATTTTACATGCCGCAAGGGGCTATGGATTAACGGCAAAAGCATGGAGATACAAGACAGAATCTCTGAAAACCAAAGTGCACTTTCCGGCAATCATCCACTGGAATTTTAATCATTTTGTTGTGTTGTGCGGGTTCTCAGGGAAATATGCGGTCTTGAACGATCCTGCAAGGGGGATGGTGAAGGTGGAGATGGAAGAGTTCGAGCGCTCTTATACCGGCATTTGCATGGAGCTTTCTCCGGGGCAGGGATTTGTGCCGCAGGGAAAACGGGAAAGCGTGCTTACATTCGTAAGGCATCGATTGCATGGCAGCACACTTTTGATGGTATTTGCCATGGCAGCGGCCCTATTAACATCCTTTGTCAGCATAGTGACACCGGTATTTGAACGGATTTTTGCAGACCGGCTTTTGAAAGGGGAAAACCAGTCATGGATATCCGGCTTTTTAATCTGCCTGCTTCTGACAGGAATTCTGCGCTTACTTATTGGCATTCTCAATGAAATTTATCTTTACAAAATAAAAGGGAAACTTTCAATAACATCAAACGTGTCGTTTCTACAGCATATTTTACATCTGCCGATAAACTTTTTTTACCAGCGTATGGCAGGGGATTTGGCAGGACGGCAGAAGTTAAATGACAGTGTAGCGGAAACCCTGATTTCCAAGATGGCACCGGTGTGTGTGAACGCCTGCTTATTAGTATTCTATTTTGTCATCATGATACGTTACAGTCTTGTTCTGACCGTAATCGGAGTATTGGCAGTACTGCTCAATCTGATAATTGCAAAGAGCTTGGCCGGACAGCGGATTCAAACTACACGTATCCGGATGCAGTATGAGGGAAAGCTGAATGCAGCTACACTTGCGGGCATTGATATGATTGAAACTATCAAGGCATCCGGTGCAGAGGCAGGGTTCTTTGGTCAATGGGCAGGGTATCAGGCAACAGCCCATAACGCCAAAATTCAGGAAGTAAAGAAACTTCGATTTTTGAACGGATTGCCGCAGCTGGTAGAGGACTTGTCGGACGGCCTTATTCTGGTCATGGGAGCGTATTTGATTATGAAGGGTATGTTTTCTGCAGGAATGCTTCTGACTTTTCAGGCACTGATGATCCAGTTTATGTCGCCGGTGGAAGGGCTTTTGGATGCCGGAAGAAGTATTCAGGAAATGCGGACTTCCATGGAACGGATCCAGGATGTCATGCATTATAAAGAAGATCTATCCGAGGGCAGAGAACCTTTGGAGGAAAATAAGAATTACGAAAAACTTACCGGAAAAATCGAATTTAAAAACGTGACTTTCGGTTATTCACGCATTGCACCTCCTCTTTTAAAAAATTTTACATTGACAGTCAATCCGGGTGACAAGGTGGCGCTGGTAGGATTTTCCGGCTGTGGAAAGTCAACGATCGCAAAGCTGATTACCGGACTCTATGAGCCATGGGAAGGGGAAATTTTATTTGACGGAAAGCCAAGGGAACAAATTCCCAAGGAAGTATTTCATGGATCGGTTTCCATGGTAGATCAGGAGATTACGGTTTTTGAGGACAGTATTGAGAACAACATTAAATTATGGGATTCCACAATTGCGGACTATGAAATGATCCTTGCGGCCCGGGATGCACAGATTCACGAAGACATTTTACAAAGGCAGAAAGGATATGGATATGAGATGAGCGAAGGGGGGCGGGATTTTTCCGGTGGTCAGCGTCAGCGGTTTGAAATCGCAAGAGTGCTGGCACAGGATCCGACGATTGCAATTCTGGATGAGGCAACCTCCGCACTGGACGCCAAAACAGAATTTGCAATTATGGAAGCAGTCCGTCAGAGAGGAATCACAAGTGTTGTTGTGGCGCACAGACTTTCTACGATCAGAGACTGTACGCAGATTATTGTGCTGGATGGCGGAGAGGTCATTGAGCGGGGGACCCATGAGGAATTAATGAGAAATAATGGTGTTTACACAAAACTGATTACAACAGGATAGGAGGTGATCGTATGGGATGGTTTGACACACAGATTAAAGAACGCAGACAGCAGGAACAGGATAAATTGGCGTATGCATACTGGTCGCTGGCTGCTGTAATTGACAAAAAAACAGACAAAACATTTACGGAAGAATATAGTGACCCGGGTAAAAATGCATTAATAAAAATATGCAATTTCTATCACATGGAAAGCGATTTTATAAAAGATGATATTCCGGTGGAAAGACAGCTGGAAATCCTGCAGAATCAGATCGGTCTGATGTATCGGAATGTGACATTAAAGGGGGACTGGTGGAAGGATCTGGATTCCCCGGTGCTGACCAGGAACCGGAACCAGGAGATGATCGCTGTTCTGCCGGACCGTCTGGGAAGATATTATTACGAGACCAAAGAAGGGCAAAAAGTACGAGTTGATGAAAAGAATGCAGGAGAAATCAGCCGGGAAGCAATCTGCTTCTATTCACCGCTGCCCCAGAAGGCACTGACAAAAAAGGATGTGATTTTCTTTTTGTGGAAAAGCGTACCGCAAAAAGAGAAGTGGAAGCTGAGTCTTGCCGGTTTGTCAGCAACACTGATGGGTATGATTCTGCCATTTATGACGCAGCTGTTGTTTTCACAGATTATTCCCACAGGACAGGTCATGCTGGTTTATTCCGTGGGCGGGCTGCTTGCAGGGACAGCAATATCGGTCTTTTTATTTGAAGCGGTGAGAAATATGCTGCTACAGGGGATACAATACAAAATGGAAGCGGCTTTGTCAGCGGCAGTGTTTGGACGAGTATTAAATATGCCCGCTGATTTCTTCCGGACGTACAGTTCCGGAGAATTGACGGAAAGAATTCTGTGTCTGAACGGGATTTGCGGCGTACTTTGCACAAATCTTCTGGGAACGGGAATGACGGCGCTGTTTTCCTTTGTGTATATTTTTCAAATATTTCAAATCAGGAAAGAACTTATTCTTCCTTCTCTGCTTATTTTTACCGTTCAGCTGGCAGTTGCGGCGTTGGGAATGCTGGGGCAGACAGAGTTTTTACAAAAAAGGCTGTATGCAGGGACAAAGGTACAGAGCATGGTTGTTTCCCTGATCAATGGAATTCAAAAGATCAAAGTCGCAGGATGCGAAAAGCGGGTTTTTGCAAAGTGGGCCGGAAAATATCAAAAGGAAGCAGATGCGGCATATAATCCGCCACTGCTTTATAAAATGCGCAATACATTGATACCGGTAATTTCCATATTTGGTACGCTGTATCTTTATTGGATATGCCTTAATAAGGGAGTACAGGTTCCTCAATATGTGGCATTTCACACAGCTTTTGGCATGGTCAGCGGAGCAATACTGGCGTTAACGACAAGTCTGACATCGCTTTCAACAATAGGCCCTGTTTTTGAACTGGCAAAGCCTATATTGGACGCAGTGCCGCAGACAGGAGCTTTAAATGAAATGGTACATAACATCTCAGGAAACGTGGAGTTTCATCATGTGTCGTTCCGCTATGCGGAGGATGGGCCTTTGATTTTGGATGACCTGAGCCTAAAGATCAGGCAGGGGCAATATGTTGCGATTGTTGGAAAGACAGGATGCGGAAAATCAACCCTGATGCGCCTTCTGCTGGGGTTTGAACAGGCGGATACGGGTGCGGTCTATTATGATGGAAAAGACATTTTGAAATTGGATCAGAACAGCCTGCACAGGCAGATTGGTGTTGTCATGCAGAACGGGAAATTGTTTAGTGGCAGCATTTATTCTAATATTACCGTCTCGGCCCCGCAGCTTACTATGGATGAAGCATGGGAAGCTGCCCGCATTGCGGGAATTGAAGAGGATATCAGGAATATGCCCATGGGAATGCATACCGTATTAAGTGAAGGCGCCGGAGGAATTTCCGGCGGGCAGAAGCAGCGGCTTATGATCGCAAGAGCGGTTGCGCCAAAGCCCAGACTGCTGCTTCTTGATGAGGCAACATCGGCTCTGGACAATATCACACAAAAGCAGATTGCAGATTCCCTTGCACGGATGAAATGTACACGGATCGTCATTGCACATCGGTTGTCTACGATTCAGGAGTGTGACCGGATCCTGGTGCTGGATCAAGGCAGGATTATTGAGGATGGCAGCTATGAGGAGCTGGTTTCTAAGAACGGATTTTTTGCAGAATTAGTCCGGCGGCAGCAGATACCGTGTGAGGAATAAGGATGGAAACAGGAAGAATGTATTTATTGGAGCAGGAGATGCAAAAGCTTAAGGAGGGACACCATGGATTAAAAGAGTCTGTTACGGTATTTCACATCAATCATTTTATGGATAATACTCTGATTTTTAATGAGGCATTGAAAGAGCTGTTTGGGGAGCTTGTATTTTGGGGCGTACCTTATCATACAGGGATATCCATTGATTGCGGCGGGTTTGCTCCTGATTATGCCTGTTATTATGGGAAATGGAAGCAAGATGACTTTTTTCTGTATCGGGAGCAGAGGAAAATAGGAATTTGCAAAGGGGACTTTCAGACAGTATGCAGTCAAATACTGGAGATTATTCTGCAAAGAGAACTGCTTCCGGCAATTGGCAGAGGACAGCGGATTCTGGTGCTGGAAGACGGAGGGTACGTCTGCCAGCACCTGCATCAGTGGATACAAAGGTATCCGGCTCTTAAAGGAAAAATAGCAGGAAGCGTGGAACAGACGACCTCGGGAACCCGGCTTGACCGATATTATTACGGAACTTATGGATATGAATTTCCCTGCGTCAGTGTCGCCCGGTCAGACTTAAAGATGGATGTGGAAGCTCTTTTTATTGTGAACAGGATCTTAAGGGAACTGGACCGGATGCTGTATGAGCAGAATACCTTTTTGGAATTTCATCAGGTACTGCTTTTGGGGTATGGAGTGTTGGGGCGCGCAGCAGCGAAGTTACTGAAAAATAGAAAGGTACGGCTATTGGTGTATGATACCGATCCGCGCATCCGGAAGCTGGCACAAGAGGAAAACTGCTGTGTAGTAGAATGCGTGGATAAACTGTGTTTTTCTGTGGACACGATTGTACTTGGGATGACGGGTGAAGAGGCTTTTACGCTGGAGATGCTGAAAGCATTTGGCAAGTCCCCGGCAGGGCGGCTGTACCTGGCAAGCGGATCTTCTAAACAGACAGAATTTCAGGCATTTCTGCGCTATGTGGAGCAAAATAAATTCGAGAGCAGACAGGGGAAGTTTTCTTATCCGATGTTTTCTGGTGAGAGAAAGGAAACAAAACAGATTTATCTGCTGGCAGATGGGATGCCGCTAAATTTCTGCTCGGAAACAGGAGGAAGTCTTACTGTCAGTATGATAGATCTGATTTTTACAGAAATGCTTTTGTGCGGATTCTGGATCTGCGAAAGTAATGGAGAAAAACGAATGTATCTGGCCGGCGTCGAAGCAATCCCGGGTCTTGATGAAAAGCGGCTTTTTCAGAGGTGGTGCACCTTGTACGGATTATGGGATAAGTATCCCGAGCCCCATCCGGAGAAGGACTATTTACGAAGGAGGACATATGATAAAAGGAAATTCTGATGAGCAGAGCGGACAGAGCTTTTGGCGCCTATTGCTGAAGTCGGTACTGGTATTTTGGGCATTTAATATTCCCTTTCGGCTGCTGATGCAGATTCTTCCCTATTCAGAGGTGCGCCCTTCCAATGCAATTCCGCCGATTCTCGGAATTCTATGGGGAGGGGCGGGAGCCCTAGGGACGTCTCTGGCAAATGTGCTTGTGGATGTTCTGGTAAGCCATACTCCTGCGAATGTCTGGATTCCGGGATTTGGAATCAACTTTTTGTATGCCTATCTTCCTTATTGGTTATGGCATGCGGCAGGAAAAAGCAGGAAAGCAGGGAAAATCGGAAAAGCAGAGAAAGGCAGGCTGACAGAACGGCAGGACACATTACCCAAGATGGATTCGGTTCCCGAAATCCTGAAGTATTGTATGATTATATTGACGGATTCGGCAGTCATTACGCCAATGCTGGCATTAACCTTTGCATCGGCGGGGCAGAATGTCGATCTTTCTGATGTACTCTTTTTGTTCTTTAATAACTTTGATTTTGCAATACTGCTGGGGATTCCAATCTTGATTTTTCTTTCTTGTTTGAGGGAACAGCGCGGGGGCAGAAAGCTGACGATTGGGACAAGGGCAGTTGCCGGATTTATGATACTGTCCGTGCTTTTTGTGGCAGCGCTGGGAATATGGACCTATGCCCTGCTGCGAAGCCATACGGCTTATGATTCCCTGCAAAGGTGGAAACTGGTCTATCGTGTGACGGGAATCGGAATTCATATTTTGTTTGCATGTACACTCTTGTTATTAAAATACGTGGAAAGCTTTATCACAAATCCTTTGAACTTGTTGACGGAAAGCATGAAGAAATTTGCCGCTGCGGATCATCTTCAGCATACGGCCTCAAACGAAATGAAGGAAATCTGTGAACAGATCCGTACCGGAGATGAACTGCAGATTCTTTCGGAAGCCTTTTTGAAGATGACCCGGGATATTGCCGCCTATGTGCAGAATCTGGCAGCAGTAACGGCGGAAAAGGAAAAGATCAGCGCCGAATTATCGGTGGCCTCTCACATTCAGACAGACATGCTCCCCAATGTTTTTCCTGCATATCCGCAGAGAAAAGAGTTCCAAATATATGCGGCTATGTACACGGCCAGGGAGGTAGGCGGTGACTTTTATGATTTTTTTCTGGTGGATGAGAACCATCTCGGCTTCTTGATGGCGGATGTTTCCGGGAAAGGCGTACCGGCTGCGCTCTTTATGGTGGTTGCCAGAACCCTGCTTATGAATCAGGCAAAGCTGGGAGAAAAGCCATGGGATATTTTTTATCACGTCAACAATCAGTTATGTGAAAACAATGCCTCCGGCATGTTCGTGACTGCCTGGCTGGGGATTCTGGAGCTTAATACCGGACAGCTTTTGTACAGCAATGCCGGTCATACCCGCCCGCTGCTCGGTACGAGAGAAGGCGGTTTTGAGTGGTTTCCGGATACGGCGCATGGTTTTGTGCTGGGAGGCATTGGGGATATGCGTTTCCCATCAGGAACCCGGGTATTGGAAAAGGGCGAGAGCCTGTTTTTGTATACGGATGGCGTGACAGAGGCAAATGACCAAAAGGGAAGAATGTACGGAGAAGAACGGCTTCTGGAAACTTTAAACAATTACAGGGAGAAGCCGCTAAAGGAGCTGCTTGACGGAGTCAAGCATGAGCTGGATAGCTTTGCAGAAGGCGTTTGTCAGTTTGACGATATTACCATGCTGGCACTTTGCTATGAAGGGATAAGAGAATGAAGCAGGAAAAGTGGGAAGGAAGAGCAAAACAGGAGCATTTGTATGAGCTGCTAGAAAAAATAGATACATTTTATTGCTTTGACGAAATTGATTCTAAGAAATTAACTGCCTTAAAAATTGCATTTGAGGAAATGTTTGTCAATGTGACTAAGTATGCATACCCAAAAGAGAAGGAGGCCCAAAAGGCCGTCGCAGTTACTTTGGAGTGGCTGGACGGAGAAGCCCGGATTCGACTGGCAGATCATGGAATTCCCTATAACCCGCTGTGTAAGGCAGATCCGGACCTTTCTGTAGATGTGATGCAGCGGCCCATCGGAGGCCTGGGGATCCACATGGTAAAGAAAATGACAGATGATCTGCAATATTCCTGTCAGAACGGAGAAAATCAAATAACTCTGATCAAAAAACTGATTTAAACAATTGGAAAGGAAGGAAACAAATATGAAGATTACAGAACAGACAACAACAGAAAAAACAATTATTTGCCTTGAGGGCAGATTGGATACTATAACGGCGCCACAGCTGGAAAAACATATTGAAGAGCATCTTGAGGGATACCACAGGCTGATTTTGGATATGGAGAAATTAGAGTATATTTCCAGCGCAGGGCTCAGGGTTTTGCTGGCGCTGCAGAAGGTCATGACAAAGCAGGGATCGCTGGAGCTTACGCATGTAAACGAGACGAATATGGAAGTGTTTGCAATGACCGGATTTGCGGATATTTTAACTATTGTGCAGTAAGAGGAAGCGGAGAATCAATGAGTTAATTTCAGTTAACGGATTTACAAAAAATAATTGTAAGTCCGTTAATTTAATGTTAAAATGCTTTAAGGCATACTCTTTATTAACACCCAAGGAACCAACAAGTAAAGAATTTATAAAAAATATTTATGAATGCCTAAAGTAAAAATTCATTATGCCGATATACTTATTGGGTAGTTCAGGAAGAACAAAAGTCCAATAAAAAAATTACCACTGGGGCTAATGGTAATTAGAATTGTGCCGATATAGATAATGTATCGGGAAATAAAGAGTATTGCATGGATGCAAATTTGAATTGGAAGGAACCTATTATTGCAGGCTATGCGGTAATAGGCTTATTTTTGTTTATCGGGCATGCAGCATGGTGAAGTTTAAGACATGGAGGTGCAACATGCGTAAACGAGTTAGAACACACAAAAATATAAAGATAAAAAGCACAGCGTTCTTAATGATGTTGTGTATGATAATCGGAAGTACTTATATTCCTGCTTTTGCAGAGGAAGAGGACAAGAGTAAGCTGTCTGCTTTAGAAAGCGGAGATTCGATTCTGGATGATTTAGAGAATAAAGATTCGGAAAATAAAGAGGATCAATCGGAGGATTCAAAAGATAATACGGAAACAGAAAATAATACGCAGAACGATAAAGAACCGGATTCCGATGATGACACAGACGATAAGAAGTCGGAAGCTGATGGAGACATAGATGAAAAAGAACCGGAAGCCGGTGACGATATAGATGGGAAGGAATCGGAAGAGGAAGCACAAAATGATGATAAGAAAGCTTCCGATAATGATATAAAGACGAAAGAATCCAAAGAAGAAAAAGAAAGCGATGAAAAGCAGGAAATACCGGAAATAATCAATGTATTAGTACCTTCTGCATACATTTTGGCCTTGAATCCTTACGGCTTTTCGATTAGAATGGGGGAGGAAGAGGTAACTACAGAACAGGTAATATCAGGAAATTATGGAATTGTAAATAAAAGCTCTACCGATCAGATTGTAACGGTTTCGTTAACAGTGGAAGATATGAATGAGGGTGAGTTGGTATTCGTTGATTCCGCAGAGGAAGCCAGAAATGCAGAGGAAGGTGTTTATGCTGTTTATCTGGCAGCTGTTCCGGCAGATCAGGAAGAAATTTTGGTGGACGGCTCACCGGTAGATGGGAATACTACAGGGGAAGTTTTACAGAATGTCAAAATGACCGGGGCACAGGAACATGCAGTGACACTTTACAGCGGTACGAATCAGATTGCTTTTAAACTTTCAGGTGCTGTTTACAGTTTAGAGGATGATGAGGAAGTTGAATCTGACAATTGGGATGATGATTTGGATAGAGAGCCGGAAATGATTTTTGAAGGACTTGCACCGGATGGAATGGGTGTGACGGCATATACTTTTTACGGAGCCATGAACCCCAATGCAGCATGGGAAAAATTGTCAGGAGGCATTAAGTTATCCGTTATCTATACTTATCGGACGGCGGATGGAAGCGAAGAAGTTATAGAGGGAACAGGGGCTATGATCTATATAGACTGAGAGCCTGAAGAACTGAAAAGATAAGATGTGGTATGGAGAACTTGCCTTTACAGGCGGTTCATCATATAGAGAGGAGTTACAAGATTATGTCCAACCAGAGAAAATCTGCAAGGAAGAAGCAAAGGAATATGATTATTATTATTGTGATTGCTTTTCTTGTATTGGTGACGGCGCTTGTCACATGTATAGTCCTGCTTTTGGCAAAGCAGAAGGAAGAACCGGTGCAGGAATCTCAAAGCGTCCCGAGGTCAACTGTCTTAGACAGGGGATTTGTGGATGAGAGCAATGCAGGAGATATCATGGATGAGATGACTGAGAAGGTCAGCAAGGGCATGTTTGAGTGCAAGATGACAACTGCATGGACCTTTGATGATGGAAAGTCAGCATCACCGAATGCTTATGTGGCCAATGTGGAAAATAATCTGTATACGCTGTACTTTGATGTGTATGAGGAAAGTACGAACGAACTTTTGTATTCATCACCTATGCTTCCGGTAGGAACAGAACTCAAGAACTTTAAGCTGAACAAGGAGCTTGCTGCTGGAGAGTATGATGCGGTAGTAATGTACACGATGGTGGATGAAAACTTGGAGGAGGTGAGCAGTGTCGGCTTTAAAGTTACAATTTCTGTTTCAAAATAATTGACTAATTCAAGGAGGAAAAAGAAAATGAGAAAGATGAAAAAAGCGTTAGCAGTAGCTTTAAGTGCATCCATGGTAATGGGAATGTCCATGACAACCTTTGCAGCAGACCAGGAAGTGTCTGTAGATGCACCGATTTATTCTTATGATGTAACAAACGTAGTAGTTCCAACCACTTTCGTAGTGGCTTTTAACCCTGATGGGCTTAAAGTAGATGTGGATGGTGATGGTACAAGTGATACCACTGCTCAGATTGTATCCAAAAATTATGGTATTATCAATAAGAGTACAAAGGATAAGATGATAACAGTTACTCTTAATGTAGAGGATTTGAATGAAGATAAAATTAATTTTGTAAGCGCAACTGCTGTAGCAACACCTTCATCTCCGGATGATTATGTACTTAATCTGCAAGTCGTTCCGGCGGATACTGACGAAGTAAAGGTAGGTGGCAATTCGGCAGATTTGACAACAACTGGTGCAGATCTTGCAGATGTGACAATGGCGACAGCAGATACTGCAGCAATGGACTTAATGCCGGGAGAGAATGAGGTAAGTTTCTTGCTTGAAAAAGCTGTATATGATGGGACGATCAACCTGAGTTCAGCAAACGGAAACAATGTAGCAGACGATTTTACATTACAGAGTCTTGCGGCAGCTGGTAAGGGTATTACTGCATTTACCTTTGGCGGAACCATGAATGCAGGTGCAGATTGGACAAAGCTTACTAAGGGTATCAGAATTACTGCTGTGTATAGCAATGATAATGCACCGACTGGCGCAACTCCTGATGCGGGTACAGGAGCTTTGTATAATAATCCGAATCCTGTATTTAAGGCAGGGGCTAATGCAGGTACAATTAGCTATAAGCGTGGTAATAGTGCTATGGATGCGATTGCTTCTATTAGCAAAGTTGAGATGGATATTAGTGGAACACTTGTTGATGGTTACCATGCTTACACCGGAAAGGGTGGCTGGAAGGCAGCAGAAGATACAGGCAGCCTGATAACACTTGATTCAGCATATATAGCAGCATATGTGAAAGCTTACCCGAATGATTCAACCAGAGAAGCTATAATCACTTATATGACGGTAGGTGGTTCTGAAAGGACAGCTACAGTTAATGTTAGATTGAAATCACAGGTGCCTCCTTCTTTCACGACAGGATCCGAAGTTGGTTCTATTAGTTATACAATTGGTTCTGGTGATAATGCACTTGCATCTATAACTAAAATAGAAATGGATTATACGGGAACGCTCGCTGATGGTTACAATGCTTTCACGGGAAAGAATGGCTGGACTCAGGCTAGCGATACAAATGGTGTGATAACATTTGATTCAGCATATATAACATTGTATACAACAAAATATACGAGTGACGCAACAAGAGAAGCTGTAATCACATATGAGACAGTAAGTGGTGAAACCAAAACAGCTACAGTTAATGTGAAACTGAGATAAGAATGTCTCTAATATTTCGCAATAGATAGCCGATGTAAATATAAAAAGGATGCTTTACGAGATGTTTTTCGTGGAATAAGTATTTAGGATATATAGGCTGTTAGAGAAGCAAGGATTGCGATGTCGTTGTATGGAGGCAGAGATAAAGCTTAATCATGACCGGTTATTGCAGTGGATGCAATAACCGGTTTTGTTATGGGCGGATAGACCCTGTAGGGTACGAAAATTTATTGTCCGTCAGATGCCCCTTTTTTTATATATTTAAAAAAAAATGAAAGCATGGTAGAATGGAGTGGGAAGCAAATGGTTATATAGTTATTCAGTTAAGGAAAATCAGTATGGTGGAAATTGATAAAGATACTTTACGAAAGGTACAGCTAATTCAATTAGAGATGCTCCGGGAAGTAGATCGGATTTGCAAAAAATGTCATATTCGCTATAACATTATCGCAGGGACACTTTTGGGGGCAGTGAGGCATGGTGGATATATCCCATGGGATGACGATGCAGACGTAGCCTTTTTAAGGCCGGACTATGAAAAGTTTCGTAAAGCGTGTGAGACGGATTTGGATAAATCGCGTTTTTATTTTCAGGATCACAGAAATACAGAAGGGTACCGTTGGGGATATGGAAAGCTGAGGCGCAGGGACACTTTGTTTTTAAGGGAAAATCAGGAACATATGCCATATGAACAGGGGATTTTTATAGATATATTTCCGCTGGATAATGTGCCAGATAATTATATTCTGCGTAGCATAAAGAATTTTGAATGCTATCTGGTGCGCAAAATTTTGTGGTCAAGGGTCGGTAAAGTCGCAGACAAAAATTTATTGAAAAGAAAGTGGTTCATGCTTTTGGATAAAATTCCGGAAAAGGTGGTGTTCGGATATTACCGCAGGATGATTCAAGGTAGTATGAGGCGGCGGGGCAAATGGGTACGTATTCTTATGTTTCCGACGCCTAATTCCGAATATGGTTATTATAGATTTTGGTATGAAAATAGTGAGGCGATTGAATTTGAGGGGGAATTGCTTCAGGGAATTAAAGAGTATGACAGTTATCTACATTTCAAATTCGGAGATTATATGGAGCTCCCACCGGTCGAAAAAAGGAAGGTGCATCCGGTGAGTGATTTAAAGGTTTGATTTGGAGTGTCCGTTATATAAAAAGCATTAATTTATCGCAGCAGAAAAATGTGGATGTATAAGCTTGTATTATGAAAAGCGTATATAATGGAATGGAGGAAAATATGGAGTATATTTTATTTTGTGCAGGCAGGGATGCGGCTATTGTAGTGCGGAATTTGGAAAGAGAAGGCAAGTATATTAAATATTTGGTCGATAACAGGAAATATGATTGTGATTATACAGTTGATGGAAAAACATATACGGTATATCATCCGGTAAAGCTTTATGAAGAAGATAAAGATAATATCACAATTATTATTGCCAGTTTAGACTTTTATGAGCCGGTATCAGCACAATTAGCTGAAATGGGATTTATGGAGGGGAAGGAGTACTTTAGCTGCTTTGATTACATTCAACAAAGGTGGGGAGAAATTGGAAAGTTAGCGCCTAATTTTGAATTCAGGGTAAAAAGAATGTCTGAATTGATTTCAAAGAATGTCCGATCCGTACTGGATTTGGGCTGTGGCAGTATGCGGTTAAAGGCGTATCTAGACAAGAATATTACATATATGCCATGTGATTATATAAGGCATAACGATACAACGATAGTGTGTGATCTAAATAAAGACGGATTCCCAGAGGTGGAGGCGGATGTAGTCTTTATGAGTGGTATATTGGAATATATATTCGAGTATGAGGAATTTATTAAAAAGGCATGCAGTTGTGCAAAAAAGGAAATTGTATGTTCTTACGTGACATTGGAGTGTTACAGGGACATAATACTAAGAAAGCGTGGTAGCTGGGTGAACAATTTAACGATGAAAGAAATTGTAGAATTGTTTGGGAAGTATGGTATGAAGCTGACATATGCGGAAAAGATGCATATTGTTACAATACAACAAATGGTAATGAAGTTTGAACCGTTGGATATATGAAAGGAGGAAAATATGGAATATATTTTATTTTGCGCAGGCAGGGATGCGGCTATTGTGGTGCGAAATCTGGAAAGAGAAGGCAGGCATATTAAATATCTGGTAGATAATAAAAAATATAATTATAATTACAAAGTAGGAGAAAAGGATTATCCTGTTTATTATCCGACAAAATTGTTTGAAGAAGATAAGGAACAAGTACGCATTATTGTTTCTAGTGTTGAACATTATAAGTCCGTAGTAAGTCAGCTCTGCGAGATGGGTTTTATGGAAGGGAAACACTTTGGAGGATGTACAGAATGGATGCAGGCGTTGTGGGGGGAGGCACGAGAGCTATCTCCTGCATATGAATTCAGAGTTTATCAAATGGCGCAGATGATTTCAGAGAATTCCAAATCAATATTAGATTTGGGATGCGGAAATGAGAGCTTAAAAAAATTTTTGACCGGAGAGAAAAAGTATATGCCATGTGATTATATAAGGCATGATGATGCAACGATAGTTTGTGATCTGAATAAGGATGGCTTTCCAAATGTGGAGGCGGATGTAATCTTTATGAGTGGAATCTTGGAATATATATGTGATATAGAGAAGTTTGTTGATGAGACCTGTAAGCATGCCAAAAAGGAAGTTATATGTTCTTATAATGCGATGGAATATGTATGGGATATTGTGGATCGAAAAAGACGTGGTTATATGAGTCATTTGACAGTAATGCAGATCGTGGATTTGTTCCAAAAAGGAGGATTGAAACTTTCTTATTCTAAAAACATGCGGAGAGTTGAAGGCGCAATGCTGAAATTTGTCAAGTAATCACAATAAATTAGGGAATGAGGAAAAAAATGAGAACATATGAAACGTTACAAAAGCTGCCGACTTGTACAGGCTGTGCAGCATGCCAAAATGTTTGCCCGGTAAATGCAATAAAAATGGATTTGGAACTTATAAATGGATTTAAACCCTTTATAGATGAAAAAAAGTGTATTAATTGTGGAAAATGTTCTCAAATATGCCCAAGTGTTCATAGTGAAAAAGGATATGAGAGTAATGAAGTCTATGCTGCTTGGGCAGAAAATGAAATCCGCACAATGAGTTCAAGTGGTGGTGTATTTACGTTACTGGCTGAATGGATAATTAGCATGGGCGGTTGTGTATATGGTGCTGCATGGGAAGAAGGATTCACGGTAAAGCACATCAAAGTTATGGACAGAGAAGGACTGACAAAGTTAAGATATAGCAAATATGTTCAGAGTGATACATCTGATATATATAAAGATGTAAAAAGGGAACTTGGTTCTAAAAGAATAGTTTTGTTTGTCGGCACCCCTTGTCAAATCGCGGGTCTTAAAAAGTATGTTGAACATAAAAATTTATATACGATTGATTTAATTTGTTTGAATGCACCTTCTCAAGGGATATTTCAGAAATATTTAGATGAGGAGTTTGGTAAGGAGAAACTGGACAAAATTATTCAAAGGGAAGCTTTAACAGGCTGGACGCCAAGAACTAGATTTGTATATAAGGATGGAACCAGCAGGCTTACGTTACCTTCAAATGATAGTTGGTGGGATGCGTTTTTGAGTGGAATGGTGATGAGAGACGCATGTGTTTCATGTAAATACAGTGTAGAGACAAGGCAGGGGGATATTTCTTTAGGCGATTTTTGGGGAATTGAAAAGCATGATATTACGTGGAGGGATGATAAAGGGACAAGCTGCGTTTTAGTAAATTCTGATAAAGGAAGATATCTGTTTGAACAGATAAAAAATTCATTTATAAGGATGGAAAAAGTCGAAAAAAATTTGTTATATTATAATGGTGGCTACAAAAGACGTTCGTTTGACTGGAAAGCTAGGGAAAGATTTATAGAATGTATCTGTCATAATTCATTTGAGGATTCTTGGGCAAAAGCGAAGAAGAAAAAATGGGATATTGGAGTAGTTACTGCTTTTGGGGCATATAGCAATTATGGAAGTCGGTTAGTGTCATGGGCTATATATAAAGTGCTTAATGATATGGGATATGCAGCTCTTATGATAATGCCGCCAATTGATTCCCCTTTGTATAGAGAAACCGCTTGTGTTTTGAATGATGAAAGATTTAAGTCATTACAATATGATAAAGAGGATTTGGCGGATATACCCTTTAATATGCAGGATAGTATTCATTTCAATGATGTTTGTGATTGCTTTTGCGTTCCTTCTGATCAAAATTTTAGCCGCTTTTTTTATAAGAGAAAGATATGTAAATTTCCATCATTGAACTGGGTGAAAAGTAATAAGGGGAAAATTGGATATAGTATTTCATTCGGGGCCTCAGAGTTTTGGGGAAATGAAGAGGAGCGTTTGGAAATGAAATATTTTTTAAAGCGTTTTGATGCTATATCAGTGAGAGAAAAAAGTACCATTGATTTAATGCGCAAGAATTTTGATATAGAAGCCAATTTGGTATTAGATCCGGTCTTTCTATGTGATAAAGAAGAATATTTAAAATTAGTTGAGAAGGGAAGGGAAAGGGTTCCAAAAGAGCCTTATCTTTTGTCGTTTATCTTAGGGCAGCCCCAAAAAGATGCGGAGTATGAAGAAATACTGAAGGAATGCAGAAATCAATTAGATATTGATGCGGTTATTAGTATTCCCGATCCTATTTTTAATAAAACTCCATATGAAAAATGTGTAGAGGATGTAAAAGTTGAAGAGTGGCTGGCTTATTTAAAGAATGCAAAGTATATTGTGACAAATTCATTTCACGCGGCTTGCTTTGCTATCATTTTTCATAAACCATTTGTTGTAAGGAATGATATTTCTAGGGGGGAGGGAAGAATAGTCTCTCTTTTAAATATGTTTAAGATTATAGATCGTATGCTTTACAAAAATGAAAGAACTCAATTTGTTGACGTATTACAAAAGCCTATTGATTATGAAGCGGTAGATAAAATAATGAAGCAAATGAAAAAGGATAGTTTAACATGGTTAAGGATGGCGGTAGAACAAGCAAAAGCGAAATCAAGGGAAGATCAGTTGTTAGATACTTATGATATTTTTTTTGAGCAGATGCTAACAATGAAAAATCAGATTGAGATATTGAACAATAAACTGAAAGAGAGAAAAAGAATGATAAAAGATAAATTTGAGTTATATCAAAAACCGTTGTACACAGAAGCAGACATATCAGATCCATATACAAGGCGCATGACAAACAATTTTGATTTTATGTCAAAGTGGTTTTACATTAACAAGAATAATAGGTCTGTAGCGGAAGAATTAAGGCGCAGAGGATATCATAAGATTGCAATTTATGGAGCAGCAAGAATTGGACAGCTATTATATGATGAATTGAGCAAGTCAGACGAAATAGAAGTTATTTACATCATGGATCAAAGTGTAAAGAAGCTTGCAGATAGAGAAGTTTATCGGGGTATTACTGATGACCCGATAGATGCAGTTGTTGTATCGGCTATCAATTATTTTGTTGATGTGAAGCGAAAACTTCATGGATATACAAGAAAGGATATTGTTTCAATCGAAGATGTTGTTTCAGATTTATATGATATGATTGTAGAACAGGAATATAATGAGGGGCAGGAGAATAACTGATAAACGGATGCAGGGGAGTGGTAAGAGGAGTATGTCTTTGGGAAAAGTGAGTATTATTGTTCCAGTGTATAACACGGAAAAATATTTGCAACGTTGCCTGTCAAGTATTCAAAATCAAAGCTATAAAAATATAGAAATCATTTGTATAGATGATGGGTCAACAGATGGGAGCGGAGAGATTTTAGATAAATTAGCAGCAGTTGATGATAGATTGGTTGTGATTCATCAGGAGAATATGGGAGTTGCGAAAGCAAGAAATGTAGGATTGCAAGCTGCTACTGGAGATTATATAGGATTTGTGGATTCCGATGATTACATTTGTAAAGGAATGTATCATGAGATGATAGGAAAGTTGGAAACAGAAAATGCAGATATAGTAACGTGTGGATTTTATTTTGATGATGGCATGCGAAGATGGCGTGCAGAAAATCTGGGTGATGTGCCAAAGAGCGTAGTTCCCATCAGGGATTTTTTACCATATATTTATGAAAGGGATAAATATAGAGGGGTTGCGGGTTATATGTGGACCAGACTATTTAGGCGAGAGCTTATTTTTGACGAGAAAAATAAGCTGAGGGTTAGTTGCCCGCATTTACATACAGGCGAAGATATTGTATTTGTCGCAAAGGTTAATATGCTTGCCAAAACCATTCTTTATATTGACAAACCATTATATTGTTATTTTCAAAGGGACGATTCTATCGGACATACCAATCAAAGACAGTTGGAGGAGCTGGCATGGGTCAATGCTTATGAAATAATTATCAGGGACTATTCTGAGGCAGGCATAGAGCAAGGGGTTATTAATCTGATAAAAAGAATGCACGTTTATAGGTGTGGAAAAATTTTAGAAATTGCCCTGCAAAATAAGGATCAGGAAAAAATCACCTTATTGCGTAAAAAAATAAGAGAAAATCTTCAGGTATATAGAGAGACTAATTTGAAACATTTAGAACGAGTGAGATGGATTGAAGGTTTGTTACATGAAAATGGAACGGAGCAATAAATGGGAGAAAAGTTATGAAGCTATGTAATTGCAGCCTGAGTAAATGCACTTTGAGGTTGAAGAGTAAAAAACTTATATTGTTCGGAATAGGCAGTTATTACAAATATTATGTACAGGAGCATTTTCCTTTGGAATTAGTTGATAATATTGCATATGTTGTTGATAACCATTCTCCTGTTAATGAAATTGAATTTCAGGGAAAAAGACTGGAGGTGCGGGGAATGGAAGCGCTGAAGGAAGAAAAAGAGTGTTCTGTCATAATCACCAGTTCAAGCTATATGTGGGATATGTATTCAGACTTAGACTCGTTGGGATTAAGTGACGATGTTGACTGTTACTTTTTCCCGCTTGTGCTGGCTACATCATATAAACAGCAGGAGCAAGGTGATAAAGAAGTGGTTTTTGATACTTCCAGACCAAACAAAATAGAAAAAATCATTCATTCCTTTTGGTTTAGCGGGGATGAAAAGCCGGCAGAATATCAGCAGTGTATTGACAGCTGGAAAAACATATGCCCTGAATACCAGATAAAAGAATGGAATATGGATAATTATGATTGGGAAAAACATCCTTTTGTGGCTTCGGCAATCAAGGCTAAAAAATGGGCATTTGCAAGTGATTATGCAAGGCTGGATGTGCTTTATCATCAGGGCGGCATTTATATGGATATGGATGTGGAAATCGTAAAACCGTTAGACCGGATTTTGGGGAACCGGGCATTTTTTACATTTGATGCGAATCATGATATTGATTTGGGAATTTGTGCATCAGAAGCTGGAAATCCTTTGCTGCTTGAGCTGATGCAGATTTATGACGGAATTGAATTTGAAGGAAGCGATGCCGGCATGGTTTTTTTGTGCCAGCCCCGCCTGATACGTTCTGTCTTAAAAAAGAAAGGACTGCATTTAAATGGGGAATTACAGGTTATTGACGGGAATGTATTTTTGCCGAGAAAGTACTTGACTCCGAAAGATTTTTTGGTTTATGAACTGGGAGCGTTTTGTGAAGATACTATGACAATCCATCACTTTAATGCTGGGTGGAAACCGGATGGATTTAGAGAGAAGAGAATTGATAATAACAGGAAATTATTTGAGAAGATGCGGGACATGGCTGCTGAAAATAAAGAGGGAAGCATATGCATTTAAAAGTATCAATAGCCTATATTACAGATAGGGCATTTTTTTATAATACCGCAGTTTCTATCGTTTCTTTAAAGGAGAATAAGAATGCACAGTCCAGATATGATGTTTATTTAGTGGTGGTGGATGTAGAAAAGGAATTGTGGGAGAGGCTTTATGACTTGAATGATGACAATTTTCAGATACAGGTTATTCCAAAGGAAAATTCGCATCAAGAGTTTCAAAAAGAAGATTTTCCAGTCACGAGCACAGCCCTCATTAAATTTGAGCTTCCAACCGTGCTGGAGAATTTGGACAAGGTTCTTTACCTGGATGGGGATATGTTAATTCAGGAAGACTTAACCGATCTGTATGCAACAAAGTTAGGAGAAAATTATGTGGGTGCAGTTGTGGACATTTTGGCAATGGAGCAGATTCCTTCCGCACTTGTGAAGCTGCATTGTGAATATCCTCTTTATTTTAATTCTGGTATGATGCTCATGAATTTGAGTGCCATGCGGGATGATAATATTCCGGTACAACTTTTAAAATACAAAAAAGAAGGCATCAATTTTTTTATGGATCAGGATGCCCTGAATGTAGTTTTGGGAGAAAAAGCAATTTTTCTGCCAATTCGTTATAATTATATGGTGACAATAGAGGAGGCTCATCTTGGCAGTGAAATTTTGGAAAAATATCATGTGGATTTTAACAGAACTACACTAGAACGGGAACAATCAGCAGCAATTCTCCATCTGACAGGAGTGCAGAAGCCTTGGAAATATAAAATGCCATATCTGACGGATTTGTTTTTGTCTTATTATGAGAAATCTCCGTATGCGGACTTGGATGTTTTTAATCCTCAGGAGGAGTATCAGGTAAGACAATATGCTTTCCCGTTTGATAAAGTACGGGAGAAGACGAAAATAGCGCTATACGGGGCAGGGAATATCGGAAAACAGTATTATGAACAGTTAAAGAGGGATGGCTCTCATCAGGTTGTTTTATGGGTAGATGAGAATTATCAGGAATTTGAAAATACATCATATGATATTAAGTCTCCTGAGTATCTGACAGAAAGTTTGCTTGAGGTAGTCGTAATAGCAATTAAGAATCAGGATATTGTACTGCAGGTTTTTGAGAGACTGGAGAGAATGGGAATTGACCGTGATAAAATTGTATGGTCGATAAAATGGTTTTCTGACTGACTCGAAGATATCAGATCGAAAATTATCATGATAATGGAGAAATGCAGATGAAACATTTAAGTTATTTGTTAAAAAAGCTAGTGAATGCGGCAGTTATAGTTGTATTAATGTATATTTCCGCGAAAGCAATTGGAAAAAATAAAGACAAGAAAATATGTAGACTTCAGCAGTCAGAATATATGTTAGATATGATAGAAAAGGGAATAAAGTTTACAGATATATTGCCAATTGAGAGAGGGAGTAGGATTGCCGTTTATGGAAATGGGAAGATAGGAAAAAATGTAATAAGAGAGCTTTTAAAAGAAGAAGTTAATGTGTGCTGCATTATAGATAGAATATCGTGTACCAGTGTCTTTGAAAATATTCATATTTTTAGTCCGGATGATAACCTGCCGTTAATGGACATTGTATTGGTGACTGTTGTTGATGAGTATGATGGTATACAGCAGAAACTTTCAGGCAAGTTAGACTGCCCGATTATCAATCTTGCAGAGGTGTGGAGAAAGTGTTAGTGAAGAGAGTTGCAATTGTGATATTGAATTATTTGAATTATAAGGATACGAATGAATGTATTGAGAGCATTGAAAAGATGGATTATTCGCTATGTGGAATTGTAGTTGTGGATAATGGTTCTGATAATGATTCAATAAAGAAAATAAGCAAGACCTGTAAGGGGAAAAATCAGATACATATTTTGCAGACTCATAAAAACTTAGGATATGCAAAAGGAAATAATGTTGGAATACATTATGCACGAAAGCGGTTAAAAGCAGATTATGTGTTAGTAGTAAATAATGATACTCTTTTTATACAGAAGGATTATATTGATAAGTTGGTTAATTCCCATCAAAAGAGCGTGGCAGTCATTGGAAGCAAGGTTCTTTTAGAAGAAGGAATCCAATATCAATACAAAGAAAATTTTTCTCTTAGGGATAATTTAAGCATTTATATGAATCATTTTACAAAATTAAGAGGTTGCTGTTTTGATTTTCCACTTGTATCAGATGAGTATAAATATATACTTCATGGATGTGCATTAATGTTTACACCGGATTTTTTTGAATATTATAAAGGTTTTTATTCAGGAACATTTCTGTATTGTGAAGAGAAAATTTTGTATTTAATGTGCCGGATGAAAGGTTTAAAACAAGCATATGTTGATGATGCAGAGATATTTCATAAGGAAGATCAGTCATCAGAACTGAGTTTTGGAAATAATAATATCACTAAATTGAGATATCTTTTTCAAAGTGAGAAGTATGTAATATGGTGGTTGCTAAAGGAAAGATTCTTTAAATTATTTAAGGATGCTTAGTAAGAATAGTATTTTGTAAAGTGATAGCGCCATTGGAGGGATTAGGATGAACAGTTTTTATAAGGCATTGGAACAGGGCAGGCATATTTCCCGATGTGAATCATGGAATAAACAAACATGGAAACAATTTATGGCAGAATTAGAAGGGAAAAAGGTTTTTGTATACGGAGCAGGGGCATTGCTTGATATGCTTTTAGATAGATATATGAAAAACATTACTATAGAAGCAGTGATAGATACCGATAAGTGGAAGCATAAGATTTGTGTAGCGGATTATAGTTTTTATGCATCTGATAAAAGTTTTACATATCAGTATATTGTTGGAGAAGATATTTTTGAAAAATATAGGAAAGAGGAAATTGCAGTAGTCGTTTCAAGTATAAACTATTATGAAGAAATAGTAGATAGTCTAATGCAAAAAGGTATTTGTAATATTTATATCGCACTTATCATGTGTGCCAATGAAAAGGAAAAAGTTGCTATAGATGATTATTCAGTAGAAAAATATGCAAGAGAAAGCATGGAATTACCGATTGAACACAAAAAGCTTGTGTTTCGCACAATGGGACGATATTGCGGGCACGGTAGAGCAATTGCAGAAGTACTGCTGTCACGGACAAACGACTTGGATATTGTATGGATAGTTGATAATGCAACGGTATTCGTGCCGGAAGGTATTAGGGTTGTATATCAGAATAATGTTAGGCAATATGTAGAGGAAATGCAGACAGCAGGATTTTGGATTATGGAACATCCGGTTCCGAAAGAGTTGATAAAAAGAGAGGATCAGTGTTATATACAAATAAAGCATTGGGCTGCCGTGACATTAAAAAGCTTTGGGAAGACACTTCATGCATTTAGAAAGGAGCAGGTACGGGTAGAGGAATGGGAAAGAAACGGAGAGCTTATGGATTACATATTTGTAGGAAGTCCGTTTGATGAAAAGACGTGCAGGGAAGGATTTGATTTTAAAGGAGAGGCGGTATATGTCGGTTCTCCCCGTTCGGATATTTTGTTTAGGGAAAATGAGATGAAGGAAAAAATATATGGGATATATGGGATAGATCGGATAATTCATACAATACTGTATGCTCCGACCTTTAGAGTTGAAGGGGATAGATATGATGTTTGTAAAGATGTTTTGGAACTGACGAGTATTGATTTCAGCAGTCTAAAACAGGCGGTTGAAAAACGATTTGGAGGGAAATGGGAAATTTTATTGCGGTTGCATCCAACGAGAAATAAACTGCCTAAGGAGTATGAACTGCCACAGTTTGTCCATAATGTAACAGGTTATGATGACAGTGAGGAATTGGTAGCGGCATCTGATATCATGATTACTGATTATTCAAGTATTATGTTTGAGCCGGCTTTTGTGAAAAAAACTGTTTTTTTATACGCACCGGACAGGAAGGAATATATAGATGGAGAGAGAGGGTTGTTGATAGATTATGACAGCTTGCCTTTTGATATAGCTGAAGATAACGAAAAATTGGTACAAAATATTTATAATTTTAGAAAGGAAGAATATGATCGGAGAGTTGATACTTTCATGGAAAAATATGGTGTTCATGAGGACGGTCATGCAAGTGAAAGGGCTGCGGGATTTATTTTGGATTTGGTTAGAGGTAATGAAATGGAAAAAGGAGTATGCAATAGGCTATGTGTAAAATAACAGTAATCATGCCCTCTCTGAATGTAGCATCTTATATATCACAATGTATGGACAGTGTCATCAACCAAACGCTTCAGGATATGGAAATTCTTGCAATTGATGCGGGAAGCACGGACGGCACACTGGAGCTCCTGAGGGAATATGAAAAAAAGGATAACAGAATTAAGGTTGTTCTATCTGAAAAAAGAAGTTATGGCTATCAGATGAATTTGGGAATTTCCATGGCGAGGGGGGAGTACATAGGAATCGTTGAAACGGATGATGTGATAGTTCCGGATATGTTTGAGTGCCTTTACCAAAAAGCTGTGGAGACAGAGGCGGATTATGTGAAGGGCGGCGTGGAGGCTCTTTTTGAGACAAGGGGAGCGGAAAGCATCCGGGTGCCCATGCGAAGAGTTTTTTACGATGATTCTGTGTATGGTATAGTGATTGCGCCTTGTGAATGTCCCAAGTTGTTGATGCAGGATATTTATTTATGGACAGGTATTTATAAGAAAAATTTTATAAAAGAGATTCGGCTGAACGAGTCTTTAGGAGCAGCATTTCAGGATCAGGGTTTTTTATTACAGACAATTAGTTCGGCACGGAGTGCTGTTTATCTGAAAAAGACAGTATATTTGTATCGGCAGGATAATGCAAATTCCTCGATCTATAATCCGAAGGGATTTTCTTATATTGCAGAGGAATATGCTTATAGTGCAAAGTTCCTGAAGGGAAAGAGCAGAGAGTGGGTCAGTGTATATTACCAGAGAATGTTGGCACAGTGTATTGGAAGATTCCAAATTATGGCAGCTTCCGGAGAATATTGGCAGCAGGCTGATGCACATATAAAGGAGTTGCAAGACAGATTTTTAAGGGCAGTATCAGAGGGAAAGCTACTAGAGGAAGATATGGTGAATAAGGAGCAATGGGAGAAGCTACAGGTATTCTTGCAAAGTTCAAAAGTTTTTTATGATCAGGTTACAGAGGAGCATGAATGTACAAGAAATACATTCTATCGTTTAAGGGATCAGATAAAAAACAAAGAAGTTGTTATTTTTGGTAGCGGCGTATGGGGGCAGTTTTTTTGCGGCTTGTCTCATATGCTTTGCATAGGGCGTATACTGTCCTATTGCGATAATCAAAAAGCCGTTCAAGGCAGGCACTTGAATGGCGTGACTATCATGTCTCCCGAAGAAGCAGTTCGTAAATACCCGGATGCAGTTTTTGTCATTGCAAATAAGAATGTAGCACAGAAAATGGAGACACAGCTGCTGGAGCTTGGAGTTTTAAGAGAGAGGGTCGTTTTTTATACACTAGGGAGAGATTTACAATTATTCAGAATGAACGAAAAATAAAATGCGGCTTCACATTTCTGAAAATGTTTGCCATAACATCGACAAAATCAGATATGTAGTGTATAATCCGTATGAAATAATGCTTTCTATCCCTACTTGAAGGAGTGGTTTTGAAATGATGAGAAGAGCACAGATGCGGCAGGCAGAACAGCTGGTTGAGCAAATGCAGCAGGCGCATGAACAGATCAAAAAGTATATCGATAGGAATGAAATAGAGACTGCGCAAACGCTCCTTGTAGACTGTCAGAACGCAGCTATTTCTATTGGTACGCAGGTCGAGCAGGTGGAGGGGGAGCATCATCCGGTCGTAACACTTCTGGAAGAATACTGCGAGCTGGTCTATCTGATTCATGCCCGTTGCGCAGAGGGAAAGAGGCAGGATTTTGAAAATTTATATACGCAGCTACAGCAGGAGTTGCTTTACATTTCAAACAGTCTGAAAAAGGATATAAGGCAGAGAGTGGAAGCGGTGTTTCTGCCATACAAAGCAAGCATGTGGGACAGCTTAGAGAGTGTGTGGCGAGCAGCGGATGCAGACCCTGACTGTGATACCTATGTGATTCCCATTCCTTATTGTGATAAAAATCCGGATGGGAGCTTTTGCAAAGAGCACTATGAGGCCGACCTTTTCCCGTCGGATGTTCCAATCACCAGATTCGATGCGTTTGATTTTGAAAATCATCATCCGGATATGATTTTTATCCATAATCCTTATGACAAGGCAAATTATGTGACAAGTGTACATCCCTTTTTTTATTCCGATAATCTCAAAAAATATACAGACTGTCTTGTCTACATTCCATATTATGCCACAGCGGGAAGTATGTCGGAGGGGCTGTCGCTCTGTCCTGCATATATCCACGCAGACTACATCGTGATTCAATCGCAAGGATATAGAAAGTTTTTTGATGCGGGGATACCGGATGAAAAGTTTCTGCCTTTAGGATCTCCAAAGTTTGACAGTGTCATACATAAGTGTACGAATCCGCCTGAGCCGCCGGCCGAATGGAAGGAGAAAATGGCGGGCAGGAAGGTGTATTTCTATAATACAAGCATTAACGGAATGCTGAGAAATACAGCCCTTTTTTTGAAAAGGATGAAATATGTATTTGATATTTTTAAGGGAAAGGATGACGCTTGCCTTTTATGGCGTCCGCATCCGCTCTTAGACGCCACATTTGCTTCTCTCAGAAACAATCAAAAGGCACAGTATGATGCACTGAAAAAGGAGTTTATAGAGGAGAAAATCGGTATTTTAGATGAGACGGCTGATATAGAAAATACCATAGCGCTGTCGGATGTGTATATCGGTGATCCTTGGACGAGCGTTATCGCACTTTTTGGTGTTGCGGGAAAGCCGCTTTTTACTTTCGATAATGATGAGATCAATACACTGCCACAGAAGGATGATTGGCGCGGGGAATGGATTCTACCACAATTTGACATTTGGGGAAATGACAAATATCTGATTACCAAAAACAATCAGCTGTGGATATCGGAGCACAATGATTACCATTACAGATTTTATATGGATCTGGGATGCGAATATGCTGGTGGAGACTATTATATAAAGGCAGTGGAGATTGGGAATAAGATTTATGTGTTGCCCGGTAATGCCAGACACATTCTGATCATAGAGGATCAAATAATACGCAAGGTAGCTCTGAAGGAGAACGGGACAGCAGCAAAAGGGGCCTTATTTACGAAGTATTACTATAACGAAAAATATATCTTTTTGATGCTGTTTCGTTATCCGTATCTGATTAGATTCGATATTAGGACAGAGAAGCTCTGTTATATTGATGGAATCGGATCGTTCCTGATAAGGGAAAGCGGTGGAAACTGGATTCCAGGCAGCATGGCACCGTATGAAAACTACCTTGTGTTTGCATCGCCACTGGATGGCTTTTTTATCTTTATGGATATGAATACATTAAAGACGAGAACGCTGCATAGTGGAGCGGCATCCGATTTGGGCACATATGAGATCATTCCTGACGGAGACGAGCTGTGGCTGCTGCCGTTTAATGGGATGACAGTCACATGCTGGAATCCCAAAACAGGCAGCGTGACGGAGTATGGTGATATTCCAAAGGAGTTTCGATGCATTAGCTGGCCCTATAATGCGTTATGTGAAGAATTACCGTTTGGTAATCTCAGGATATGCAGACAGGAGGGAAAGGAGACAATTGTTTTGTCACCGGCCTGGGGCAACATGTATCTGACTCTCGACAGAAAGACAGGAAAGATGACACCGTGGGAGCAGTCTGTGACATCTGAAATGCGTGGGGAAAACGGATATTTCAGTTCATGGGGGATGGGTGGTTTCCCGGTTACCTATCTGCCGCAGGGATCGGCTGTGCAGCGCATATGGTATATGCCGAAGAGAAGGCTGTATGAGATCGACCTGTGTACGATGGCATGGCGAGAAATAGAGATTGTGATGGATAAAAATGAGTTAATGACTCATGAGGCGGGTTTTGCAAGACAATCAGAGCAAATGCAGTATGGCCTGCGGGAGAGTGCATTCAATTCGCTGAAGGATCTTTTGGAAGATCGGATTACAGGAGAACGATTTGACAGAAGTAAACAGATTGAGGCATTTTCCAGAGTTAATGCCAATACAGACGGAACATGCGGCAGAACTGTCTATGATCTTGTGAAGGAGAAACTGTCATGAAAAATGGAGGAAGCTGAGCATGACAAAAATAATTACATATGGGACATTCGATCTTTTCCATGAAGGACACTATAAGCTCTTGCAGAGGGCAAAGGCGCTGGGGGATTACCTGATTGTTGGTGTCACGACGGAAAAGTATGATATGGAGAGAGGCAAGCTTAATGTTGTGGATTCACTGATTACGCGTATTGAGAATGTCAAAAGGACCGGTTTTGCGGATGAGATTATCATAGAGGAGACATACGGGCAGAAGGTGAGTGATGTCCAGAAGTACCATATAGACATCTTTGCGATTGGTTCGGATTGGACAGGGCGGTTTGACTATATGAACGATTACTGCCGGGTGGTTTATCTGGAGCGGACCAAAAATGTATCAAGTACCATGCTTCGGGAGAAGAACAGAAAGATTCAGAAGATTGGTGTAATCGGGACGGGCAGGATTGCAGAGCGGTTTATGCCGGAGGCGAAGCTGGTCAGCGGTGTCAGTACGCAGGGCGTATATAATCCGCATAAGGAGAGCGCACGGAAGTTTGCCGCTAAATGGGAGATTGATTCTTATGAGGATGTTGAAACATTTTATAAAAATGTGGATGCCGTCTATATTGCATCACCCCATCAGACGCATTACGGCTATGTAAAAGAGGCTCTGGAGCATGGAAAACATGTGTTGTGCGAAAAACCGATGGTATTAAAAAAGCAGCAGGCTCAGGAGTTGTTTGCTTATGCAAAAGAACACCGGTTGGTACTGTTTGAGGGGATTAAAACAGCGTACTGTCCCGGTTTTGAGAAGCTGATGGGAATTGCTGCCAGCGGTATGATCGGAAATATTAGATATATCGACGCCTGCTTTACAAAGCTTGAGGATGAAAAAAACAGGGAATTGACAGATCAAAGCTATGGTGGGAGTTTTATCGAGCTGGGCAGCTATTGTCTGCTTCCTGTAATCAAGCTGTTTGGAATCGATTACAGTGAATTGCGTTTTGATACGATACATGGTAAAAACGGGCTCGACCTTTTTACAAAGGCTTCCCTGACATTTCCGCGGGGGATTGCGACTACGACCTGCGGGCTAGGAGTTAAGTCTGATGGACGGCTGCTGATCGCTGGAACAAAGGGCTATATTGTGGCGGAGGCACCGTGGTGGAAGACAAGCTACTTTGAGATTCATTATGAGAATGCCGCACGTGTGGAGAAGTATTCAGAGAGATTTCTGGGAGACGGGCTGCGTTACGAGATCAGAGATTTCTTAAATATGATAAACGGGAACGATAAGAGCGATTTTAAGCTGACACGCGGCATATCCATTGCCATGGCGGATATCATGGAACAATTTCTTAAACAGGAAAAACGCCGGGTGGAATAGAGACACGGCGGGACAGAAGGGATATGCATGAATATGAAAGTATGGGCGCACAGGGGATGCAGTCAGAGATATCCTGAAAATACGCTGCTTGCATTTGAAAGAGCGGCACAGATTATGCAGCTTACGGGGATAGAGCTTGACATTCAGCTGACCTCAGATGGCGAGATGGTCGTTATCCACGATGAACGGGTAGACAGGACGACAGATGGAACAGGATATGTCAGAGACTATACCCTGTCACAGATTAAACGACTTTGTATTGATGCCGGAACCGGACGATCACAGTCGATTCCTACGATAGAGGAGACACTTGATCTGTTGCAACCGAGGTTAAAGGCGGGACTTAAGCTGAATATAGAACTGAAAAACAGCATCTGGCCTTATTCAGGGATGGAGGAAAAAATTATAGAGCTCGTACATCGGCGGGGACTGCAGAATGCGGTCATCTATTCTACGTTCTATGCCGGATCGCTTGCAAGACTGCGGACAATAGATAAAGATGCAGAGCTTGGCATTTTGGATACAAAGGTTTCGGACTGTATGTACAAATTAAAAGGAGGCTGCGGTGCTGTAGCACTGCACCCTTTCTGGCGGGGGATGGATTTAACGGCAGAAGAACTTGCCGGATATACGGTCAGGGCATGGATGACAGGACACCTTTATCCGGAGAAGCCGACAGGGAAAAGACTGGATTTGGCTTCGCTGGAAAGGATGGGAATAACGGACATCATACTGAATGAACCGGAAGTATATTTTTAACTGAAGAAGGAGAGGACAGTATTTCGTGATGGCGATTAAAGCGGAAGAAATTATCAGAGATTTGCCAAAGGGTCTGCTCAGTTGGTATGATTTTAAGGAAGGAGCAGACCTGTTATATGTTACGGCAGACAATAATGACAGTCTGTCCGAGCTGTTAAGAGAGAGGAAGGTGCGGCTGGAATGCGCCTGCATGCAGGAGACGCTTGAGCCGGATTTTCTGCTGCGCAATCAGGGGCGATTTGAGTATATTGTGGCGGTGCAGGTACTGTCGCAAAGCGCTGACCCTGTCTGCACCCTACAGGTATGGCACAGGCTTCTGTTACCGCAGGGGCTTTTATTGCTGGGTATGGAAAATCGTCTGGGAATTCGTTATTTTTGTGGAGACAGAGATCCTTATACAGGCAGAAATTTTGATGGAATCGAACATTATAGAAGAGCAGGAGCAGGTGGCGCACAGCGTTTAGAAGGGCGCAACTATTCGGAGGCAGAGCTTTCGGATATGCTTTTGCAGGCGTTTTTTTTAAACAGGCGCTTTTATTCTGTATTCCCGGGGCTTGATCAACCACAGCTCATTTATTCACAGGATTATCTGCCCCAGGAGGAACTGGGAATTCGTTATTTTCCAAGGTATCATGAACCTGACACTGTTTTCCTGGAGGAGGAGTGTCTGCTTACGGATCTGGCGCATAATGGATTGTTCCATAAAATGGCAAACGCCTATCTGATAGAATGCCCGGCAGACGGAAGCTTTTCTAATGTGCTGCACGTGACCCTGTCAACGGACAGGGGAAGGGCAAATGCGCTTGCGACAATCATCAGAGAGAATCAGACGGTAGAAAAGAGGGCGCTTTACAGAGAAGGCAGAGAAAACCTGCAGCACCTGGCCGAAAATGCGCAGGATCTGAAAAAACATGGTATTAAGGTGATTGAAGGAGAATTGCAGGCGGAAAACTATGTGATGCCGTATGTCAGTGCAGAGTCGGCTGTTTTGTATCTACGCAGGCTTCTTAAGGAGGACCAGGAAGCTTTCATTAAGGAAATGGATCGTTTTCGCGAGATTATTTTAAATTCTTCCGAGCATGTAGATGGTGCACAGGAAGCTGCAAGGGGAGTTTGTCTTAGAAGAGGATATTTGGATCTTGTTCCGCTAAATAGCTTTCATATAGATGGTGAGTATATTTTTTATGATCAGGAGTTTTATGAGGAAAATTACCCTGCGAATGTAATTGTTTACAGGGCAGTGCAGGTGACATATCTCGGGGCACCGGAGATGGAGTTGATCCTACCTCAGAGATTTTTGGAGCAGCGCTACGGGCTGGATCAGGAGATAGAACTCTGGAAGCGCATGGCAAACGAGTTTATCAAGAAGCTGCGAAACAAAAGTGAAATGAAAAGCTTTTTGGAGAAATATGAGCGCAACTACGAGGTTATTCATACAAACAGGCAGCGCATGAATTTTTCGCAAGCACAATATCAGCGGCTTTTTGTTGATATTTTTAAGGGACTGGAAAATAAAAAACTGATTTTATTTGGTTCGGGTAATTTTGCCAAAAAATTTTTGGCAACGCAGAAAGAATATCCTGTATACGCCATTATAGATAATCAGGAGAAAAAATGGAGTGAACAGATGAACGGAATTTCCATCTGCTCTCCCGAACTGTTAAAAGAGTTGAAGCCGGAAGAATATAAGGTCATTATCTGTATCAAGGATTATGTGTCGGTTATGAGGCAACTGCAGCATCTGGGGGTCAAGCATTATGGTGTCTATGATGTAAATGCACAGTATCCGAGGACAATGCCGGCGGGCATTCGAGAGATGGATAAAAGCGGAGGACAGCCTCAAGCTAAAAAGTATCATGTGGGATATATTGCAGGCGTTTTTGATCTGTTTCATATCGGACACCTGAATATGTTTAAACATGCCAAGGAGCAATGTGATTATTTGATTGTGGGGGTCGTGACGGACGAAGGCGTGCGCAAGAACAAAAGGACAGAACCCTACATTCCGTTTGAAGAGCGGATTGAGATGGTACGAAGCTGCAGATATGTGGACGAGGCGGTGGAAATTCCGCTGGGGTATGCGGGAACCAGAGAGGCGTACCGTAGGTATCAGTTTGACTGTCAGTTTTCAGGTAGTGATTATATCAATAATCCGGACTGGCTCGGAGAAAAGACATTTCTCGAAAAAAACGGTGTGGATATGGTATTTTTCCCATATACACAATCTACAAGCTCCACCAAATTAAAGGCATTGATTGAAAAGAGACTATTGTAGGAGAGAGGTTTGTATGAAATTAGTTTGTGCAATGGCGTCTGTGATCTATAATGATGAAAATCCAAGACAGAGCATACATAGGCTCAGGGCAGCAGGTATACATGAGATTATGTTTGATTTTGGTGTTTTTGCACCCTTGCACGAAATATTGACAGGCAGAGAAAGAAATGGAAAGAAATACAGACCGCAGGCAAAGAGAAGGGCTTACCAAAAATGTATGGAAGGGTTGAGAGAAAAGGATTTTCTGCCCTCTATTGCAAGACTGCCATTTATAGACTCGCAGATGGACTCAGACAGTCCGGGAGACAGGGAAATTTTTTTGCAGATTCAGACGGACTGTATGGAGGCCTGCACGCAGATAGGATGTAAGACGATCATTGTGCAACCGCTGCAGCACAGTTCGTCCAAAAACTTGTGGGAGGAAAACCGTGATTTTTTTCTCGCGCTTGCTTCTAGATGTCCGGATTCGGATACAAGGATCCTGTTTACCAATCAGTGCCGTAGTCAGAATGGTCATTTGGTACGCGGTGTATGTTCGGATGCAGTGACAGCGGCAGCTTGGGTTGACGGCCTGAACAGGGAGGTGGGGATGCAGCGCTTTGGCTTTTGCCTTGATCTTGGCGTCTGTAATCTCTGTGGACAGGATATCCAGCGCATGACATCTGTCTTAGGAGAGCGTATTTGTGCGGTGATCCTGACGGAAAATGACGGTCAGCACATGTCAAGGCTTCTTCCTTTTACCTGTGCACAGAAAAATCAAGATACCATGGACTGGCTTGGAGCGGTTAGGGGACTTAGGGAGACAGCCTTTGACGGAGACCTGATTTTGGAGGCGACAGATACGGCGCTGTCTTTTTCGCCACTTCTGCGATATGAGTTATTCCCTATGTACAAAGCTCTTTTTGACTACTTTGTCCTGCAGATAAATATGGAAAAAGATTTGAAAAAGTATAAGCGTGTTGCTCTTTTTGGCGCCGGAAATATGTGTCGTAACTATATGAAATGTTATGGCGAAAAGTATCCGCCGCTTTTTACCTGTGATAATAATCCCCGGCTTTGGGGAACGGAATTGGAGGGGCTTGCGGTAAAGGAACCGGAAGCGTTAAAGGATTTGCCGCAGGACTGCGGCGTCATTATCTGTAACACCTATTATCATGAGATTGCGGCGCAGCTTCAGGAGATGGGCATTCAAAATATTGGTTATTTTAATGACGAGTATATGCCGTCGTATTACTATGACAGGCTGCAGCGGGAGGCAGAGCAATGTTAGAGATTGGAGTACAGACAAAGAATGTTGTAAAGGATAAGGATCCGGCAGCAGGTTTTGAGATGCTTAAGGAAGCGGGCTTCACCTGCTGTGATTTCAGCTTGAATGCCTATCTGCAGAATATGGATATTTACAGTTTTGAAATAAACAATTTTTTTGACAGGACACCTGCGCAGTTGGAGGCGTTTTTTGCACAGCATAAAAAGGGAGCGCAGGATGCAGGCGTGCGCATCAGCCAGATGCATATGCCGTACCCTATGTATGTACCGCAGGCCAGGCCTGAGATTAACACATACCTGATGAAGCAGGTGGGCCCCAAAAGTATGGAAATATGCCGATTTTTTGACTGTTCCTATATCGTGATGCATGGCTTCAAATTAGCGCATTATCTGGGGTCGGAGGAAGCAGAGTGGCAGGAGACAGAGCGGTTTTTGGATACGCTTGCACCTATGGCAAAGGAGCTGAAGATTACCATATGCATAGAAAATATATATAATAACATAGCCGGGCATATTGTGGAAGGTCCTTGCTGCGATGCCCATAAGGCTGCACAGCGTATAGACCGCTTTAACGAGAGGTATGGTGCCGAGGTTCTTGGATTTTGCTTTGATACGGGGCATGCGAACCTTCTGGGAATTGATCCGGAAGAGTTTATTGTTACACTGGGATACCGCCTAAAGGTACTCCATATACATGACAATGATGGGATTGCTGATCTGCATCAAATCCCGTTTACATTTACGGCAGGCCGTGAAAATACACCTTCTACAGACTGGGAAGGATTTCTTCGAGGCCTTGCGAAAATTCGGTTTGACAAGGTGTTAAGTTTTGAAACTGCGCCTGTACTCAGTGCTTTTCCGGTGCAGATGAAGCAAAGTGTACTGCATTTTATTGTAGATATTGGAAAATATTTTGTAGAGCAGGTACATCAGGCAGTATAAATTTGCACCTACGGGCAATGAGCCGGATGCTCAATATCCAGCGAAATTGATTCGGATACAAAGGAAGTTGCTAAATGTAGAATGAACTGTTACAATTTAAACAATTATAAGAGAGAGCTTGAAAATGGTTAGCTACGAGGAATTAATATACGCGTTTACGGACGTTTAACTTTAGACAGCAGTGGAATGTTTCGTCTGTATGGAAAATTATGAAATGGTAGATGATGAGGAATTTTTGGAAATATATATAACTGTCATTTATTTGCTGCAAGTAGTTGGGAATGATGATGGAATGGAGATAGCTGTTCAGAAGAATATTTTAGCACAGTGTTTTCAGATGAGTTTGAAGCAGATAAAGAATTACCAATTCAGGCGTTGGAACATATAAAGGATATGGAAGAAAGGCATGGAGGTAAAATAATGAATAAAGTGATAAAGGAGATAAATGAACATTTGGGTGATGATATTTCAAAAAAAATATTTTCGCAGAGATTGTTGTACAGTTTGACTAAAGATAGTAGTTATGTTCGCCAAATGGTATTAGGAATAACTGAGGGACAAACGTTTTATAGCTTGCTGGATAGAGCAAGAAAAACATCTGATATAGTGATCTTTGGTGCAGGAATATGGGGGAAGGATTTATACAAGGTGACAAAAGATTATCATTGGAAATGTTTTGTTGACAGTGACCCCAAAGTGGATGCAATTGAAGGTGTACCAGTGATATCATTTTTTGATTTTATAAAAGCATACCGCGGAGAAACGATTGTTATATCATCAAGATTACATTATAAAAATATGTATGAGCAGTTGGTTTTAAATGGAATAAAGACGGAAAAGATTATTGATGCAGGACATTTATTGGATGAATTGTCGAGAAAGCAATATTTTGATTTAGAAGATCTGCAGCCAGCGAAAGAGGAGATTTTTGTGGATGCTGGCTGTTTTGATGGTATGACATCAGTTTATTTTAATAATTGGTGCATGAAAGGGGAGGATACTAAGTCATTTGTATATGCATTTGAGCCAGATTTGCACAATGTTGAAAAGTGTCATAACAATTTGTTGAAATGCGGAATAGAACATGAAATCATCGAAAAAGGCTGCTGGAACGAGGAGACAACGTTACATTTTCAAGCAATTGCAAATGGTGCATCAAGCATTACTTCAGAGGGAGAAACAGACATAGAAGTTACAACACTAGATAAGGCATTAAAGGGGAAAAGGGTAACATTTATTAAGATGGATATTGAAGGAGCGGAGATAAAGGCGCTGGAAGGAGCTAAGGATACTATTATAAAGAGTAAACCTAAGCTTGCAATTAGTATTTATCATGATTTTGTAGACATATGGCAGATTCCCCAAAAGATACTGGAATATTGTTCAGATTATACATTTTATCTTAGGCATTATTCACTGACTGATTATGAAACAGTGTTATATGCTTTACCATAATGGATATGCACTATAAGGATTTGTTAATTGTATCAGAGCGGAAAAGGAAAATATTTGTGGGAATCATCGAGGCCTAACATATATAAGCTATGAGTATGTTAAGTCTTATAAGTTAGACAAGAAATGCAAAATCTTTAAATGGGACTGGAAGTGGATTAAAAACCTGCATTAAGATAGTCAAAAGAAAACAATTGATGGATGCTTTTATTAATATAGTTGACGAGCTGACAAAAAATATCATATAATTGCATTGAGAAAAATTTGTGAACGGTTGTTCATATCAGTTTGTTAGAATTACGGCAAAAATAAAATTACAGGATGAGGTGTGACACATTGAAAAAGCTTAATGAAGGACTTGTTTTTACAGACAGCAAATGTACAGGATGCAACAGATGTATTTCTACCTGTCCGGTGCTTGGAGCGAATATTGCAGCGGAAGAGAATGGAAGGAACCGTGTAATGGTAGATGGAGATGCCTGTGTGCATTGCGGTGCTTGTATTGATGCCTGCAGACACGGTGCAAGAAACTTTCAGGATGACACGGATGAATTTTTGGATGCTCTTAAAAGGGGAGAGCAGATCAGTATATTGGTCGCTCCGGCATTTATTGCCAACTATCCCGGGCAGTACAAGCATGTTCTGGGGTATTTAAAGAGCCTTGGCGTTAATCATATTATCAGTATCAGCTTTGGTGCAGATATCACCACATGGGGGTATTTGAATTATATTACCAAATACCATTTTGAGGGCGGAATTTCCCAGCCTTGTCCGGCAATCGTGGATTATATTGAGATGTATGTGCCAGAACTGGTTCCGAAGCTTGTACCGGTGCACAGTCCTTTAATGTGCGGTGCAATCTATGTGAAAAAGTACATGAAGGTTACGGATAAGCTGGCTTTTATCAGTCCCTGTATAGCAAAGAAGTCAGAAATTTCAAGACCGCAGAATAAGAATTATGTATCTTATAACGTCACATTTGACCATCTGATGAAAAAGCTTGCCGGTGTCAGTCTTGCTGGCTATGACGCTTCAGATGAGATTGAATATGGTTTGGGAAGTCTTTATCCGCAGCCCGGGGGCTTAAGAGAAAATGTGGAGCATTTCTTAGGCAAAGATGTGATGGTGCGGCAGATAGAGGGAGAAAAACATGCCTATCATTTTCTGGAGGTTTATGCAGAGAGAGTAAAGAACGGTAAAAAGCTTCCTTTTATGGTAGACGCATTAAACTGCGGGGGGGGATGTATTTACGGAACCGCTACCGATCCTGCTAATGCGGATAATGATGATATTTTATTTGAAATACATAAACAGAGGTGTGCGGATCACAGTGCAAGCAAAAAAGATCCTTGGAACACCCAAATAGACTATGCAGCCCGGCTTAAGCAGTTCAATGAACAGTTTAAGGATCTGAAACTGGAAGATTTTATTTGTACATATAGCAACAGAGACCACAGAATAAAGCCCATTGACAGAGCACAATTAGAGAAGATCTTTACTTCTATGAATAAGAATACGGAAGAAGACCGTAACATTAATTGTAGTGCCTGCGGATATGACAGTTGCCGGACAATGGCGGCAGCAATTGCAAGTGGTGTCAACAAGCCGGAAAATTGTGTTCATTTTGTAAAGGGTGAGCTGGAGGTAGAAAAGGAGGCTATGGGACGCCTGACGCAGCAGCTGCAGGAAAGACAGGAGCTGAAAGAAAGGCAGTATCAGGAGATCGATGAGGAGTTTGAACGGATCAAGCTTGCAATGAAGGAGTTGGCAGCTGGCAATAGAACCTCTGCGAACGATACCGATGAACTAGCCCATGCAGTAGAAGAGATTGCACAGTTCAGCAGTACGCTGAAGGAATCCGTTGCCAAGGTTACCAAATCAGTTCATGGATATGACGAGATTAATGAGGCAATCATTAAAATTTCCAACCAGACCAACATGCTGGCATTGAATGCGGGAATTGAAGCGGCCAGAAGCGGGGAAGCAGGTAGAGGCTTTGCGGTAATCGCAAATCGGGTCAGAGATCTTTCCGTACAGACCAAAGGCGCTATTGAGGATGGCAGAACCCAGAGTGATACCATTATTCCAGCTATGGAGGAGCTGAATGGAGAATCTGAGAAATTTGTAGAGAACATTTCCAGAATTAATGAAAAGCTGTCAGATCTTGCTTCGGGTAGCAAAGAGATTGCGGCGAAGACAGTTGAGATTGAAGAATTGGTGGAGCGGATCTCAGGACAGATGGATGCGGCAATCAAAACTTGATATTAAAAAGCCGGCTGATGAAGCCGGCTTTTGTTTGCGCGGAAGGCATAAGCCAAGCTGGAATGCTTGCATTCCAATTTGGCGCCGCCCGCGAACGTGAGAAACTCGCAAAGCGTGTTTCTCATCGTTGACATAAGGACGGCTCGCAAAGCGTGACGTCCGTTGTTTCATTTCGTACCGAAGATACGATCGCCTGCATCGCCAAGTCCCGGGCAGATGTAAGCATGTTCATTCAGGCATCGATCCAGATGCCCTACATAAACCTGAATATCGGGATGCGCTTCGGTCAGTCGCTTGAGTCCTTCCGGAGCAGCAATAATACACATAAATTTAATGTTCTTACCGCCATGCTGTTTAATAAAGTCAACGGCTTCCGCACCAGAACCTCCGGTAGCAAGCATGGGGTCCAGAACGACAATGGTTCGCTGGTCAATGGGCTCAGGAAGCTTGCAGTAGTATTCGTGAGGCTCATGAGTCTCAGGGTCTCTATATAGACCGATATGTCCTACCTTTGCGGAGGGAACTAAAGCGAGAATACCACCTACCATTCCAAGACCTGCACGAAGAATAGGAACCACTGCCATCTTCTTGCCGGAGATGACGGGTGTCATACAGGTTTCAATGGGGGTCTTGATTTCTACTTCTT
>CAMWJC010000001.1 GCA_947174495.1 uncultured Lachnospiraceae bacterium | reverse complement strand
AAATGAGGCGGCGGATATTTTGAAAGGTTATATCCAGGATCATGCACAGCAAAGTGCATAACTCTTATGGAGTAGAAAATGCATCGCCGCCGGGCGATGCTATTTTGTGGTTGTGCTGGATAAAAAAATGGTGTACACTTAGAGTATAAAATATATACATGTGGAGGAAGATATGCTTGTTACATTAATACCTTTATTTGATAAAGAAATGAGCGTGCGGGCGTATTCATTATTTACTCAAAAGAACTTGTTGCAAAATCCCAGCCTGCAGGGAACGGGCAGTTTCGACGGAGCAGCGGAAATACAGGGCCTTGACGTAATTGAGAGTATGGGAATCGAGACGCTCTCTTCGGACAAAGATGTGTTTGTCGAAATCAGTAACATTTCCATTTTTACGGATATCAGCGGTCAGTGCAATGCCCCGCATGAAAGGATAGTTCTTTTGCTGGATCGCAGAATAACACCGGATAAGATGTACGTAGATCGTATAAAGGAGCTTAAGTCTGAGGGATTTAAGCTTGCAATACGAAAGCTAGCTGTGCAGCAGTTTGAAGACTACAAGGAAATTCTTCTTTTGATGGATTATGTGCTCCTTGATCACAAGAAGATTGACATCAGGATAGCGAAAGTCTACTTTTCCAAGGTTTATCCCAATGTGAAGCTTTGTGCCGGAAATATTCAGACTCAGGAAATTTACGATGGACTGGTGGCAGAGGGCGGTTATGAGCTGTATGAAGGAGAGTTTTACCGTGTGCCGGTTAACAAAGGGGAAACAGAAGTAACCCCTCTTAAAGTGAATTACATTGAGCTTCTTAATACGGTTAATGCGGTAGATTTTGAACTGACGAAGGCGGCGGATATTATTGGACATGATACGGCGCTCGTCATTTCTCTGCTCAAGATGGTAAACCGCATGGCGGTCAATTCAGAGATTACTTCCATCAGGCATGCGGCAGCTATGCTGGGACAGAGGGAGCTTAAGAAGTGGATTAATACAGCAGTTACCAATCAGTTATATGCGGATAAGCCCAACGAGATTACCAGATTGTCACTGCTCCGTGCAAAATTTGCGGAAAATCTTGCCGGAATGTTTGATATGGCAGGACAAAGCTCAGAGCTGTTTTTGATGGGACTGTTTTCAGTGCTTGATTTGATTTTGAGTAAGCCCATGGAAGAAGCTCTTAAAATGGTCAAGGTGTCAAAAGAGATTGAGGAGGCATTAGTTGAAGGGAAAGGAAAGCTTGCACCGGTATTAGAGTTTGTAACTCAGTATGAGGTAGCAAGCTGGCAGGAGGTCTCCCGGCTTATGATGCTTAAGGATATTAAGACAAGCGATGTATACCAAGCATACGTACAATCCTTAAAATGGTATCGTGATTTGTTTACAGTGTAAAAATTTACATATTTAAGCAAGGAAAGGCCGACTCAGGAGTCGGTCTTTTCTTTCTCATAGCTATAAAAATGTTAAAATGGTGTAAAAGTATGCAACTTTGATGTGAAAAGCTGATATAATATTTCTACACCCAAAACAGGAGAATACCTATGAACGGAGAATACAAAAGGAAATTAAGTAGTGGTATTAAGCTTTTGACATTATCAGCGCTACTGGTGCTTGTAATGAGTGGATGCAGTAAGGAAAATGAAGAAAGCAATGAAGCATTGAATGTCAGTACTCAGACAGTTGAGAAGGTCAATGTACCAGAACCTTTGGAAACTCCCAGCAAGGCAATAATGGAAACTTTATCTCCACAGCCATCAGTCGCCACAACACCGGAAGTGGAAGTAAGTGAGGCTTCTGATCCTGAAGAAATTACCGTGCCGGAACCGTCACCTGCTCCAATGTCAGTGGATGAGATGAAAAGCTATTTTGGAGAATTTCAAATAAGTGATCCTGAGACAAAAGCTAAATATATTGATGTGTATAGAAAATTGGCAGATGATGAGATGCATTTTATAAAACCAGGGGGGAAACAATACAGAATAAGTATTTATGAGAATATAAAAGCCATAAAAGCCGGAGAAAAGCAGGGTTATGAGCCTCATTGGTGGGTGTATTATCTGTTCGATATGGATAAAGACGGCACACCGGAGTTTGGAATGTGGAATAAAAGCCGGTCTTTTTACGTTTTTAAATATGAAGATGAGGCGAATACTGTTGAACTATGTCAGGAAATGCAGAGGAGTTTTTTTGAGGAACAGTGGGAAACTCTGATTCTCTATACGGAGGAAGCTGGCTATAGTTATAATGAACTGTTTGAAGTTGAAGCACCCTGTGAAAATTGCTACTGGATCTCGCAGCGGTTTTTTAAAGACAGAACAGCGATAGAGACAGAGGGGATAAGGCTTACCTGGGAGGATCTGAGCTATTTGACGGATATTTGCAGGGTTATGCCATGTTTTGAAAATCAGGATGCATTAAATGAAAATTATTATTTGGGATTGATCAATTTGTCGGTAAGCGGACCTTTGGGCTGGGCAGCGGATGAAATAGTTATAATTGAAGAAATGGAAGATTACGGTTGTTCGTCATGTGCCAAAATAAGCAGAGAAGAAATGGAAAATTATGTAAGAAATATACTTGGGACAGAGCTGCCAATATATGGACCTTCCAAGCAGGAAATGCTGGAAAACGAAACCAACTTTTTTTATGAAGACGGATATTACTATATTGGGGTTTTTGACTGGCTGGATATTGGATATGACTATCTGGGATATGAAGTGAAGGAGAACGGTAACGTTATTGTAGAATTTGCTATGTATGAGGCGATCGATGATCTTTCCGCCGTTTTGGAATTGGCTCCGGCAGAGAACGAAAACGGATATATAATTGTAAGCTATAGATGGCTGGATACACAGCGATAGTATTAGAATCCCGAAAAAGTCTGAAATGTAACGGACTTTTTCGGGATTTTAATGTCAAAATAATCAGGCTGACCGTATCACTAAGAGAAAAATTTGTTCTTCTCTGTTATGATTGATCCGAGCGGATCGTGATTCCGTTTACCTCCACATGATCATTGATCTCAATGACCAGACACCGCTTTCCTTCGATCAGAAGGGTATCCACCAGATCGGCACGCTCCGGATTTACCCGGATCACCACGTCAGGAGTTTTAACCTCAAAGGTCCGAGTGTTAGCTACATTATTTACCATAAGGGAAGTGTGTTCCCCGGCGGCAGCGTCATAAAGCTTATCAAAGTCGGTGAGCTTTTCTTCTTCCACACCGCTTTTTTCAAACAGGTTCCGGACTTGATGCTTGTCAAGCATTAGGGGTTCCGGAATTTCTTTATGTTCTTCAATCATCTCAGTCAGATTCTCATGGATGTTTTTGACAACTTCATATTCTACCTGTTCTCCCAATGTTTCTTCAATCAGTGCCTGGAAGGTTTCTTTCTGGGTACCGGCAGAGAGAGGGAGTGTGGCGCCTAATACGTTATCTGCAAATTCCGTGTGAGGTTCCTCCGGATTTTTGGTATAGTACAAGGTGCTGTGAAGGTCACTTGAACGATCATTGAAGGCAGGGAACAGAAAACCTGCTTCCGGCATTTCTACAATCCAGTCGCGGACACGGTTATGGAATTCATTTGCCTGGGCATCATAGCTGAGTCCCGGTTTGGAAAGGTTAACCGGGCAGATACAGCACAGAATATATTCAAATACGGTATCGGAGGCATCCTCCATGGTTAGACCGTCCAAAGTCTTGCCCGGTACATCATAGGCATCGTGAATCAACAAAATCAGATAGTTGCCTACATATTCATAAGAACCAATGATTTTATCATAAAACTCTTCCAGCAGGGCATCATTTTTTAATTTGCTGTCTCGCAGGCGTAAGAGAAATTCCTGAGTGCCTCCGGCTTCTTCGCTGGAAAGAGGAAACTCCAGATCTAAAAGATTCTTGCCGATGGTGCCGGAAAGTGTTTTGCGAAGCAGCTCAAAATATTTAAAAATTTCTTCTTCAGGAAGAGAGAGAAACGCTTCTTTAAACTCGGTCTTTTTATTCTTTTCACCGTCCACGTAGCAGCCGCAGATCCTTGTGATGGAGCAGTTGCTGGGGGTATATAATCTTTTGATTTCATTTACTTCCTGTTTGATCATGATAAGAAACTCCTTTTATTTTACGGTATTGATTCACCGTTTATGCGGACTGAGAGCGGTCAGTGCAGGCAGCTTTCTTTAAATTCTTCTGTGCGGTAGAGAGCATCAGCTTAATACGGTTTAGCTGATTCACTTCGCTGGCACCGGGATCATAGTCAATGGCAACAATATTGCTGAGTGGATATTCCGCCCGGAGAGCTTTGATTACACCTTTACCAACTACGTGATTGGGCAGGCAGCCAAAGGGCTGGGTGCACACGATATTGTTGACACCGCTGTGAATCAGTTCCACCATTTCGCCGGTGAGAAACCATCCTTCACCGGTCTGGTTACCAATAGAAACAATAGGTTTAGCGTATTCCACGAGCTTATAAATACTTGTAGGAGGTGTGAAATTTTTGCTCTTTTCAAGAGCCTTTGCAGCGCTTCCCCGCAAAAATTCCAGAGCGTCAATTCCCAACCTGGAAATCAGAGCAGCTTTTTTACTCATGCCAAGTTTATCCGCTTTATAAATCTGATTGTAGAAGCAGTAGAGCATAAAGTCCAGAAGATCAGGAACAACAGCTTCAGCTCCCTCAGATTCCAGAAGTTCTACCAGATGATTGTTGGCGGCAGGAGCAAATTTAACAAGAATTTCGCCAACAATGCCGACTCTGGGTTTTTCCTGTCCGGTAATGGGGATAGCGTCAAAGTCTTCCACCATCTGACGGCACATTTTGCGGAAAGTAAAAAAGTTCATATGCTTTGCGGAAACAAAAGCCTGACATTTCTTCAGCCATTTCTGATGAACGGCTTCCACACTTCCTGGTATCTTTTCATAAGGGCGCATACGATAAACACAGCGCATGAAAATATCGCCAAATACAGCGCCGTAGGCGGCACGCATCAGGAGATTTAAGGTTAAATGAAAGCCCGGATTGGTTTCGATTCCCGCCATATTTAAGGAAATAACGGGGATCTGTTCCATGCCTGCTTTTTCCAGGGCACGACGGATAAAACCTACGTAATTTGTAGCGCGGCATCCGCCGCCGGTCTGAGTCATAACAACAGCAACCTTGTTAAGGTCATATTTGCCAGATAACAGGGCATCCATGATCTGGCCCACAACCATAAGAGAAGGGTAGCAGGCATCATTATTTACATATTTTAGGCCTACATCCACAGCACGCCGGTTATCATTAGAAAGAACTTCAAAATGATAGCCACAGGCGTTAAAGGCGGGTTCCAAAATATCAAAATGGATGGGCGACATCTGAGGGCAGAGAATGGTATATTCTTTTCTCATTTCCTCCGTAAAAGGAACCTTATGAATAGCGCTTGAGCGGATGGTACGCTCTTTTCCTTGTTTTTCCCGGACACGGATAGCGCTAAGCAGAGAGCGAATCCGGATTCGGGCAGCTCCCAGATTATTTACCTCATCAATTTTTAAACAGGTATAGATTTTGTCGGAGCCGGAAAGGATATCGTTTACCTGATCGGTAGTAACGGCATCCAGACCGCAGCCGAAGGAGTTTAACTGGATCAGATCCAGGTTCTCTACGGTTTTTACATAGCTGGCAGCGGCATAAAGCCGGGAATGGTACATCCATTGATCTGATACGATCAGCGGACGTTCCGGACAGCCAAGATGGGAAACGGAATCCTCAGTCAGTACAGCAATGTCGTAAGAGGTAATAAGCTCAGGAATACCATGATTGATCTCCGGATCAATGTGGTAAGGACGGCCTGCAAGAACAATGCCCCGTTTTCCGGTTTGCTGCAGATATGCAAGGACCTCTTCTCCCTTTTGTTGCATGTCTTTTCTGGCCCTTTCAAGTTCCTCCCAGCCAAGGCGGGCAGCTTCCATAACCTCTGTAGTGGACAGCTCCGTAAATTCTTCGGTAAGTGCCTCGGAGATTGTTTTCAGATCCCGGAAAGACATAAAAGGATTGCGAAGGATCACATCTCCACGGCTGATTTCTTCTACATTATTTTTGATATTTTCAGAGTAGGAGGTGACAATAGGACAATTGTAATGATTGTTGGCATCCTCGAACTCATTCCTTTCATAAAAAAGAGCAGGATAAAAAATGAAGTCTACTTTCTGGTTGATCAGCCAACTCACATGACCATGGGCTAGTTTGGCGGGATAACATTCCGATTCGCTGGGAATGGATTCAATGCCAAGCTCATAGATCTTGCGGTTGGAGACAGGAGATAATACCACCCTGTATCCCAGTTTGGTAAAAAAGGTAAACCAGAAGGGGTAGTTTTCGTACATGTTTAAAACCCGGGGAATCCCTACGGTGCCTCGCTTTGCCTCATCAGCAGCGAGAGGTTCATAGTTGAAGATCCGTTTTAGTTTGTAGTCAAATAAATTTGGAACCCCGTTTTCATTTTTTTGTTTTCCAAGCCCCCGTTCACAGCGGTTTCCGGAAATGTATTGGCGACCGCCGGTGAACTTATTAATGGTGAGACGACAGTTGTTGGTACAACCCTTGCATTTGGCCATGCTGGTCTCGAACTGCAATTTATCAATTTTTTCAAAGGAAAGCATGGTTGTTTCATAGCCTTCTGTAAATCGTTCTCTGGCAATCAGAGCAGCGCCGAAAGCGCCCATGATTCCGGCAATGTCGGGGCGGATGGCTTTGCAGTCAGCAATTTTTTCAAAGCTTCTAAGAACCGCATCGTTGTAAAAGGTGCCGCCCTGAACCACAATGTTTTTACCAAGGGCGGAGGCATCCGATACCTTAATAACCTTAAAAAGCGCGTTTTTAATAACAGAATAAGCGAGTCCGGCGGAAATATCGGGAACGGAAGCTCCTTCTTTTTGAGCTTGTTTAACCTTAGAGTTCATAAATACGGTACAGCGGGTACCCAGATCAATGGGATGCTCCGCAAAAAGAGCAGCCTGTGCAAAATCTTCAACGCTATAGTTTAATGACTTGGCAAAGGTCTCAATAAAGGAACCACATCCGGAGGAGCAGGCTTCATTGAGCTGTACACTGTCTACCGTCTGGTTCTTAATCTTAATGCATTTCATATCTTGTCCGCCGATGTCTAAAATGCAGTCCACTTTAGGATTAAAGAAAGCAGCGGCATAGTAGTGGGCTACCGTTTCCACTTCTCCGTCATCAAGAAGAAAAGCAGCTTTAAGCAGTGCCTCACCATAGCCGGTAGAGCAGGAGCGGACAATTTTTACATCTTCAGGAAGCTTGGCATAGATCTCCCGTATGGAGCGGATTGCTGTTTTTAGAGGGCTTCCATCATTGTTACTATAGAAGGAATAAAGAAGAGATCCGTCTTCTCCCACCAGAGCCACTTTGGTAGTGGTGCTCCCAGCGTCAATACCAAGAAAACAGTTGCCCCGGTAATCGGACAAATCGGCAGTTCCCACATGATTCTTGCCATGTCTCGCCTTAAAGCTTTCATATTCTTCCTCTGAGGCAAAAAGAGGCTCCATACGTTCCACCTCAAATTCCATTTTGATGTCGGAGGAGAGCTTCGCCACCATTTCTTCCATGGAATACGAAACGTCATCTTTGGCGTTTAAAGCGGACCCAATGGCAGCAAACAAATGAGAATGATTCGTTTCAATCACATGCTCCGAGTCCAGCTTTAAGGTGCGGATAAAAGCGGTTTTTAATTCAGAGAGAAAGTGTAGAGGACCTCCCAGAAAGGCAACATGTCCGCGGATAGGCTTCCCACAAGCAAGACCGCTTATAGTCTGGTTGACAACAGCCTGAAAAATAGAGGCGGAAAGATCCTCTTTGGTAGCGCCTTCGTTGATCAGGGGCTGTATATCTGATTTGGCAAATACGCCGCAGCGTGCCGCTATAGTATAGAGAGAATGATAATTTTTCGCATATTCATTCAGACCACTGGCATCTGTCTGAAGGAGAGAAGCCATCTGGTCAATAAAAGAGCCGGTACCGCCGGCGCAGATACCGTTCATACGCTGTTCTACGTTGCCACCCTCAAAGTAAATGATCTTTGCATCTTCACCGCCAAGTTCAATGGCAACATCCGTTTTGGGAGCAAGTTCCTTTAAGGCAGTTGCCACAGAGATTACCTCCTGAACGAAGGGGACTTTTAAGTGGTTGGCAAGAGTAAGTCCGCCGGAACCGGTGATCATAGGATGTAAGGTAATATTACCCAGTTTTTTATAGGAATCGCCAAGCAAGTCGGAAAGGGTTTCCCTGATGTTGGCAAAATGTCTTTTGTAATCGGAAAACAGAATATTATGCTCTCCATCTAAAATGGCAATTTTGACTGTAGTGGAACCGATATCAATGCCCAGAGTATAATGCTTGTTATCCATAAGTTACCGCCTTTCTTTTTCTGACATGCTCTGTAATTATACGACACCAATCTGCAAAATGCAACGCAGGAAAATAAACAATTTGTAAACAAAAAATGGGAAAATTCTAAAAAAACGGAACCTTGGTTTACAATTCCAGTCGGTAATGTTAGAATATATGAAGTCCAAAAGCTGGCAATGAATGAAAATTTTACAAGATTTGTTATGGAATGGAATTTACGGAGGCAACTTATGAAATCCAGAGGAAGTTTTGAAAGAAAATTTGGGAAATACGCCATCAAAAATCTATCACTTGTGCTGATTATCTGCTATGGGTTTGGTTATTTGTTTCAGTTAGTCAACCCAGGTTTTCTTCAATATCTTTATCTGAATCCTTTTCAGATTATTTTCAGGGGACAGATCTGGAGACTGGTCACCTGGCTGATCATTCCGCCTTCAAGCTTTGATTTTTTTACTTTGTTGATGTTGTACTTTTATTATTCTATTGGAACAACATTGGAGAGAACATGGGGGCCTTATCGCTACAATGTGTATATTTTTTCCGGAGCATTGTTTACCATATTAGGAGCATTTCTGCTCTTTGGCTACAACCTGATATTCCAGAGAGATTTAGTGGCAGCTTTTGAGGCCGGAGATCGGTTCAGTACTTTCTTTGTGAATATGTCCATTTTCCTTGCGTTTGCGGCCACCTTCCCTAATATGCAGATACTGTTATTTTTCTTTATCCCCATTAGGATTAAGATATTGGGAATCATTTACGGTTTGCTTTTAGCTTATCAGTTTATTGGAGGTTCAACTGCTGACCGCTTTGTGATCGGCGCATCGCTGATGAATTTCATTGTATTTTTCATAACCAGCAGAGGAAAGGTCCATATGACACCGAGGCAGGCAAAGAGAAGGTCAGAGTTTAAGCGTGAGGTGAGGAAAACTTCAAAGATCACCAGGCATAAATGCGCAGTCTGTGGAAGAACGGAGGAGACTAATCCGGAACTGGAGTTCCGTTTTTGCTCTAAGTGTGATGGAAACTATGAGTATTGCGAGGAACATATCTTTACCCATACCCATGTGAAGAACAAATAGAAAGGTGCATGATGTCAGAGCAAAAAGAAAAATTATTTGCCCAGACACTGGAACAGGTCAAGCAAAGGGCAAAGGAACAAAATAATTGCATATCGAAGGAACAGGTGAAGGAAGCTTTTGAGGAGCTTGATTTTTCGGAAGAGCAGCTACAGATGGTTTTTGACTATTTGCAGAAGCATAAGATCGGAATTGACGAACCGGTGGATCTGGATGACTATCTGACAGAAAGTGAGATGGATTATCTGGAAGAGTACCGAAAGGAGCTTGCGCTGCTTGAAAAGGTGGGCGACGGGGAAAAGGAAGCCATAATCCTTTCCGCTATGGCAGGGGAGACGCAGGCACAAAACCGTTTGATTCAGATTTTTCTTCCGCAGGTAATGGAGACAGCAAGGCTATATACCGGTCAGGGTGTTTATCTGGAGGATTTAATCGGAGAGGGGAACGTAGCTCTTACCGTGGGCGTTACCAGCCTGGGAGCATTTGAAAATGCCGGGGAAGCAGAAGGAGCCCTGATACGCATGGTAATGGACGCCATGGAGGACTGCATTGTGGAAAACATGCAGGAATCAGACAAGGATAAAAAGGTTGCAGAAAAGGTAAATAAGGTGGCTGAGAAGGCAAGGGAGCTTGCGGACGAGCTTCATCGAAAGGTTACGGCGGAGGAACTAGCCAGTGAATCAGGTATGTCTTTAAAGTCTATTAAGGATGCTATGCGCATGAGCGGTTTTGCCATTGAAGATTTGGAGAGGGAATCATGAACATAACAGGAAATGTATCCGGCTACGAGGATTTTAAATATGTAATGCAGGATACGGGGAATCTCTATCTTGGCGCCAAGTATACTTACGAGGAGCTTCTTTTGGCAGAGATGACGCCATTTAAGCTAAAAGCAATTATCAACCATTATGTTTTAAAGGAGACTTCTCCGGAGACCACTCTGGAAAGTCAGTTTTATTATCTGAACAGGGATTCTTTTTTGTATGAAGTATTTTATCAGCTTAAAATAAAGGTGAAGGTGCAGATGCAAACAGTAAAGAAGAGCATTTTTGGAAAAGAAAAGATCCGGTATGAAGAACAGATACTTTCTCTGAAGGATCTCACAGGTATGAATCTTGCAAAGAAAAAGGCATCAGGAGTTATAATTAGGGAAATAATAATATCAAAGCTGGGAATGATGACATTCAGCGTTTAATGGATGAAAGGAGAAAAGGGATGAAACAGCAGGTGGAAGATCTAAAAACATATGAAGTAGTAGAGCGTAGAAGGATAACGGATCTAAATTCGGAAGGGTACATTTTAAAACACAAAAAGACAGGAGCCAAGGTGGTCCTTTTACTTAATGACGATGAAAATAAGGTGTTTTATATTGGGTTTCGTACACCGCCCACAGACAGTACCGGTGTGGCGCATATCTTAGAGCATTCCGTTCTCTGTGGTTCTAAAAACTTTCCGGTGAAGGACCCTTTTATTGAACTGGCAAAAGGATCTTTAAATACCTTTTTAAATGCCATGACTTATCCGGATAAGACAGTATATCCGGTGGCAAGCTGCAATGACAAGGATTTTAAGAATCTTGTGCATGTTTATTTGGATGCGGTTCTTTATCCCAATATTTATCGGGAGGAGAAAATCTTCCGTCAGGAGGGCTGGCATTATGAGATGGAAAATGCAGAGGATGAGCTTAAGATAAACGGAGTTGTCTATAATGAAATGAAAGGAGCCTTTTCTACTCCGGATGATGTGGTGGAAAGAGAGATCATGAATTCTCTTTATCCGGGCATTACCTATGGTCTTGAATCCGGTGGCGACCCGGAGGTGATTCCTGAGCTTACTTATGAGGAATTTTTGGATTTTCACAGAAAATACTATCATCCGTCAAACAGTTATGTATATTTGTATGGAAATCTGGATGCGGTCGAGTATTTGACATTTATTGACGAGAATTATTTTTCTTCGTTTGAGGAACTTAAGGTTGATTCTGCAATTACGAAGGAAGAAGCATTTGAGGCTCCGAAGGAGATTATCAAGGAATATCCCATTATGGAGGACGAACCAGTTTCAAAGAATACGTACCTTACCTATAATGTTTCTATAGGAAGCTGTTTGGATCAGAAGCTTTATGTGGCGCTTCAGGTACTTGACTATGTGCTCTGTTCCGCACCGGGAGCCCCTATCAAGCAAGCGCTTTTGGATCATGGAATCGGTTTGGATGTATACAGTACTCTTGAGAATGGAATCCTTCAGCCGTATTTTTCTGTAATAGCCAAGAATACGGAAAGTGAACAGAAAGAAGAATTTATACAGGTAATAGAACAGGTGCTTTCAGATCTGGTTAAGAACGGGCTGAACCGGAGATCTTTGGAAGCGGCCATTAACTATTTTGAATTTCGTTATCGGGAAGCGGATTTTGGCTCTTATCCCAGAGGGCTGATGCTGGGACTGCAGGCTCTTGACAGCTGGCTTTATGATGAGAGTGCACCTTTTATGCACATTGAGGCAAATAAAACTTATGAATGGCTGAGAGAGGCAATTGGTTCGGATTACTATGAAAAGCTGATTGATGAGTATATTTTGAAGAATCCCCATAAGACGATCCTTACTGTAAAGCCGGTTCCGGGTCTTACCACAAAGAAAGATCAGGAGCTTTCAGGGCGTCTTCAAAGTTTTAAAGAATCTCTTTCCGAGAAAGAATGCATGGAAATTGTGGATCAGACAAAAGCGCTTCGGGCATATCAGGAAGAAGAGAGCAGCGAGGAGGATTTAAAGACTATTCCGCTGCTTGCCAGATCGGATATGAAAAAGGAAGCGGCCGGCTATGTCAATGAAGTATATAAGGTGGAAGATACCACGGTTTTATTTCATGATATTTTTACCAATAAGATTGCTTACCTGAATCTGATCTTTGATCTTGGGCAGGTTCCGGCACGTCTGTTTCCTTATGTGGGAATTTTAAAAGCAGCGCTTCTTATGGTGGATACGGAGCATTTTGGTTATGGGGAGCTGTTTGATGAGGTAAATATCCACACCGGCGGAATCAAGGCTGCTGTGAACACTTATACTAACGCAGAAAATATGAGAGAGTATAAGATGACTTTGGAGATCCAGTCAAAAGCGCTTTATGATAAGCGGGATAAAGCCCTTGAATTGATGAAGGAAATCATCTTAACATCCAAATTTGATGATACCAAGAGATTATATGAGATTTTGTCTGAGGCAAAATCACGAATGCAGACAGCGATGACAGGAGCAGGACATTCCACAGCGCTTATCCGGACTTTATCTTATTTTTCACCTACGGCTGCCGTATCTGAACAGATCAGTGGTATTCCCCAATGCCGCCTTTTAGAGGAGATTACCGGTGATTATGAGAATAAAAAGGAAGAATTGACAGCAAACTTAAAAGAACTTGTTCGTTACATTTTCCGGCCGGAAAATCTTATGGTGGATCTAACGGCTACCCAGGAGGGATTCGCAGGAATCGAGGAAAAGGTTGCGGAACTGAAAAAGGAACTGTTTACAGAGCCAGTCGGTGGAGAAGGCTTTATTCCTTCCTTTGAGAAAAAGAATGAAGGCTTCCTGACTGCCGGACAGGTGCAGTTTGTGTGCCGTGCAGGGAATTTTATAAATCGTGGACTCCCCTATACAGGTTCTCTTAAAGTGCTTAAGGTGATGATGGGCTATGATTATCTTTGGAATCAGGTTCGGGTAAAGGGCGGAGCTTACGGATGTATGTGCGGATTTTATCGGAACGGTGACGGATATTTTGTTTCTTACCGTGATCCCAACTTGGATAAGACGGTTCAGGTCTACGAACAGGCTGCTGATTATATTAGGCAGGCCAAATTAGACGAGCGGACGGTGACGCAGTTTATTATCGGAGCAGTCAGTGAACTGGACACACCCATGACGCCTGCTACCAGAGGAAGCTATTCCAAAGGCGGATATCTTACCGGATTATCCATGGAGAAGGTGCAAAAGGAGCGGGATGAGGTTTTGAACACTACGGCAGAGCAGCTTCGGGAGCTTTATAGATATGTGCAGGCATTTATGGAAGAGGATTGCCTTTGCGTAGTAGGAAATGGAGAAAAGATCAAAGAAAATAAGAATCTTTTCGGAGAGATTGACCAGCTTTTTCATGCATAAAGTTTCGACAGGGCGAGGGTATTTATTATATTAATTTTATTTTGTAAATATCCATAAATCCACGCAGACAAAACGTATCTACTATGACATTACAGATCCGGCCGGGGTTCCGGTCGGAAAACACATAGTAAATCAGGGAGGAATGTTATGAGAAAGTGGAAGGTATTATCTTTAGCAGCAGTACTGGGATTGGTTCTTGCAGGATGCGGAGGCAGCGATAAGTCGACAACTGAAATGGCAGTGGCAGCGGACGCTGCGTATGACAGTGCAGGTTCCGGTTATCTGTCAGATGATATTTACAGTTATGCGCAGGAAAACGGCTATGCGGTGGAGGAACCGGTGGAGGCTGCGGAAGAGGAGACAGAAGGAAGCAAATCACCAGAGGTAGCAGATACCAGCAGAAAGCTGATTAAAAACGTGGATCTGGAGGTGGAGACAGAGGAGTTTGAGACTCTTTTATCTACTGTTGAACAGAAGACAGAGAAGCTTGGCGGTTACATAGAAGAGAGCTATACCTATAACGGCAGTGAGTATCGGGGAAGGGGAACCAGAAACGCGAATTTGACGATTCGGATTCCGGCAAAGAAGCTGGGGGATTTCCTTTCAGAGCTTGCGGAGGTTTCCAATGTGATCAGCCGGAATGAGAGAGTTACCGATGTGACGCTTCAATATGTGGATATGGAGAGTCATAAGAAAGCGCTTGTGGCGGAGCAGGATAGATTGTTAGAGCTTTTGGAGCAGGCGGAAAGTATCGAAGACATTATTACAATTGAAAGCCGGCTGTCGGAGGTGCGTTATCAGATTGAGAGTATGGAGTCCAAGCTTCGAACGATGGATAATCAGGTTTCCTATAGTACCATTTATCTATCTATTGAGGAAGTCAAGCAACTTACACCGGTGAAAGAACAGAGCGTTGGTGAAAAAATTGTTACGGGATTTACAAAGAGCCTTACCAATGTTGGCGAGGGCATTTTGAATTTCGGCATCGGACTGATCATCAGTCTTCCCTACCTTCTGCTATTGGGCGCGATCATTACAGCTATAGTTTTGGTAATCCGAATTGTGGTGAAAAAAGGCGCTGCAAGAAAGCAATCCAAAATGCCGGCTGAAAGATGGCAGAGACCGCAAGTACCTCAAGGTCTTCAGAGACCTCAGGGACCCCAGGGATTGCAAGGAGCGCAGAGACCCCAGGGAGCGCAAGGACCTCAGGGACCGCAAGGAGCTCAGAGACCCCAGGGAGCGCAAGGACCTCAGGGAGCACAAGGACCTCAAGGACCCATAAAAGAAAACCCGCAAGTAGAAAAGGGAAACCAAAAGAATGAGTGACCAGTATAAATCAGGGTTTGCCGTATTGATCGGCAGACCCAATGTAGGGAAATCCACACTAATGAACCGGCTGATCGGGCAGAAGATTGCCATTACCTCCAGCAAACCTCAGACAACCAGAAACCGTATACAGACGGTTTACACGTCAGAGGAAGGACAAATCGTGTTTATTGACACACCGGGGATTCATAAGGCAAAGAACCGCCTTGGGGATTATATGGTAAAGATTGCCCACCGAAGTCTCACAGAGGTGGATGTGATCTTGTGGCTGGTGGAGCCATCCAATTTTATCGGAGCCGGTGAACAGCATATTTTGGAACAATTAAGGAAAGTGAATGTACCGGTGATTCTTGTAATCAACAAGATTGATACAGTTAAAAAAGAAGAACTTTTCGGGTTTATTGATACCTACCGGAAAGAAATGGATTTTGCGGAGATAGTTCCGGTCTCCGCATTGAAAAATGACAACACGAACGAGCTGATCAAATGTATCATGAAATATCTTCCCTACGGACCAGCTTTTTATGATGAAGATACCATAACGGATCAGCCCATGCGTCAAATTGTGGCAGAACTGATCCGGGAAAAGGCGCTTCGGTGTCTGGAGGAAGAAATTCCTCATGGGATTGCTGTTACAATCGAGAAGATGAAAAACAGGGGGAAGATTACAGACATCGATGCTACCATCATCTGTGAGCGGGATTCCCACAAAGGAATTATCATCGGCAAGCAGGGAAGTATGCTCAAAAAAATTGGCTCCAACGCCAGAAACGACATAGAAAAACTGTTGGAAAGCAAGGTTAATCTGCAGCTTTGGGTGAAGGTGAAAAAGGATTGGCGGGACAGCGATTTTCTGCTCAAAAATTTTGGGTATAATCCTTCGGAGGACGAATAGAAAAAGGAAAAAAGCATACCCTAATATCATGGTTTTGTATTATACCTTTTGATATATAGGGGGCACAGGATGAGAGCAGCAAATTACTGGGAGCAGTTTTTAAGTACAGGAAAGATTGATGATTATCTGGCCTACCGTATGTACGGAGAAGAAGCTTTAGGGACATTTGATCCATTAAACGGGGCAGATAGGGTTGAGGGAGTTTCGAAAGGTGCAGGAACAGGTCAGTGTTACAGGGATGATTTTAAAAGCGGAACCGGTAGGGGAATATGACCGGCGTGTGGTGTTACTTACAAGGGAGAGGGGGAAGATTACGGCTTTTGCCCGAGGAGCCAGAAAGCAGGGCAGCAGGCTGCTTGCTTCCACCAATCCCTTTTGCTTTGGCAAGTTTTGTCTTTATGAGGGAAGAAGCGCATACAGCATAGCGGAAACGACTATCAGCAACTATTTTGAAGAACTTCGGACAGATTATGAGCTGGCGTGCTATGGCATGTATTTTCTTGAGGTAATGGATTATTATACCAGAGAAAACAGTGATGAAAAGGAGATGTTAAAACTTGTATACCAGTCTCTTCGGGCACTTTTGCACAAGAGCCTTTCGAACGAGCTGGTACAGTACATATTTGAGATTAAAGCCCTTTCTTTGAACGGAGAATATCCAGGACCACCGGGGCAGGAGAACTTTCAGGATTCCACGTTATATGCGCTTTCTTATATTGTAAATACCGGAGTGGAAAAGCTATACACTTTTACGGTGACAGAGAAAGTACTTATGGAACTTTCACATATAGCGGAAATATATCGCAAGCGGTTTGTGGACAAAAAATTTAAGAGTCTGGAAATTTTGCGGGAAATGAAATAGAAACATAGTATTTTGTGACAAAAGTTTTGTGTTGAAAAACGCAGGTAAGTCATATATAATTGATTGGGTAAATTGAGCAAAGGGTTTGGGGAAAATGATGACCAGATTTCGTTTTAGTTCTAATATAAAAACAGGTTTGCTTTTGGGCGCGGTAATGTTTCTTATATCTTCATGTGGAAAAAGCGTAGATGAGGAGGTTACTTCAATTACCGTACAAAAAGACGGAACCATACTTTCTCATATTGTAGAAAGCTTTGAGCAGGGATATTACGACAGTGAGGAGCTTCAGCAGAGCATTCTGGCGGAAGCGGCGGATTATAATAAAGTGACAGGAAGCGGAAGAATCAATGTTGAAAAAATTGATGTAGACAGTGGTGTGGCAACAGTGCGTATGATATATCAGGAAGCAGAGGACTATGCCGACTTTAATCATATGGTTTTCTTTGTGGGAAGTACGGAAAAGGCAGGGGAAGAATATGAACTTAATGTGGTCTTAAGCGGAGCAAAGGACACTAATGACACAGTAGGCAGAGCGGATATTCTCGCAATGAAGGATTATAAACTCCTTATTACTGATGCACAGGAGCCAGTTTTTTTGAATGGAAAGGCAGAATATATCAGCGATAATGTTACAGTCTCAAGTGATCGGAAAAATATACAGCTTTCCGGTGATGGGTTGGGATATGTTTTATATAGATAAGCGTCTGGCAGCAGATGTTGGCAGAACCTATGGAAACAAAAATATTTAACAATAAAGAAGAACGAAAGGTATGTGTGTCATGGAAAAAACAATGGAAAAAATCGTAGCATTGGCAAAGTCAAGAGGATTCGTATATCCCGGCTCCGAAATATATGGGGGACTTGCCAATACATGGGACTTTGGTAATCTTGGTGTGGAACTGAAAAATAATATTAAAAAGGCATGGTGGCAGAAATTTGTAATGGAAAGTCCTTACAATGTTGGCGTTGACTGTGCTATTTTGATGAATCCTCAGACGTGGGTAGCATCCGGACATTTGGGAAGCTTTTCTGATCCTCTGATGGACTGTAGAGAGTGTCATGAACGGTTTCGGGCAGATAAGATTATTGAGGATTATGTGGCAGAAAAGGGAATCACACTGGAATCTTCGGTAGACGGCTGGAGCCAGGAACAAATGAAGAATTTCATTGATGAAAATCAAATTCCTTGCCCCACCTGCGGAAAACATAATTTTACGGATATCCGTCAATTCAACCTGATGTTCAAGACCTTCCAGGGTGTTACGGAGGATGCTAAGAACACGGTGTACTTAAGACCAGAGACCGCACAGGGGATTTTTGTTAACTTTAAGAATGTACAGAGGACTTCCCGCAAGAAAATTCCGTTCGGTATCTGTCAGATAGGTAAGTCCTTTAGAAATGAGATCACACCGGGCAATTTCATTTTCCGCGTGAGGGAATTTGAGCAGATGGAAATGGAATTTTTCTGCGAGCCTGATACGGATCTGGAATGGTTTGCATACTGGAAACAGTATTGTATCGACTTTTTAAAGAGCCTTGGCATGAAAGAAGAAGAGATGCGTGTCCGTGACCATGATCCGGAGGAGTTATCCTTCTATTCCAAGGCAACAACCGATATTGAGTTCCTGTTCCCATTTGGCTGGGGCGAGCTTTGGGGCATTGCGGACAGAACCAACTATGACCTGACCCAACATCAGAATGTGTCCGGACAGGATCTGAGTTATTTTGATGATGAGAAGCGTGAAAAATATATTCCTTATGTTATCGAACCTTCTTTGGGTGTGGAGAGATTATTCCTTGCAGTTCTCTGTGGTGCTTACGACGAGGAAGTAATCGGTGAGGGAGATGTGCGGACTGTGCTTCATTTCCATCCGGCGTTGGCACCGGTTAAGATTGGTGTGCTTCCTCTTTCCAAGAAGCTGAATGAGGGTGCTGAGAAGATCTTTACTCAGCTTTCCAAGAAATATAACTGTGAATTTGATGACAGAGGCAATATCGGTAAGAGATACCGCCGTCAGGATGAGATCGGAACACCTTTCTGCGTGACTTATGACTTTGATTCTGAGACGGACAACTGCGTAACAGTAAGATTCCGTGATTCCATGGAGCAGGAGCGTATTGCAATTGCGGACCTGGATGCTTATTTTGCGGAGAAGCTTGCTTTTTAAGCTGCAAAGTGCTGATGAGGAAGAATGAGGAGAGGATAATGTGAAAAATAAATTTTTCACATACAAATTTGTGCTTGCGCCCAAATTTGCGGGCTGCCGGCAAGAATGGAGATTAAGATGAGACAATTCACTTCAGATGAACTGAGAAAAACTTGGAAGCAATTTTATATAGACCGTGGACATGTAGATGTAGGAGCAGTTTCACTTGTATCTGATGGTTCTACGGGGGTTCTCTTTAATGTGGCAGGAATGCAGCCGCTGATGCCTTATTTGCTGGGTCAGAAGCATCCTCTGGGAACGAGACTGTGTAACGTGCAGGGGTGTGTCCGCACGAATGATATAGATTCTGTAGGTGATAAGAGCCATGTGACATTTTTTGAAATGATGGGAAGCTGGAGTCTTGGAGATTATTTCAAAGAAGAGCGCTGTAAGTGGAGCTTTGAACTTTTGACGCAGGTGTTTGGGTTTGATGCAGATCATCTTGCTGCGACAGTTTTTGCGGGGGATGAAAACGCACCCAGAGATGAGGAAGGCGCGCAGTACCGTATTGCTTCCGGATTTAAGAAGGAAAATATTTACTATCTGCCGGCAGAAGATAACTGGTGGGGATTGGAATATGGTCCCTGCGGTCCTGACAGCGAGATGTTCTATGTGGCTGACAGACCGGATTGTGGTCCGGATTGCGGGCCGGGTTGTCACTGTGGAAAATATACCGAATTAGGAAATGATGTTTTTATGCAGTATGAAAAGCATCATGATGGCAGTCTGACTCCTTTAAAACAGAAAAATGTAGATACCGGATGGGGATTAGAGCGTATTCTGGCATTCTTAAACGGAACCAGGGATGTTTATCAAATTGATCTGTTTTCTCCTGTGATTGCCTATATTGAGAAGGTTTCAGGAACGAAATATGAGCAGGATGAGAATTTGACAAGGTCTATGAGAATCCTGGCAGATCATATTCGTACCAGTGTGATGCTGATTGGAGATGAGGCAAAGCTTTTACCCTCCAATGTGGGTGCGGGATATGTGCTGCGCCGTCTGATCCGACGGGCGGTAAGACATGGACGGGTGTTGAACCTGAGTGCTGAAAATATTATAAAAATTGCGGAAATTTATATTGATGAAATTTATGCGGAAAGCTATCCTCTTTTGAAAGAGAACAAAGAGTTTGTAATCACAGAGCTTAAGAAAGAAATTAATCGTTTTGAGAGCACTGTGGAAAACGGCATAAAAGAATTCCGTAAGATCCTAGAAATGAAGAAGAAAGCCAGTTTAAGTGAAATTGACGGTAAGTCTGCATTTTATTTATATGATACCTTTGGCTTCCCCATTGAACTGACTGTGGAAATGGCGCAGGAAGAAGGACTTAAGGTGGATGAAGAAGGGTTTGCCCAGGCTATGGAGGAACAGAAACAGAAGGCAAAGGATAATCAGAATTTCTCAGCAAAGCTTTCCGTAGAAAACGCGGGACTTTATGATAGTCTGGATTCTTCTATTATCAGTGAATTTGTGGGTTATGATGCACTAACAGCCCAGAGCGGCATTGCGGCCATGAATACCGGCAGTGAATGGAAGGATTCCTTAAGCGAAGGAGAAGAAGGAACGCTCATTACCTATAAAACGCCTTTTTATGCGACTATGGGCGGTCAATGTGCGGATACTGGAATCATTACCTGCGGTGAGAGTGAATTTCAGGTGGAAGATACCGTTAAGCTCCCTGGCGACAGAATCGGTCATGTCGGTAAAGTAGTAAAGGGAGTACTTAAAACAGGGGATATGGCAACCTTACAGGTAAATGAAGCAAACCGCAGTGATACCTGTAAAAACCATAGTGCCACCCACCTTCTTCAAGGGGCACTCCGCAGGGTTCTTGGAACCCATGTTGAGCAGGCAGGTTCCTTTGTAAACGGAGACAGGCTCCGGTTTGACTTTAGACATTTTTCTGCAATGACCAAGGAAGAGCTGGAAAAGACAGAGCAGATTGTAAATGAACAGATTGCGTTGGGACTGCCGGTGGTGACACAGGTTATGTCCATTGAGGAAGCTAAAAAGACAGGTGCAATGGCTTTGTTTGGAGAAAAATATGGAGAAGAAGTCCGTGTAGTAAAAATGGGCGATTTCTCAACGGAACTTTGCGGTGGTACCCATGTGGGAAATACCGCAGAAGTAAGACTGTTCAAGATTGTATCCGAAAGCGGCGTTGCGGCAGGAGTAAGAAGAATTGAAGCCCTGACCGGAAACGGTGTACTGAAATATTATGGTGACATGGAAACAAGACTTCAAGAAGCGGCAGAGATCGTTAAGACAGCGCCCGCAGAGCTTACATCGAAGCTTACCCACCTGATGGCAGATTTAAAGGCTTTGCAGAGTGAAAATGAATCTTTAAAGAGCAAGGCTGCCAAAGAGGCCTTAGGGGATGTGATGGATCAGGTGGCAGAGATAAAGGGCGTTAAGCTTCTTGCCACAAAGGTATCCGGTGTGGATATGAACGGCCTTAGAGACTTAGGCGACCAGCTTAAGGCTAAATTAGGGGAGGGCGTGATTGTCCTGATCTCCGATAAGGACGGCAAGGTTAACATGGTAGCTATGGCAACCGATGAAGCCCAGAAGAAAGGTGCCCATGCAGGTAATCTGATCAAGGGAATTGCAGCGCTTGTTGGCGGCGGTGGCGGCGGCCGGCCTGGCATGGCTCAGGCAGGAGGTAAAAATCCGGCTGGCATTGATGAGGCGATTGCGGAGAGTAAAAAGGTGCTTGAAGGGCAGATTGTTTAAACAAAAATTAAAAAAACTAATTTTTTGATTGACGGACAGGAATTATGTGGTATAATTACAGTTGTGTATATCATTACGCGTGTAAGTATTATGCACAAATAAACCCAATCAGTCGAAAATGCGAGGAAGGGACTGAAGGGAGGTCAGGGTGTAAGATGTCAAACGTAATCGTAAAAGAGAACGAGACTTTAGACAGCGCTTTACGTCGTTTCAAAAGAAGCTGTGCGAAGGCTGGCATTCAGCAGGAAATTCGCAAGAGAGAGCACTATGAGAAACCCAGCGTAAGACGTAAAAAGAAATCTGAAGCGGCAAGAAAACGTAAATACAATTAATGTGCGTACATGGTAAAGTCCCTGTTTGAATTATTCAGGGACTTTCTTGTTTAAATTTGAAATTTACCGCTGTGAATCATTAAAGTCAAAGCGGAAATTTTTTATAAATAATTGAAGCAAAATGGAGATGCAATACGTTATAGCTTTTGAATAGATTTTTGTAAGGGAGAAAGGCTATGTGGGCGAGAGAATTTTTTGGAACAGACATTTATCATTTAGTAGCAGCATTTATTGTTTACAGTATTATGGGCTGGGTTGTAGAATCTATTTACATGTCTTTTTGTAACAGAAGACCGACGAATCGTGGATTTGGCAGGGGCCCCTTTTGTCCGATTTATGGTTTTGGCGGTGTAGTGGGATATTTGATCCTGCATCCGCTTAGCAGTAATCTGGTTGCGCTTTATTTTGCAGGAGCAGTATTGGCTACTGCGTTTGAATTTCTGGTGGGGAAGCTGATGCTGAAGCTGTTTGGTGAAGTATGGTGGGATTATAATGAAAAACCTTGCAATTATAAGGGGATTATTTGTCTTGAAAGTACCATTGCATGGGGGTTTTATGCAATTATTATCATTACTTTCCTGCATTCGAGAATTCTTGACTTTGTGGACAGGTACAATCGGCAGTGGGGAATCCGAGCATGTAAACTTATACTGCTTTTAGTGACCATTGATTACCTGTTTAAGCTTATGAATATCTTTCATATCAGTCTGAGAGAGAAGAAAGACAAACTGGTGGAGGCATATCATTCATTCAGAGCCAGATGGTATTAAAAGGGACTTGCATTTTAAAATAAAATAAAACATATCCATAGTAGTAGAATACATAAGGGGAGAGCAGTAACGTGAAAAGATTTTTTAAAATTACCCTGTGCTATGTGATATGTTTTATTTTTTTGCTGATGACGCCTATGAAGGTGTCGGCCATGCCGGAGGTGGAAGCACCTTCCTACATACTAATGGAGGCCTCTACCGGTCAGATTATATGTGAAAAAGATGCGGACCAGCGGAGAAGTCCGGCAAGCATCACCAAAATCATGACACTTCTGGTGATTTTTGATCATTTAGGAACCGGCAGGATACGCCTTGACAGTGAGGTGATGACCAGCGCCTATGCAAAGTCCATGGGAGGATCGCAGGTTTTTCTGGAGGAGGGAGAGATACAGACTCTGGAAACCATTATCAAGTGTATTGCTGTTGCGTCTGGAAATGATGCCAGTGTGGCGGCAGCGGAGTTTATTGCCGGCAGTGAGGCAGAGTTCGTTGCACTGATGAACCAGCGTGCGGAGGATATGGGGCTGACCAATACGCATTTTGAGGACTGCTGTGGGCTTAGCGAATCCGATAATCACTACACCTCTGCCAAGGATGTGGCATTGATGTCAAAGGAATTGATCACTAAGTATCCGCAAGTGCTGGATTACACCAAAATCTGGATGGAGGATATCACTCATGAGACCAGACAGGGAAGCTCATTATTTACGTTGTCAAGCACTAATAAGCTTCTTAAGATGTATGAGTGGACTACTGGACTGAAAACTGGATCAACCAGTAAAGCGTTGTACTGTCTTTCGGCAACGGCAAGTAAGGACAATATTGACCTGATAGGTGTTGTCATGGGTTCACCAAGCAATAAGACCCGTTTTCGGGATGCAATGGCACTTCTTGATTATGGATACAGTGTCAGCGCACTGTATGAGGATCCCAATACCGAAAGACTTCCCACACTTCCGGTAAAAGGTGGTGTGCTGGATGAGACAGCCCTGGTCTACAAGGAACCGTTCCGATATCTTGATATAAAGGGCAGTGACCTTGGAAAGATTGAGAAGACGATTTCCCTGCCGGAGTCGGTAGAGGCTCCCATAAAGCGGGGAGATGCGTTGGGCGAGGCAGTCTATACCATGGAGGGGAAAAGGATTGGAAGTGTGTCAATTCTATCTGATTTAACAGTGGAAAAAGCCGGATATAAGGATTATCTGATAAAAGTTTGGAAAATATTTTGCGGTTTTTAAAACTTGTGATAAGATGTTAGAGGATCACTTACATCAAAGAGGGACAGTATGTTGATGATTATACTTTTGGCAGTGGGAGCTTTGGCAGTTTTTTTTCTTGCAGTCATGGCTATCGACTGTAACCGTTTTGTAATAAGAGAATATAGCTGCAATGCAAAGAACCTTGAGAAGGACATGAAAATTGTCCTTCTCTCGGATATGCATAACAAATCTTTTGGAGAGAATAACCGGAAACTGGTGACGGCAATTGATAGAATTAGTCCTGACATTATTTTGATTGCGGGAGATATGTATACAGCATCAAAGGGGCAGGGAGCAAAAGAAGCGCTGAAGCTTATGGAGGCTCTTGCGGGGCGGTATCCCGTTTACTACGGCAACGGAAATCATGAGCATAAAACTGCTCTTTATCCAGAAGAGTACGGGAATGTATATCAGATCTTTACAAAAGAACTCAAAAGGTTGGGAGTGCGGCACCTGGTCAATGAAAAAGCATCGCTTATGGGTTGGGGACTGGCAATTTATGGTTTAGAATTGGACAGGGATTATTATCGGAAATTTCAAAAGAAGGAGATGGACAAGGGGTATCTGGAAAAGATATTAGGCAGACCCGATCCGTCGGAATACAGTATATTGATTGCTCATAATCCAGATTATTTCGAGGACTATGCGACATGGGGAGCAGATCTGGTAGTCTCGGGACATGTACACGGTGGCCTCATGAGACTTCCGTTTCTGGGAGGAGTGATTTCCCCGGCAATGCGTTTGTTTCCCAAATATGACGGAGGCTTTTTTGAAGCTGGAAAGTCCCGCCTTGTTTTAAGCAGGGGGCTGGGTACCCATACGCTGCCTATCAGGATTTTTAATCCGGGGGAACTGGTGGCGATACGGCTTCGGTCGACGCTCAGGTAAGGGATTTGACTGTCAAAATAATACATGGTAAAATGGGCGGAAGGGCAAAAAGCACCCTTTTGTATGCAAAGGAGCCTTAAAATGGCATTGTCAGTGAAGCTGCAGGTTTTTGAAGGACCGCTTGATCTTCTCCTGCATTTAATAGAAAAAAATAAAGTAGATATTTATGATATTCCTATCGTCGAGATTACGGAGCAGTATCTGGACTATATTAAGGCCATGGAAACCGAGGATATGAACGTGATGAGTGAGTTTCTGGTCATGGCAGCGACGCTTTTGGATATCAAATGTAAAATGCTTCTTCCAAAAGAGATAAATGAAGAAGGAGAAGAAGAAGATCCAAGGGCAGAACTGGTGCAGAAGCTGCTGGAATATAAGATGTACAAGTATATGTCTTATGAATTGAAGGACAGGCAAGTGGATGCAGCCAGAACGCTATTTAAAGAGAAAACGCTTCCAAAAGAAATCGAGGACTATAAACCACCGGTAAATCTGGAAGAGCTGCTTGGAGATGCAGATCTCGGAAAGCTTCAGGAGCTTTTCAAAATGGTTATGCGCAGGCAGGAGGATAAGATTGATCCGGTGAGAAGTACCTTCGGAAGGATTGAAAAGGATGAAATTGATATGGATCTCAAAACGACCTATGTGGAGGATTATATCATGACTCATCATACCTTCAGCTTTCGTGAGCTTTTGGAAAAACAAAGGAGCAAAATGGAAATTATTGTAACCTTTTTGGTTATATTAGAGCTGATGAAGGTGGGAAAAATTTCCATTGTTCAGGAAGATACCTTTGAAGACATCATAATTACTTCAAATGAACGGGGGATAAACGTTGGACAGACAAAAGAGCAAATCAATTCTTGAGGCAATTCTCTTTACAATGGGAGAGTCCGTGGAAGTTGAGAGACTTGCGTCAGTGATTGAGGAAGATAAAACGACTACAAGGGAGCTTCTTCTGGAGCTTAAGGAAGAATACGAGCAGAAGGAATGCGGAATCACATTGATGGAGATTGAGGATTCTTTTCAAATGTGTACCAGAGCGGAAATGTATGAGTATTTAATAAAGATAGCCAAAACGCCCCGAAAATATGTGCTTACGGACACGCTTTTAGAAACGTTATCCATTATTGCCTATAAGCAGCCGATCACCAGAGCGGAAATTGAGAAGATCAGAGGTGTGAGCTGTGATCATGCGGTGAATAGGTTAGTGGAATTCGGACTTATTGGAGAAGTGGGCAGAATGGATGCTCCCGGACGTCCACTTTTATTCGGAACCACAGAAGAGTTTTTGCGAAGCTTTGGAGTAAAGTCATTGGATGAGCTTCCGGAGCTGTCAGCGGTACAGATCGAAGAATTTAAGCTTCAGGCGGAGCAGGAGGCAGGAGTACAGCTTGATATTTAAGAGAGGGCGATAAGCCCTCTCTATGTATGTGGCAGGAGACTGTAGAAGAAATTTGGTTTGTTCAGAATATGTCGTCATGGAAAATTGTGATAGAGACCATAGCGCTTTAAAACCTGCCAAAAACACCAGGAATAGTTGATTGCCGGTATATTCTGGGTGGTTAATATATATTCTACCCGATAAGGTTGACCGTCTACCAGATAGCGGATACGTCCCACTTCGCTGCCAGAGGAGACGGGAGCAGTAAGTTCTTTTTCCATCTTGACCTCCACCTGAATTTTTTCCTCCTTTTTTAATAGTAGACCGGTTTGAACGCGGGAATCGGAAAAATTATCGCCACGACGGATTTCCACATCTGTATATACAGGAAGATCAAAATTGTCAGTCTGCCCGCCAAGAACCGGAATCGGTTTTAAGTCGGAGGAATCATATAGGACCTCTTCAATACGATGGAATTCATAATTTTCCATACCGTAGTTCATTAAAGTTTTGGTGTCGCTCCACTTATAGGTTTTGTTATTTGGCCAGCCGCAGGCAAGCAGAGCTACAACAAAGGTACGTTCCCCGTCTCTGAGAGCTCCCACATAACAGTATCCGGCGTTACCGGTAAAGCCTGTTTTTCCGGAAAGGGCGCCGTTCATCATGTTCAGAAAAGCATTGTGGTTGTTACAGGAAAAGGATCTGCCGCTGGATATGTATTCACCATCTTTTTCCTGATAGCTTCCGAAGGAATACGATGGCGTTCTGGTTATTTTCAGAAATTCTTCCTTTTTGGGGGAATCCATAATGCAGTAGGACATAATTCGTGCCAGGTCGGATGCAGTGGTTGAGTGTATTTTAACACTGCCATCTGCTGCCGTGGCTGTGGCATCCAGGCCGTTGGGTGTAATAAAATAAGTTTGAAAGCAGCCGATATCTCTTGCTTTTTGATTCATCATATCGGCAAAGCGCTGTGTGTTCCCGGCAATATGTTCGGCAATGACGACTGCGGCATCGTTATGAGATTCCAGCATCAGAGAATAGAGCAGATCATTCAACTTGAAATATTCTCCGGATTTTACGTAAAGCTTTACTTTGGGCATACTGGCTGCATAAGCGGAGGCCATAGCATAGTCATTTGGATTTCCAAGTTCCAGCGCCAGGATACAGGTCATTATTTTGGTGGTGCTGGCCATGGGAAGTATTTTGTCGCCGTCTTTTTGATACAGTATGCGGCCAGAATCTGCGTCCATCAGCACGGCAGATTGTGCGTACAGCTTCAGTTCATCATTGTTTTTGGTTTCGGCATAAGAGAGGAAAGATGCCAGCCGGGATAAAAGCACAAGAAGCAGTGATAGCCCTGACAGCAGGGCCAGGAGTGGTTTGGAATATTTCATAGGCACTTTCGGAAAAGATATTGTTTATTAAATATATATGTTTTTTTAAAAAGAAAATTAAATTTTTTCAATTTGTTCTATGCGATTTTGTACATTTGTGTTATACTTCTATAGACAAATTATGGGGATACTATGCCCCGTGAACAAAGTTATTATTTATTTAATATAAAATGGAGGGCTGAAAAACATGAGTACTACTTCACAAGCGAGTCAAAGAATAGCAGCTTTGCTCGATGAAAACAGTTTCGTTGAAATTGGTGCACGCGTTACTGCAAGAAGCACTGACTTTAATTTGAAACAGACCGACACTCCTTCTGATGGTGTAATTACCGGTTATGGAGTTATTGGCGGAAATCTTGTGTATGTATACAGCCAGGATGTGTCCGTGTTAAACGGCAGCGTGGGTGAGATGCATGCAAAGAAGATCGCCGGTCTCTATGATTTGGCACTGAAAACAGGCGCACCGGTAATCGGATTGATTGAGTCTGCCGGTTTGAGACTGCAGGAGGCGACCGATGCATTGAATGGTTTCGGCGAAATTTATCAGAAACAGGTGTTAAGTTCGGGGGTTATTCCTCAGATCACAGCAATTTTTGGTAGCTGTGGTGGCGGGCTTGCTCTAATTCCTACTTTAACAGACTTTACTTTTATGGAAGGAACCAAGGCAAAGCTTTTTGTCAATGCACCCAATGCGCTTGATGGAAACGAGATCAGCAGATGCGATACTTCTGCAGCTTCCTTCCAGAGTGAAGAAGCCGGTATCGTAGATGTTGTAGGCGGTGAAGCAGAGCTTCTTGCAAAGATCAGAGATCTTGTAATGTTGATTCCAGCAAATAATGAAGATGATATGCCTTTTGAAGATTGTATGGATGATATCAACCGTGCATGTGCGCAGATCGCTGGCTGTGTGGGAGATACTTCCATTGCATTATCACAGCTTGCAGATAACGGCGTGGTATATGAGATCAAGGAAGGTTATGCAAAGGATATGGTCACTGCATTCATTAAATTGAATGGAGTAACGGTGGGCGCAGTTGCGAACCGCAGCGAAGTATATGGTGAGGACGGAAAGATTTCTGAGAAGTTTGATGCCGTACTGACTCCTGCAGGTTGTGATAAGGCAGCAGATTTTATTAATTTCTGTGATGCATTTAATATTCCTGTTCTTTCTCTTACCAATGTAACAGGTTTCAAGGCGGACAAGTGTTCTGAAAAGAAAATTGCAAAGGCAGCTGCAAAGCTTACATATGCATTTGCCAATGCTACCGTTCCTAAGGTAAATGTAGTGATCGGAAAGGCATTTGGAAGCGCTTATGTAACAATGAACTCCAAGGCAATCGGTGCGGATATCACTATTGCATGGCCTGATGCCCAGATCGGAACCATGGACGCAAAGCTTGCAGCCAAGATTATTTGTGACGGACAGGGAGCAGATGCCATCGATGCATGCGCAAAAGAGTATGAAGCTCTTCAGCTTAGTGCAGACAGTGCAGCAAAGAGAGGCTATGTGGATCAGATCGTTGCACCGGAAGATACCAGAAAATATGTGATCGGTGCATTTGAGATGCTGCTCACCAAAAAGGAAGACCGTCCTGCCAAAAAACACGGAACAGTTTAGAAAGGATGATCACTTAATATGAAAAAATGGTTGTTAGTATTAGGTATGATTATCTGTATGATGGGACTTACCGCATGCGGAGCCGAGAATAAAGATGAGATAACCTATTATCCGGATGCCGATGCGAGAGAGCTGGTGGACGGAACGGTCATGACCCTGAGTCAGATAGTAAATACCCAATCAGAAGAAAGCGTTATTTTTAGTGTTGAGCAAAACGGCGGAGACGGAGCAATGTATTCCAGTGCATTGGAAGGCTGGAAGAATGCAGTCGAGGAGATGGGAAGATTCATTGAAGTGACTGGAATTACAGAAAATTCCGTGGAAGCTATGAATATGAACGGTGTATTCTACCCTACTGAAGGTATACTGGAAGCCAGATTAAAAGGTGAAACCCATGATGCATTATTGCAGATCATGGTTGAAAACGGAGCGATTACCAACATTTCCACCAATGTTATATACAGCTTTGGCGAAAATATGAAGAAAGCAGGTTTAAATACTCTGCTTGGTATGGGAACCGTATTTGTTGTACTGATTCTGATCAGCCTTATTATTTCCGCGTTTGGTGTGATACCTAAGATACAGGCAAAATTCAGTAAAAAGAATAATGCCGCAGAGACTAAGACCTCAGCGGTGAATAATACCATATCGCAGATCGTTGAGAAGGAGGAATTGTCCGATGATCTGGAATTGGTAGCCGTTATTGCAGCAGCAATTGCGGCAAGCGAGGGTGCTGCATCCACAGATGGATTTGTGGTAAGGAGTATCAGACGTGCCGGAAATAAGTGGCAGTCAGCCGGAAGAGCCGGTGTGTAAAATAAAGATAAGTAAATGTAAATGAATATTACAGGAGGACTTTAGTAATGAAAAATTATACCATTACCGTAAATGGAAACGTATATGATGTAGTAGTAGAAGAGGGTGCGTCCACAGGAGCACCGGCACCCGCAGCTCCCAAGGCGGCGCCTAAGGCAGCTCCCAAAGCAGCACCTGCAGCACCGAAGGCAGCAGGCGGAGCAGGCAGCGTGAGAGTAGAGGCCGGAGCAGCAGGCAAGGTATTTAAGGTAGAGGCAAGTGTAGGTCAGGCGGTAAAAGCCGGTGACGCTGTTGTGATCCTTGAAGCTATGAAGATGGAAATCCCCGTTGTTGCACCTCAGGACGGTACCGTGGCAAGTATTGATGTATCTGTTGGTGATCCTGTTGAAGCAGGCGCATTACTGGCAACATTAAACTAAGACGGTGAGGGAGCATGCGGATTCTCATTTCTTCCGCATGTGACTACTGAGAAAACAACAGGAGGTAAAAGAAATGGATTATATCGTATCTACACTGTCCAATCTGATTCATCAGACAGCATTTTTTAATCTGACAATTGGAAATTATGCGATGATCATTGTGGCATGTGTATTTCTTTATCTTGCGATTGCCAAGGGCTTTGAACCATTGCTTTTGACGCCTATCGCATTTGGTATGCTGCTGGTTAATATCTATCCGGATATTATGATAAGCATAGAGAATTCCGCAAACGGAACCGGCGGTTTACTGTATTATTTTTATCTCTTAGATGAATGGGCAATACTGCCTTCCCTGATTTTTATGGGGGTAGGCGCTATGACGGACTTTGGTCCCCTGATTGCCAACCCTAAGAGCTTTCTGCTGGGTGCTGCGGCACAGTTTGGTATTTTTGCAGCATATTTTGGGGCAATTGCGATGGGCTTTAATGATAAAGCAGCAGCAGCAATCTCCATTATCGGCGGTGCAGACGGTCCTACTTCCATTTTCCTTGCCGGAAAACTGGGACAGACAGCGCTTCTTGGACCGATTGCGGTAGCAGCATATTCCTATATGTCACTGGTGCCTATTATCCAGCCGCCTATTATGAAATTATTGACTACTGAGAAGGAAAGAAAGATTAAGATGGGCCAGCTTCGTCCTGTATCTAAATTAGAGAGAATTCTTTTCCCGATCATTGTTACGATTGTAGTCTGCCTGATTCTTCCTACCACAGCTCCCCTTGTTGGTATGTTGATGTTAGGTAACTTATTCAGAGAATCCGGTGTGGTAAGACAGCTTACAGATACAGCTTCCAACGCACTGATGTATATTGTGGTTATCCTTCTTGGTACGTCTGTAGGCGCAACAACCAGTGCGGAAGCATTTTTGAATTGGGATACCATTAAGATTGTTGTTCTTGGTTTGATTGCATTTGCATTTGGTACGGCAGCCGGCGTATTGTTCGGCAAGCTGATGTGTATTGCAACCAAGGGTAAGGTTAACCCGCTGATCGGTTCTGCTGGTGTATCAGCAGTTCCCATGGCAGCCCGTGTTTCCCAGAAGGTTGGTGCACAGGCAGATCCCACCAACTTCCTGCTTATGCATGCGATGGGACCTAACGTAGCAGGTGTTATCGGTACAGCCGTAGCGGCAGGTACCTTTATGGCAGTATTTGGAGTATTTTAAAACAAGGAGGATAAATCCTCTGCTCCTGCAAGGGCAAACGCCATGCAGGCATGGCAGACATTTTTCTTCGAAAAACAAGGAGGATTAGAAATGGCAGTACAGGCTAAAAAACCGGTTGGAATCATGGAAACCGTTCTTCGTGATGCTCATCAGTCTCTGATCGCAACAAGAATGCCCACGGAGAAGATGCTTCCAATCGTTGAAAAAATGGATAAAGTCGGATATCACGCAGTAGAGTGCTGGGGTGGTGCAACCTTTGATGCTTCCCTTCGTTTCTTAAAGGAAGATCCATGGGAGAGACTGAGAAAATTAAGAGATGGATTCAAGAATACCAAGCTTCAGATGCTTTTCAGAGGTCAGAACATCTTAGGTTACAGACCTTATGCAGATGATGTTGTGGACAGCTTTGTAGAGAAGTCTATTGCAAATGGTATTGATATCATTCGTATTTTTGACTGTCTGAATGATCTTAGAAACTTACAGGCGGCAGTTAATGCTACTAACAAGATCAAAAAGCAGGAAGGAAGAGGCCATGCACAGGTAGCTCTTTCCTACACATTAGGCGATGCATATACCATGGAATATTGGATGGATATGGCAAAGAAGATTGAAGAGATGGGAGCAGATTCTATCTGTATCAAGGATATGGCAGGTCTTTTGGTTCCTTATAAGGCATCTGAGATGATCTCCGCTATGAAATCCGCAACCAAGCTTCCTATTCAGCTCCATACACACTATACATCCGGTGTAGCAAGCATGACTTACTTAAAGGCAGTGGAAGCAGGAGTAGACGTAATTGACTGTGCAATTTCTCCGTTTGCTATGGGAACTTCACAGCCGGCTACAGAGGTTATGGTTGAGACCTTTAAGGGTACTCCTTACGATACCGGTTATGATCAGAATCTTCTGGCTGAAATTGCTGATTACTTCAGACCTTACAGAGATGAGTGCCTTGCAAGCGGTCTTCTGAATCCCAAGGTTATGGGTGTAGATATCAAGACACTGCTTTATCAGGTACCCGGCGGTATGCTTTCTAATATGGTAAGCCAGCTTAAGGAGCAGAACGCAGAAGATAAGTATTATGATGTGCTCAAAGAAATTCCTGCAGTAAGAAAGGATCTTGGTGAGCCGCCTCTTGTTACGCCTTCTTCACAGATCGTTGGTACACAGGCTGTATTTAACGTATTGATGGGTGAGAGATACAAGATGGCTACCAAGGAGACCAAGGCTGTTCTCCGCGGTGAGTATGGTCAGACCGTTAAGCCTATGAATCAGGAAGTTATTGACAAGGTTATTCCGGGTGAGAAGAGAATCACCTGTCGTCCGGCAGACCTTATTGAAAATGAGATGGATAAGCTGGAAGCTGAGATGAAGGAATGGAAGCAGCAGGATGAGGACGTATTGTCCTACGCATTGTTCCCTCAGGTGGCTACCGACTTCTTCAAATATCGTCAGGCACAGCAGGAAAAGGTGGATATGTCTCAGGCAGATACCAAGAATGCTGCATATCCTGTATAAAATGACAAAAGTATAAATTGAAGAAAGACTTAAGGGAAGGGCAGTCCGGAACAAAAGGACTGCCCTTTGTTAAATAAATCGGCTGGTCATGGCCAGTGGAAGGGGTGTATACATGGAAAATAAACGTTTTGCACTTTTAATCGATGCAGATAATATCTCGGCAAAATACATCAGTGATATTTTGGAGGAATTGTCAACTTACGGGATAACAACCTACAAGAGAATATATGGTGACTGGACCAGTACACAGGCAAACAAATGGAAGGGAGAGCTTCTGGAAAATTCGGTAATTCCGGTACAGCAGTTTAGCAATACGGTGGGGAAAAATGCCACAGATTCTACATTGATCATTGATGCTATGGATATTTTGTATACGGGAAGTGTGGATGGGTTTTGCATCGTTTCCAGTGACAGCGATTTTACCAGACTTGCCAGTCGTCTTCGAGAATCTGGCATGGAAGTGATCGGAATGGGGGAGGAGAAAACTCCTCGGTCTTTTCGTGTGGCATGTACAAGATTTATTAATTTGGAAAATCTCAGTAATCAGGATGAGGATACAGAACATCAGGATAACAAAGATAATACTATTGGAAGAGAAGTAGTTTATAATGCGATAACTAATATTATTAATGAGAATGCAAATAAAGGAAAGAGCGTAGAGCTTGCAGCAGTGGGAAATCGGCTTGTGAATATGTATCCAGATTTTGACGTGAGAAATTACGGTTACAGTCTTCTTTCTAAGTTCGTGGAAGATGCGGGATTGTTTTTACTTGAGAAAAATCAGAATGTGATCACCATTTCCCTGCGGGATAACGAACAGTCTCAGGAGGAGATTAGAAGCTATGTGAAAGAAGCAATTTATAAAACCGGCGCCAAGGGAATCGGCATCAGTGAGCTAAGCAACCTGGTATACAATAAATACAGTAGTTTTAATGTAAAGGATTTTGGATACAGCCAGTTTTCCAAGTTTGTGCAGAGCACAGAGGGAGTAGAGTTGTATCAGGACAGAAATAACCGAAAACGCGTAAAACGGAAAGAAAAATAGAAGTGGAAGGGCAGTTGTGGATTTGAAATAATCACCTCCAATCGTAACAAATTATAGGAAAGTGGTATTATCAGCAGAGGGTGAGGCAAAATGGCGAAAGCAGTTAAAATGCAGGACATAGCGGAAAAACTTGGAGTCAGTACCATGACAATTTCCAAGGCGTTATCAGGAAAACCTGGTGTCAGTGAGGCTATGCGGAATAAGATTAAAAAGCTGGCTGTTGAAATGGGATATGTTGCACCGGGAGCGGAAAGAGATGAATTAGGTAAGAGCTATAATATCGGCGTGATTCTTGCGGAATACTATACTGAGAAATATGCCACCTTCTACTGGAAATTATATCAGTCACTTAGTACCAGTGCTGTTCATAAGAACTGCTTTGTTATGTTGGAGATCATTTCCAGTGAAGACGAAAAAAAGTTGGAGCTTCCCAGATTGATTCGGGAAAGAAAGATCGACGGGCTTCTTGTTTTGGGAAACATGGGAAGTGATTATTTGAAAATGCTTACAATGGAAGAAAATATTCCGATTGTATACGTGGACTTTTATGATAACTGTGTTCATGAGGACAGCGTTGTTTCCAACAGTTTTTATGGGTCCTATGCGATTACAAATTATTTGTTTGAAAAAGGGCACAGCAGGATCGGATTTGTAGGAACTTTGTTTAGCACCAAAAGTATTACAGACCGATTTATGGGTTATGAAAAAGCAATGATCGAGCATGGAGAGAAGGTCAGAGAAGAGTGGATCATTCCAGATAGAGAGCAGGCGAGAAACGGCTATGAGAAGATAACTCTTCCAATGGAGATGCCCACAGCATTTGTTTGTAATTGTGATCTTACAGCATCAAAACTGATCCGCAGTCTTCACGAGAAGGGATATCAGGTGCCGGAGGATATTTCGGTGGTCGGATACGATGATTTTCTGTATCCCGGACTTTGTGATGTGGAAATTACTACTTATGGAGTGGATATGGAACATATGGCTCGAACTGCCATTCAAGTGATACTAAAGAGAATTATGGGAGATAAGGGTTCAAAAGGAATTCATGTAATAGAAGGCTATGTTGCCGAAAAAAATAGTGTATTGGATATCAGAGGAAACTCTTAACAAAAATTAAGGAATTATTCATATATCTCCAACGAAAATCTGATAAAATTCTACAAGAAAGTTCATTTATAGGGGTTGAAGTGGGATGGAGTTGGAGTTTATTGATGTTTCACAGCATGGAGAGGAGAGAAGAACTTCCAGGAACAGAAATTATGTTAGCGGAAGCACTGTACGTGCAAACAGGCCAGCAGCAAGACAGGTAAACCAACAGAGAGTCCGGCGTACACCTGAAGAGATTGAACGCCGGAGGCAGAGGATCTTACTGAAAAAGAAACGTCAAAGACAGCGCAGAATCGTAAAGGGAATTATTCTGTTATGCGAGACGGCTTTTATTGTATTGTTGTGCCTGCTTTTATATCAGTTTATCCGATCATTGAAAGCTCCTTCGAAGGATACGAATATTGTTACTCCAGAAGAAAAAGAAGTGGTCCGGATGATTGAAAAAAATAAATCACAAAAACCTTTGATGACAGAAGATTTTTTGACATTAAATCCTTATTCAAGACCAGGAGAGAAGCTGGAAAGCGTTCATAATATTTTTGTTCATTATACAGCAAATAAGGGGACAAGCGCAGCACAAAACAGAAGTTATTTTGAAAATCTGGGAATTACCGGTGAAACTTCGGCAAGCGCACATTTTATCATAGGCTACGAGGGAGAAATCGTGCAGTGTGTTCCCTTAGATGAAATTGCTTATGCTGTGGTGGGGAGGAATTATGACTCTGTTTCTATTGAATGCTGCTATAAGGATGCTGACGGAGAATTTACGTATGCAACGTATCAATCTCTGATCAGGCTTAGTGCATGGCTGCTCAATGAATATAACCTGAGTCCGGATGACATGCGCAGGCATTATGATGAGGGAGGAAAGAAGTGTCCTTTGTATTTTGTAGAGCATGAAGGGGCATGGGAACAATTTATAAAGGATTTAAAGGACTACATATTGAAAGAAGAGGAACCGGTGGTGTAAACTGCCGGTTTTTCATTTCTCTTTGAAAACTAACTAAACGTTAATTTATTTGCATTTCCATGTAGTCAAAGTAATTGACAACACTCCACTTTCATAGTAGAATAATAACATATGTTATACTAAAGAAGGGATGGTATGGTGGTGTCATGGCAAGAAAAGAGATGATCACAAAGCAGGATATTATAAATGCGGCGTTTGCTATCCTGCAGGAAGAAGGAATAGAGCAGGTAACTGCGCGGAAGCTGGCAGCTAAGGCGAACTGCTCCACTCAGCCTATTTTTCGGATATATAAGAATATGGAGGAATTGACGGAAGAGCTTTTTACGCGTGCGTGCGAGTTCTTTCAGGATTATTATGCCGGATTCCCGAGGCAGACGGTAACTCCGTTTGTAAATCTTGGTTATGCTTATATTAAATTTGCAGGAGAACACAAAAAATTGTTTGAGTTTGTGTTTTTGTCGTCAGAGCGTTTCGGCAGGAGCATGTATGATCTTGTAAATGGGAGCAGAGGCAATGTGAGTAGGGAAATCCAGGCTGCTGCCGGGCAGGGCTGTGAAAATGCGAGTGAATTGTTTATGAAAATGTGGATATTTATTCATGGAGCGGCATGTATGGCGCTTACAGGGGATTATGATTTGTCAGAGAGCGAAACAATACAGCTTTTGAAGGATTCCTACAAGGCGCTTAAGTAAGGAGAATAGGGAAGTAAGATGGAGCAGCAGGAATATGACATTATAACCAGAATGAATGAAAAGTTCATGAAAATGAGCAAAGGGCATAAGGCAATTGCCTCCTATATTTCGGATTATTATGAACAGGCAGTGTTCATGACAGCGGCAAAACTCGGAGAAACCGTAGGGGTTAGTGAATCTACGGTTGTTCGTTTTGCATCGGCACTTGGTTATGACGGGTATCCGGAATTTCAAAAAGAGTTGGAAAGCTGGGTCAAGAATAAGTTAAATACGGTGCAGAAGATTGGAACCAAGTATGGCAAGAGCACCCAGTCTGAAATATTGAGTTCGGTTTTAAATGCAGATATCGAAAAGATACAGGATACCCTGGTGAGTCTGGATGCGGTTGCATTTGAAGCAGCAGTGGATATTATTCTTGAGGCAGAGACCGTTTATCTGGTTGGAGTGAGAAGCTGTGAACCGTTGGCTGATTTCCTTCATTTTTATCTGAATATGATCAGAGGAAATATAGTTCTTTTAAAAACGACCAGCGTGACAGAAATGTTTGAACAGATGATTCGGATCGGAGACAGGGATGCTATCATAGGAATCAGTTTCCCCAGGTATTCCATGCGAACATTGAAGGCAATGGAGTTCGCTAATGACAGAAATGCAAAGGTAATTACGGTTACGGATAGTATTCACTCACCGATGAATCTTTATTCTTCTTGTAACCTGCTGGCAAGAAGTGATATGGTTTCCATCGTTGACTCGCTGGTAGCGCCTTTAAGTCTGATCAATGCACTGGTGGTGGCACTTTGCTTAAAGGCGCCGGAAGAGGTCAAGAAGAATTTAGAGACGTTGGAAGAGGTTTGGAATAACTATCAGGTTTATTTGAATGATGAGATCAATTTTATTGATGAAGAACCGATGTTGAATTATCCGTTGATGCGGAAAGAGGAATCATGAGCAGAAAAGTCATAGTGATCGGAGGAGGGGCCGCCGGAATGATGGCAGCAATCGGTGCGGCTCTGACCGGAGGAGAGGTAACGCTGCTTGAGAAGAACGAGAAGACCGGAAAGAAAATATACATTACCGGAAAAGGCAGATGTAATCTGACAAATGCCTGTGCTTCTGAGGATTTTTTTAATCATGTGATCAGCAATGGGAAATTTTTATACAGTGCCTTTTATCAGATGGACAATCAGGGAGTGATGAATTTTTTTGAAGAGGCAGGATGCAGGTTGAAAACGGAACGGGGAGAGCGTGTTTTTCCGGTATCTGATCATTCCTCTGATGTGATTGCGGCATTAAACAGGCAGATGGAAAAGAAACAGGTAAAGGTTTTGCTGAAAACGCCTGCGGAAAGTCTTTTTTTTGATAGGAATAATAAAAGAATCCGGGGAGTTCGGCTTGCAGATGGATGTGAACTTGTTGCGGATGCGGTTATTGTTGCTTCCGGAGGAAAATCTTATGAATCTACAGGTTCAACTGGTGACGGATACCGGTTTGCTAAGCAGGCAGGACATACAATCAGGGATGTCCATCCGGCATTGGTACCGTTTACCGTGAAGGAGGAATGGTGTAAACACTTACAGGGATTATCGCTTCGCAATGTTTCCATTGCACTTCTAAAGGACAAAAAGAAAATCTACGATGGGTTTGGGGAAATGTTGTTTACCCACTTCGGAGTCAGCGGACCGCTGATCTTAAGCGCCAGCAGTTATTATGTTAAAAAATATGATAATATGCCGGTACGGCTATGCATCGATCTGAAACCGGCACTTACAATAGAACAGCTTGATAAACGGCTTGTAAGGGATTTTGAGGAAAGCAGAAATCGTCAGTTTAAAAATGCACTGGATGGGCTACTGCCTGCAAAGCTAATACCTGTTATTGTGGAATTATCAGGGATTGCACCGGAAAAGAAGATCAATGAGGTGACAAAACAGGAACGGAGCCGGCTTACGGAGCTCCTGAAGGGACTGGAACTTACGGTTACGGGAACAAGAGGGTTTGCAGAAGCCATCATTACCCAGGGAGGCGTGAATGTTAAAGAAGTCAATCCTTCCACTATGGAATCTAAGCTTGTTCAAGGACTCTATTTTGCTGGGGAAGTGCTTGATCTGGATGCGGTAACCGGAGGTTTTAATCTTCAGATTGCATGGTCTACCGGATATTTGGCAGGAATAAGTGCAGCACAAAAAAAGGAGAGAGAAGAAAAATGAGTTTTCAAATTGCAATAGATGGACCGGCTGGAGCTGGAAAAAGTACCATAGCCAAAAGAGTGGCAAAGGAAAAAGAAGTGATCTATGTGGATACTGGAGCTATGTACAGAGCTATGGCATACTATCTTTTAAAACAGGGAGTTAACTCTGGGGATCAAGAGGCTGTGGAAAGAGAGTGTGAAGGCGCCCGAATCTCTATCAGTTACGAAAATGGAGAGCAGATTGTTTTGTTAAACGGAGAAAATGTAAACGGCGTGATTCGGACGGAAGAAGTGAGTCAAATGACTTCCGATGTCAGCAAATATCCGAAGATAAGAGAGCGGCTTACATTGCTTCAAAAAGAGCTTGCCAGCACCAATGATGTAGTGATGGATGGCAGGGATATCGGAACCTGTGTACTGCCGGATGCAGATGTGAAAATATATCTTACAGCCAGTGTGGAGGTAAGAGCAAAGAGAAGATATCTTGAATTGTCGGAAAAAGGAGTAAGCTGTGATCTTGAACAGATTGCAAAGGACATTGAGATTAGAGACCGACAGGATATGACCAGAGAAATTTCACCGCTTAAGCAGGCGGAAGATGCGGTTTTGGTCGATTCTTCCGATATGACCATTGATGAGGCAGTAGAAGCTATTTTAGGTTTATGCAAAGAGAATCAGCAATAGACGGATTAAGAAAGGGATGGTTTTACAATGGAAGTTCTGCTTGCAGAAAGTACCGGATTCTGTTTTGGCGTAAAGCGTGCGGTTGAAAAAGTATATGAGCAGCTTGGTAAAAAAGAGAAAATATATACATATGGACCGATTATTCATAATGAAGAGGTCGTAAAGGACCTGGAAATGAAAGGGGTACGGGTAATCGAAGGCGAGGAAGAACTACAAGGGTTGACAAAAGGAACCCTGGTTATCTGCTCACATGGGGTGTCCCGGAGAATTTATGAACTGATTGAGAAGAACGGTCTTACTTGTATTGACGCAACCTGTCCCTTTGTGAAACGGATTCATCAAATCGTGGAAAAGGAAAGCCAACAAGGGAAAAAAATAGTCATTATCGGCAATGCTGGACATCCGGAGGTAGAGGGAACCAGAGGCTGGTCAAGTACTCCGGCGGCAGTTATAGAGTCGGTGGAAGAAGCGCAGAAGTTTACGCTGGATGCAGGAGAATCGCTCTGTATTGTATCTCAGACGACATTTAACTACAACAAATTTAAAGAATTAGTTGAAATTTTTAAAAAAAGAGGTTACAATGTTAATGTTGTAAATACTATCTGTAATGCAACGGAGGAACGACAGAAGGAAGCTGGTGAGATCGCACAGAAGGTTGATGCGATGATTGTAATAGGTGGCAGACACAGCTCCAATACGCAGAAATTGTTTGAGATCTGTCGTGAGAAATGTAAGGCCACTTATTTTATACAGACACTGGATGACTTGCATTTAGAACTACCTAAAACTGCTACTCTGGTGGGTATTACTGCGGGGGCTTCCACCCCCAACAATATTATCGAGGAGGTTCAAAATTATGTCCGAATTAACTTTTGAACAAATGTTGGAAGAATCATTAAAGACAATACATACAGGAGAGGTAGTTGAGGGTACAGTCATTGATGTCAAGCCTGAAGAGATCATTCTTAACATTGGCTATAAGTCAGATGGTATTTTGACCAGAAATGAATATACCAATGAGCCGGGTGTGGATCTTACAAAGGTGGTAAAGCCAGGTGATACGATGGAAGTAAAAGTCCTTAAGGTAAACGATGGCGAAGGACAAGTTATTCTTACATACAAGAGACTGGCTGCTGACCGTGGCAACAAGAAAATCGAAGAAGCTTTTAATAACAAAGAGATTCTTACCGCTAAGGTTGCACAGGTTCTTGACGGTGGATTAAGTGTTATTATTGATGAAGTAAGAATTTTCATACCGGCAAGTCTTGTATCGGATTCTTATGAGAAGGATCTGACCAAGTATGCAGGACAGGAAATTCAGTTTGTAATCAGTGAATATAATCCTAAGAGAAGAAGATATATTGGAGACCGCAAGCAGCTTTTAGTTGCAGAAAAGGTTGAAATGCAGAAGAAGCTTTTAGAAAGCATCCAGGTAGGCGATGTGGTAGAGGGTGTAGTTAAGAATGTGACGGATTTCGGAGCATTTATTGATATCGGAGGAGCAGACGGACTTCTACATATTTCAGAAATGTCATGGGGAAGAGTTGAAAATCCCAAAAAGGTATTTAAGGTAGGGGATAAAGTAAAGTCCTTTATCAAAGAAATTTCAGGAACCAAGATTGCACTCAGCCTTAAGTTTGAGGATGCAAATCCTTGGAAAAATGCAGAGTCTAAGTATGCAGTAGGCAATGAGGTTACCGGTAAAGTAGCAAGAATGACAGACTTTGGAGCTTTCATTGAGTTGGAGCCGGGTGTAGATGCACTGCTTCATGTTTCACAGATTTCCAAGGAGCACATTGAGAAACCTGCTGATGTACTTAAAACTGGTGATGAGGTAACAGCAAAGGTTGTTGATTTTAATAGCGAAGACAAGAAGATCAGTCTGAGTATTAAGGCAATGATGGCACCGGAACCGGAAGCGGACGAGCAAGAGGCAGAGGAGGATGCAGATGTAGTATCTGTTGACATTGATGCTGTAATTTCCGCAGAAGAGGAAAAAGGGGCAGAGGAATAAAACTATAGTCAGGATGGCTGAATATGACTTATGATTATGAATGGTTTAAAGGTGCAGTTTTCCAGCTCACCAAGATAGATCTGAATGCTTACAAAGAGCGTCAGATGAAGCGTAGGATCGATGCGCTGATAACGAAAAATAGTATCGTAGGATATGATGCATACGTGCAGGTGCTTAAGACTGATAAGGCAAGGTTTGAGGAGTTTGTCAATTATCTGACGATCAATGTTTCTGAATTTTACAGAAATCCGGAGCAGTGGCAGGTGATGGACAAGCAGATCATTCCGCAGTTAATTAGCAGATTCGGAAAGAATTTGAAGGTTTGGAGTGCAGCGTGTTCTACCGGTGATGAACCATATTCTCTTGTGATGGCATTGTCAAGACATATTCCATTGAATATGATTCATATTGTTGCTACGGATATTGATAAGCAGGTGATAGCGAAAGCAAAGGTGGGACTGTACAATGAAAAGAGTGTTGCAGCGGTTCCAGAAGACCTGAAAAAGAAATATTTTACGAAGGTTGGACTTTCTTACCAGATCTCCGATGAAATCAAATCGAGAGTTGAGTTTAAGGAACATAATTTGCTTGAAAGTAACTATCCGAAAGATTATCATATGATAGTCTGCCGTAATGTGCTTATTTATTTTACCGAGGAAGCAAAGGATGAAGTATTTCGGAAATTTTATCATTCTCTTGCTCCGGGAGGAATTCTTTTTATTGGAAGTACAGAGCAGATTATTAATTACAGAGATATGGGATTTGATAGGAAAAATTCTTTCTATTATGAACATCCGGAGAAGTAATGTTGAAAGAACCGTGAGCGATCATGGTTCTTTTTTACCGATTTTCTTATGATCAACTAGAAATTTTGAAAGGGGATTTGTATATGAGAAGATATGTTATGTTTGCATAGCACTGGCTATTGCAATAAAAACAACGGATACTGCGTTTGACAGATCATTTTTATGTTAATAAAATTGTTATAGCCAATGCTATTCCTAAAAAATATTAGTTTTAGGAGGCAAATATGGGCTATATAAGAGCAGAAGAAATTCTGCCTATCGAGGTAATAGAGTTGATACAGCAGTATGTTGACGGAGAAAATATTTATATCCCGCGTAAGGTGTCACATAGACAGGCATGGGGAGCAAGCACACAAATTAAGCAGGAGCTTTCCGAGCGTAACCAACAAATTTACAAGGATTATCTTGCAGGGAGCAATGTTTCGGAATTGGCCATTAAATATTATCTTTCTGAGAAGAGCATACAGCGTATCCTAAGAATGCAAATGTATTCTTAAATAATGAGTGAATAAAAATTTGAGCTGATACTTAGTGTCGGCTCATATTTTTTTATAAAAATGTGTGAGGTGGAATGTAGTATTAATGTGTGTTATCTTAACCACAAAGAAAAAGGCAGTTGATAAAAACTCAATTTTTATAATTACAGGAGGAATTCATGATATGTTTTTAGAGACTAAAAGACTGATTATAAGAAGCATACGCACATCTGACGAAAAAGCATTTATCGAGATGGCATCTGATGGTAGTTTGACAGAAATTTTTGGTGATTGCAGCGAATGTCATAAATGGATGGGTGAATTTATAAGTGAAGCAATTCTATTAGAAACCGAGGATAATCCTTATAATAAATATCTGGCCTTTGCTATAGAGGATAAAACAAGTCATCTGGTTATTGGTTCTGTAGGGAGTTCATATTATGAGGATTTTATGGAAGTTGGCGTTACATATTTCATTGGTGCAGACTATCGCGGAAATAGATATGCTGCTGAAGCACTGCGATGTTTAGTAGACTATCTGTTTGAAAAATATAACTTGAAAAAACTTGTTGCTACAGCTAATGTTCAAAATATTGCTTCCTGCAAAACCCTGGAAGGGGCAGGTTTCTCTGTGGTTGAAACGAAACCGTATCAGGATTTATATGATGAAAGAGAAGAAATGAGTAATATATATGAACTAATGAAGAATTGAATTTATGATATTTCCACTTTTACGAAAGGAGAATAAAAAATCATGGGAGAAAACAGTATGAAATCAACGGAAAAATATTTACATGACTTAAAGCAATGGCTTCAGAATACGTCGGATTCTCCATTGGAGGAAATGTCTGACTTTTTCACAAAGCGCTTGGATGATTATGAGGAACATATGTTAATCTGGGAGAAATCATATCAGATGTTTGCTGAAGTTCTGCCTTTAAAATGTCAAAAAATTTTAGACTTAGGGTGTGGAACCGGTTTGGAATTGGACCAAATCTGGAAGAAAAATCCAGACATAGAGGTAACCGGTGTAGATTTATGTCAAAGTATGCTGGATATACTGCTGAAAAAGCATTCTGATAAACACCTTATCATAGTATGTCAGGATTATTTCAAGTATGATTTTGGATACGATAAGTGGGACGCTGTCATTTCTTTTGAAAGCCTGCATCATTTTCTACCGGAACGCAAAAAGGAACTGTACCAGAAAGTCTATAATGGTCTAAAACGTGGCGGTGTGTTTGTTTTGGGAGATTACATTGCCTGTTGTGATGAGGAAGAAGAGCTTTTGCGTAGTGTTTACTTAAAAAGGAGAGAGCAGTTTGCAATACCAGATGATTGTTTCGTTCATTTTGATATTCCGCTGACCTTGGAGCATGAAAGAGAATTATTGCAAAACGTTGGTTTTGTGATTGAAAAAGTCTTGGACAATCCTGACGGCGCAACAATTTTGATAGCTGGCAAATGAGCTATTTAAAGAAAATTGAATATGAAATTATTCTGAAAGATTCATTTTGGGTTATCAGAAGCTGCCCCAAATGCGGCAGAAAGACACATTATAAAAACACAAAAAAGTTTCGTGTCAATGCCAATGGTAATAAACTGGATATCTGGCTGATTTATCAATGTGAGGAATGTAAGCATACCCTCAATCTCGCGATTTATGAGCGGAAGAAAGCTTCTTCTGTACCCAAGGAAGAATATCAGCGTTTTTTGGACAATAACGAACATCTTGCAGAAATGTATGGCAAAAATATGCAGTTATTTCTGAAAAACAAAGCGATCATTGATTTTGACAGATTAAATTGCGACTTTGTTAAGTTGCATGAAAGTATGGAAAGCAGTGACTTCGGAGAGCAAATTGAGGTTACAATAAGTAATCCTTATAGGTTGAAAATTCGTCCGGAAAAGCAAATTGCGGAGGCCCTGGGCTTGTCCCGAAGTCAGGTGAAAAGTCTGCTGGAGAAAGGAGAAGTTGAATTAAAAACAGAACTGCCACAATTTATTTCTATCAGTATTAAAGGTATTGTGGTACAATAGGATCAGAAACCTAAAGAATTTATAACAATGGATATCGAAGATAAAATGAATTATATATTTAGAAAAATCACAAAAGATGAATTTGACAGATTACATGACTTATTTCCGGATAATGAGCAAATGTGGCTAAAGTATCGGGACATGAGAATGAAAGAATTTGATAATAAAGAAATTGATGTTTATGTTATTGAACAAAATAATGCTTTTATAGGAGAATTATCAATTAATTACATAAGTCATGATCTGAGTTCTGAAGCAATACCTGATCAAAGAGTTTACCTTCAAGCTTTTAGGTTAGATAGAAAATATCAGGGATTAGGACTTGGGCAAAAGTTAATTCAATTTGCTTTATCTGATTTAGAAAGTCGGGGTTATACTGAATTTACAATTGGCGTTGAAGATGATAATGAAAGAGCCAAACATATTTATTTTAAATTTGGATTCACAGAAGCAATTGATAGAGGTTGTGGAGATGAGTTTGATCCAAGTGATTATACATTGTATATGAGAAGTATTCATAAAAAGACAAATTAGAAATAAGCAATGATACTGATGCTCGAAAGCCGATTGCTTCGTGCTGCGCACTCTCGCAATCGCCGCCGCTATTCGCATTTCGAGCAATAGCTCTACATGCTCATACCGTCTTGCCCGTCAAATGACCATATAATGACACGTGCCCGCACGGTCATTATATGGTCATTTGACGGGCTTTCTTCGCTTAATTTACTCCGGAACCGTCATCATATTAAGTACATGTTCTGCATATTGGGAGAACAATTCCCGATTCTTTTTAATCTCATCCGTAAGTTCAAAAAACAAATCCTTGCTGTGATATTCCCGCTTGAAGAAGGGTTCTGCAAGAACCTTCCACTGAGGCAGAAAGAGCGACAGTTTGCGGGTATAGCAGTTTGAGGCGGTGGCTTGTTGCCGGTAATCCCGATCTACAAAGGAAGCGATTGATTTATGAATGGCCATATCTTCAGTGGGAAGGTAGTAGTAATTTTTATGGTTGGCATAAAAGTATTTTAATTCCTCTTCATAAATAGGAATGATCAAAGTGCCTTCATGTCCTTCTCCTTTAAAATAACAGCCTCTGCTCATAGCATTGATAGATATGGGAAGGGGTGAGGTAAATACTAGCTGCAGAACCAGTTCTTTACGTGGTATGCCGTGAATGTCATTATAATAGTTTGCCTGAACCTTGCGGGCTTTCAGGGGAGAGTTAAATAAATCATAGTAAGACAGGATTGGAAGAATCTCCAACATCCCCTTCAAATCATCCGAATTATGCAAAAGGAGTGCATGATAAAGGCTATAATCGTGGGAAATGGTATAATCCCGATAGGCCCGTATCATTTCTTCACCGGTATAAGGATCATCACGAGCAATACCAAGGAAAGTTTCCACGGATTTCAATTTACAGTTGGAAAGTTTCAGAAAATTTTTGTAAGGAGAAATTCGGCGGTAGATATCCAAACCTTCCATGGAGTTGAAGTTGCATCTTATGCCATATTGATCTGCTTTTTGTTTGATAAAAGGAAGATCAAAAGTATTTCCGTTATAATGAACCAGATAGGAATAGTTGGCGGCAAAATTTAAAAATGCCTGCAGCAATTCCGGTTCTTCATCAGGAGTCTGTGCAAACCACTGGCGGATGATCCAGTTGCCTTCTGTATAAAAAGCACATCCAATCAGATAGAGCGCAGAGCTTGTTGCCAGAAAGCCGGTGGTTTCAATGTCCAGAAATAAGATCTGATTTAACGGCGCAAGTCTTTCGAGAGGGTATTCCAGCTTAAAATTTCCAAGTATAATCTCTTCAGTTTTCATAGTGATAACCATGCCTTTCTTAGTCTACTGACTAGTGTAGCATATTTTTAAAAAATACTGTAGTATTTTCGACAAAAAAATAGTATATTTAAGTAGGGTAATTATAAATTTTATCCTGTATGGAAATTTACGGAAAGAAGGGGCTGGCAATGGCGAGATTAACTTTTACGGGAGGAATACATCCGTATGACGGAAAGGATCTTTCGAAGGGAAAACCCATCAGGGAAGTCTTTCCGAAAGGCGATTTGGTGTATCCGCTTTCACAGCATATTGGTGCACCAGCACAACCCATAGTGAAGAAGGGAGATCATGTCCTGACCGGACAGAAGATCGCAGAAGCAGGCGGATTTGTTTCGGCGCCCATCTATGCTTCAGTCTCGGGAACAGTGAAAGCAATTGAACCGAGGCGGGTGGTTACCGGTGATAATGTGATGAGCATAGTAATTGAAAACGACGGACTTTATGAAGAGGTGGAATGGCCGCCTGTGAAGCCGTTTGAGGAGCTCACCCGGGAAGAAAAGATAGATATGATCAGGGAAGCCGGAGTTGTAGGAATGGGCGGAGCAGGTTTTCCTGCGGCAGTAAAGCTTTCTCCAAAGGACCCGGACAAGATTCAATATGTTATTGTGAATTGTGCGGAATGTGAACCTTATCTTACCTCCGATTACCGGAAGATGTTGGAGGAACCGGAATATTTGGTTGGAGGTCTTAAGGTATCCTTAAGTCTGTTCAAAAATGCAAGAGGAATTCTTGCGGTGGAAGATAATAAGCCAGATTGCATCACGAGGCTGAAGCATTTGGTGAAAGATGAGAGCAAAATAACAGTCAAAGCACTGAAAACCAAGTATCCGCAAGGTGCGGAGAGGCAGCTTATTTATGCGGCTACGGGACGGGCGATCAACTCGTCCATGCTTCCCGCAGACGCCGGATGCGTAGTAAATAATGTGGATACGGTAATTGCCATTTATCATGCAGTGATGGAGGGCAGACCGCTTATGCACCGGATTGTGACGGTAACGGGAGATGCAATTGCCGAGCCTCAGAATTTTAAAGTGAGAATCGGAACTAATTATCATGAATTGGTAGAGGAGGCGGGGGGCTTTAAGGAGAAGCCCGAAAAGATCGTTTCCGGCGGTCCTATGATGGGATTTGGCATTTTTGATCTGGACGTGCCTACAACCAAGACTTCATCGGCGCTTCTTTGTATGACCAGGGATGAGGTGGCGGCAATGGAGCCTACGGCGTGCATTAACTGTGGGAAATGTGTTGAAGTTTGTCCGGGAAGAGTGGTTCCCAGAAAGCTTGCAGATTATGCAGAGCATTATGATGAGGAAGCCTTTGTCAAGAATAATGGCATGGAATGCTGTGAATGCGGCTGCTGTAGCTATATATGTCCGGCAAAGAGACCGCTTACCCAGGTGATCAAATCCATGCGTAAGATGCAGCTTGCGAAGAAGAAAAAGTAGGAGGAAACATTCATGAGCGATTTGATGAAAGTGTCATCCAATCCCCATATCAGATCTAAGGTTACCACTGCCAATATTATGCTTGCGGTGGTAATTGCCCTGCTTCCTGCAGCGGGATTTGGTATTTATAATTTTGGAATAGATGCACTGATTTTAATTATAGTTACTGTGGCATCTACGGTGCTTACGGAGCTGATTTATGAAAAGGCTATGCATAAAAAAGTGACTATAGGAGATTTTTCGGCAGTAGTAACCGGGCTTTTACTTGCACTGAACCTTCCGTCGTCAGCTCCCTGGTGGATCGGAGTGATCGGAGGTATTTTTGCAATTCTGGTGGTCAAGATGCTGTTCGGAGGTTTGGGACAGAATTTTATGAATCCTGCACTGGGAGCAAGGTGTTTTCTCCTCATTTCTTACACCTCGATTATGTGTAATTTTGAATGTGATGCTTATTCGGGAGCAACGCCTTTAGCATCACTGAAAGCAGGGGAGAGTGTCAATATTCTGGATATGGTGATAGGAAAGACCAGTGGAACGATTGGTGAGACATCTATGATTGCAATCGTGATCGGGGCGTGCTTTTTGATCCTGCTAGGTGTCATTGACCTGAAGATTCCAGGGAGTTACATAGTGACATTTACTGTTTTTGTAATTCTGTTTGGCGGTCATGGCTTTGATCCTGCATTTATCAGTGCTCATCTTGCAGGAGGAGGCTTAATGCTGGGAGCATTCTTTATGGCAACAGATTATGTGACCAGACCGGTTACCCGGGCAGGACAATATCTGTATGGAGTAGTCTTAGGACTTTTGACCGGAATCTTCCGTATATACGGACCCTCGGCAGAGGGAGTTTCCTATGCGATCATTTTAGGCAATCTTCTGGTACCGCTTATTGAAAAGGTGACCATGCCGATTGCTTTTGGAAAGAGAGGGAAACGAGCATGAAAAATATGATAAAGGATGCTGCCATTCTTTTATTGATCACCTTAGTGGCAGGATTAGCGCTTGGATTTGTCTATCAGATCACCAAAGAACCGATTGCGCTGGCAGAAGAGAAAGCAGCCAAGGAAGCTTATGAGGAAGTATTTCCCGGAGCGGCTGATTTTGAGGAAGCAGAACTGATCTGGCCGGAAGACACGATTTGGCAGGATGCATGGAGTGAGAACGGACTTGGAGCAGTGGAGATTAAAAATGTCTTAAAAGCGTTGGGCACCGACAGCAGTCTTTTGGGATATGTTCTGACAGTTACCAGCCACGAAGGATATGGCGGAGATATTACATTTACTATGGGGATTGCAGCAGATGGAACCCTGAACGGAATTTCAATTTTAGATATTTCAGAGACAGCAGGACTTGGAATGAAGGCAGAAAGCGTTTTAAAGCCTCAGTTTGCCGGTAAGAAGGTTCCCAGCTTTACCTATACAAAGCAGGGAGCGGATTCAGACAGCCAGATTGATGCGATCAGTGGCGCAACAATTACAACCAATGCGTTTACTAATGCCGTAAACGGCGGGCTGTATTATTTCCAGACACAGTTGGGAGGTGGCAGCTATGAAGCAGAATAGTATATCAGAACGGCTGATTAACGGTATTCTAAAAGAAAATCCCACATTTGTACTTATGCTCGGTATGTGCCCGACTTTGGCAGTTACCACTTCGGCAATTAATGGTCTGGGAATGGGACTTACCACCATGGTGGTACTTGCACTGAGTAATCTATTTATTTCTCTTCTGCGGAATGTGATTCCCGATAAGGTTAGAATTCCGGCATTTATTGTAGTCATTGCTTCGTTTGTTACGGTAGCGGAGCTGCTTTTAAAAGCTTATATTCCTTTCCTTTATGCGGCGCTGGGACTTTATATACCGCTTATTGTTGTTAACTGTATTATCTTGGGGCGTGCAGAGGCATATGCTTCCAAGAACGGACCGCTTTTGTCTTTATTTGATGGGATAGGTATGGGGCTTGGATTTACCTGTGCACTTACCATTATTGGTGCGGTGAGAGAGCTGTTGGGAGCAGGAGAGGTGTTTGGAATGGGCATTATGCCTGAAAGCTATGTACCTTGCAGTATTTTTGTCCTTGCACCCGGTGCATTCTTTGTTTTGGCAGCGCTCACAGCCATTCAGAATAAAGTAAAGATTGCAGGAGAGAAAAAGGGTAAGGATATGTCAAAAATACAGTCCGGCTGTAACTCTGACTGCATGAATTGTGCAGACGCCGGATGCAGCAGGCGGATTGTGAACGTAGAACAAAATAAGTCAGATGATCTTGAAATTATTGAAATAGGTGATGACGAAGATTTGCTTGAAGAGCAGGAGAATTCTACAGAAAAGGAGGAAGAAGGCAATGATTAAAGAATTATTGATTATACTGATTTCATCCTCACTGGTAAGCAATGTTGTACTCAGCCAGTTTTTGGGCTTATGTCCGTTCCTTGGGGTATCCAAAAAGACCGGAACGGCTGCTGGAATGGGAACAGCGGTAATCTTTGTTATTACCCTTGCTTCGGCTGTAGCGGGTGCAATCTATAAGTATATTTTGCTGCCCTTTGATCTGACTTACCTGCAGACAATCGTCTTTATTCTGGTAATTGCGGCATTGGTACAGTTTGTGGAAATGTTTTTAAAGAAATTTGTGAAATCCCTATATCAGGCGCTTGGAGTGTATCTGCCTCTTATCACGACAAACTGCGCAGTGCTTGGTGTTGCACTTACAAATGTCCAGAAAAATTACGGAATACTTACCGGAATTGTCAACGGATTTGCCACAGCAGTGGGATTTACCATTTCAATTGTGATTCTTGCCGGTATCCGTGAAAAGATGGAGTACAATGATATTCCGGAATCCTTTAAGGGAATGCCTATTGTTCTGATCACTGCAGGACTTATGGCAATTGCTTTCTGCGGATTTTCGGGACTGCTTTAAAAGCGTCAATTTACAGGCTGAAAGAAAGGCAGGGTGTAAAGATGGATATATCAGGAGTATTAATGGCTGTGCTCGTGGTTGGAGGTGTAGGAGCGTTTATCGGCATCTTCTTAGGAATTGCAGCAATTAAATTTAAGGTAGAAGTGGACGAAAAGGAGGAGGCTGTTCTGGCAGCGCTTCCCGGTAATAATTGTGGAGGATGCGGATTCCCGGGCTGTAGCGGCCTTGCGGCAGCAATCGCAAAAGGCGAAGCAGCGGTAAATGCCTGCCCGGTAGGCGGGGAGCCGGTGGGCAAGGTAATTGCCGGGATTATGGGCGTGGAAGCCGGTGAAACAACCCGTATGACGGCATTTGTAAAGTGCCAGGGCGATTGCGAAAAAGTAACCCTTGATTATGAATATTATGGGATTGAGGACTGCCGGATGCTGTCTTTTGTTCCAAATGGTGGTGCTAAAAGCTGTAATTACGGCTGTCTGGGATTTGGAAGCTGTGTGCAGGCGTGTCCCTTTAATGCAATTCATGTGGTAGATCAGGTGGCGGTAGTGGATAAAGAAAAGTGTAAAGCATGTGGTAAGTGTGTGGCAGTATGTCCTAAGAATCTGATTGAGCTGATACCCTATGAGGCAAAATATACGGTGGCATGCAGCTCTAAGGATAAGGGACCGGTTACAATGAAAGACTGTACGGTGGGCTGCATCGGTTGTCAGCTTTGCAAGAAGAATTGTCCTGCGCAGGCAGTGGAAATTTCAGATTTCCATGCGGCAATCGACTATGAGAAATGTGAAGGATGCGGTGCCTGTGTAGAAAAATGTCCGAGAAAATCAATTATTGAACATTAAAAATTTTATGGTTAGGCAGAAGGGAGACAGGTCAGATATGAAAGAGAATGGCAGGCTGGTTCGGCTTGGAAGTACAGAAATCGTTGTGAATAAAAATGGATTCGGAGCATTGCCTATACAGAGAATCAGCGATGAAGAGGCGGTACACCTTTTAAAAAAGGCATATCAGGGAGGTATCAGGTTCTTTGATACGGCGCGGGCATATAGTGACAGCGAACACAAGCTGGGACTTGCATTTGATAAGATCCGGGACTCTCTTTATATTGCAACTAAAACCACTGCATCAAACGGTGAGGATATGCGCAAGGATCTTGAGAATAGTCTTTCCGATCTTCGCACAGACTATATTGATATTTATCAGTTTCATAACCCTGCTTTTTGTCCCAAACCGGGAGATGGAAGCGGATTGTATGAAGCAGCATTAGAAGCCAAAAAGGAAGGGAAAATCCGGCATATCGGTATTACCAACCACAGGCTTTCGGTAGCACAGGAAGCAATCTCCAGCGGCTTGTATGAGACGCTGCAGTTTCCGTTTTGCTATCTGGCAACTGAAAAGGAAGAAGCTCTGGTGGAAGGATGCCTGAAAGCGGATATGGGATTTATTGCCATGAAAGCTCTTTCCGGAGGACTCATTACCAATTCTGCAGCGGCGTATGCCCATGCGGCAGAATTTGATAATGTATTGCCCATTTGGGGTGTGCAGAGAGAGAAAGAACTGGATGAGTTTTTATCATATATTGATAATCCGCCGACTATGACAGAAGAAATCAGAGCATTGATTGAAAAGGAGCGAAAGGAACTGGCAGGAGAATTTTGCAGAGGATGCGGATATTGTATGCCTTGTCCAGCAGGCATTGAGATCAATAACTGTGCCAGAATGTCTCTGTTGCTGCGCCGGTCACCGTCTCAAAACTGGCTCACAAAGGAAGGACAGGAGCGAATGATGAAAATCAAGGATTGCCTGCATTGTGATCAGTGTAAATCGAAATGTCCGTATGGACTGGATACACCGGCGCTGCTTGCGAGAAACCTTGAGGATTATGAAAATGTGCTTGCAGGAAAGGTCAGTGTACAGTAGAATGTTATGCAGACTAATCCACAGTTAGAAAACGAGTTAAAGGAAAAGGTTAAAATATATGCGCTTACCGGGAGAGGATGAAGAGAGGGGTACTGGAACGCCTGTCATTTATATGATCTTGGCGGTGTCTGTTTTTATTGTGATCATACTTGCAGTGGTGTTTATCAGCAACCATGAGAGCAATAATCCCAGAAGGAGACCAAATGTGGCAGCAGCCACACCGACGCCGGAGTCTGAACAGGAAACCGTTGAATTTGCAGAAGGGCAGAAGGATATTGAACAATTGTATAAAGAAAATAAACTGCGGGCTGAGGATCTTGATTTTTGGAATATGTATCAGGATAATACTCTGATCATTGAGGAGGCGCAGCCGACAGAAAGCCCTACGCCTACACCGTCTCATGAGCCGACGGTTGAGGAATTGGCAGCCGATGGAATGCATACGCAGGTCACTTATCGGGATGGAACTACGAAATGGGTTGAGATTTCCAAAAAAATTCCACTGTTTACCTATGATCTTACCAACTTGAAAATCACAAACGGAAAGATGGAATATTTTGTAGACGGAGAAAAGAATTCTTGGCTGGGTGTGGATTTGTCCAAAAGCAGTGGCAATGTGGATTTTGAGGCACTTCACAGTAACGGAGTTGATTTCGTTATGCTGAGGCTAGGAAGCAGGGGGTATGAGACTGGATTACTGACATTGGATGAAAGCTTTGAAAACAATATTGCCAAAGCGCAGGGAGCTGGTTTAGAGGTAGGAGTAACCTTTTTTTCACAGGCGCTGGATGTCAAGGAGGCAGCAGAGGAAGCAGAATTTGTAATCCAAACGCTGGCACCTTATAAGGTCAGCTACCCTATTGCTTTTGATATGGAGTACATTGCAAATGATAAGGCGCGGATCGATATTTTGAATGAGGAACAAAAGACGCAGGCTGCGGAGGCGTTTCTCAGAGCTGTGGAAAGCGAAGGTTATCGTGGGATTTTGTATGGAAATAAGTCATGGCTCTTGGGAGAGCTTGTTCCGGATAAGCTTTTGAAGGATTATGATGTGTGGCTCTTTGATGCTTCGCCGGTTCCGGATTATCCCTATCAGTTTAAAATGTGGAAATATGCGGTAAATCAGGATATACCGGGAATCGAAAACAAATCCTCATATATCATAAGCTTTGTAGATTATACTCGTAAATAAGCGGAGATTTTGGGAGAAACAGAAAGTTTGGAATAAATGTCGGCATAAGTGGAAGGAGACAGATTCTCTATGTAATTTGGAGAAAAGTTTTTGCTTATGCCGGCTTTTTTCAATATATCAATAGCCTTATTATAGGCGATTGCAGCTTCTATGCTGTTTGTATAGGAACCGATGGTATAATTTCCGTTAATGTGTATTTTGGCAACATAAACAATGCCCGAAGATGTCCGACGTCTTGATACACCATGGTAGGTATTAAAAATTTCTATGTTTTCATAGCGAAAATCCATATTGTCCCCGTTGACAAAACGATAATCCTTTCCAATAACAGCATAATTTTTGATGCCATAGCGATTCATGATATTAACCTGCATACCGTAGTCGGCAACAAAAAAATGCCGGCCTCTTCTCATGATCTTGTGGGAAGAATAGTAAAAAAGATCTTCAAAATCAAATTTAAGAATTTCTGTAGGTGAAAGGTAGTAATCAAAATAATTTTTGCGTGTATAAATGGGGGTGGAAAAGTAAATGTCATTATCCCGGAAATTGAGCAGAGATACCCATTTGCCGAAAGGAAGAACACGGTTTACAGAATGATCTGCCAGAGTAAGCACATTGTCAAAAATTAGTGAAGTGCCCTCTAAATAAGCGGCATATGCCATGGTGGCAGTAGGATAACTGCCAAGACTTATATGTTTTCTTTTATAGGTGATGGAGGAACGGTAGTAAATACTGCCGTCCTTTTTTTGTGCGGTAAATACACCTGGAAGATTTTGCCCCATAGATGACTCCTCGTAATTTTATGATTAATTTTATTGTATCAGAAAATAATAAATTTTTCCTGAAAATTTGAAAAAAATACCCAGATAAGTAATTTTTAGAAATATTTTTGGCAGTTACTGTATAAAATATTAAAGAACTGTTACATAAGTGTGACAGATTTAGGTCAAATGAGGCCTGTTTGGAGACATGCTTTGTCATGGGAAAGAAAGGATACAGAATTGCTATGTATAAAAAATTTATTCTTCAATTGTTTCTAGGAAATATGTTGCTTGGCGTAAGCTGGTTTTGTGTGAAAGGAGCTCAGTTGACTCTGTTTGCTGCTACACCTGCATTTCAACTCAGCCTTGCAGAAGATGTGGTAGAAGAGACAGATCAGGAGGAAGAACCTCATAAAGACCACTTTTTTGGAATGTTAAGAAAAGCTGCGTCAGGGCAGAGAGTTGTGGATTATTCTGTTCTGAAACAGGAATATCAATATCAGTTGTCAGATGAAGATTATGAAGCATTGCTGAAAATTGTACAGGCTGAAGCTGGGAATGAAGATGAAGAAGGGAAAATGCTAGTTGCAGGGGTTGTTTTAAACCGTGTAAAAAGTACAAGATTTCCTGACAGCGTACAAAAAGTGGTCATGCAGCAAAAGAATGGCGTTTATCAATTTTCGCCCGTAGCAAACGGTACTTATAAAAATGTTAAGGTTACGCAGGAAACGGTGGATGCAGTGGAAAGAGTGTTAAAAGGAGAAGATATCTCTCAGGGAGCGCTTTATTTTGCTGCAAGAAAATATGCGGATCCCGAAAAGATGAAATGGTTTGACTGCAATCTGACCAGATTGTTTGAGCATGGAGGACATGAATTCTACACAAACAGCTGAGAAATCTATGCTTTTCATTGTAAAATGGCTTCTGCTGTGATAAAATGTTAGTCAGGTTTTTAGGAGCATTTTAAGAAGGAGTATGAGGATGAACATTTTATATAACAGTACCAGAAGCAAAAGCATGCAGGTAACGGCATCAGAAGCAATCTTAAAGGGCCTTTCGGAGGATGGAGGTCTGTTCGTGCCGGATCAGATCCCGGCTTTTGACAAAAGTTTTCAGGAATTATCGGAAATGACTTATGGACAGGTTGCCTATGAGGTGATGAAACTGTACTTATCTGATTTTACTGCGCAGGAGCTTCAGGATTGTATTGCCAAAGCTTATGATTCTAAGTTTGATACAGAGGAAATTGCACCTATGACAGAGGCGGAAGGCGCCTTTTTCCTTGAATTGTTTCACGGACCGACGATCGCATTCAAGGATATGGCATTGTCCATATTGCCGCACCTGTTGATTACATCTGCCAAAAAGAATCATATTGAAAATGAGATCGTTATTTTAACGGCAACATCAGGAGATACTGGGAAGGCAGCTCTTGCAGGTTTTGCAGACGTGGAAGGGACAAGAATTATTGTTTTTTATCCCAAAAACGGTGTTAGTCCAATCCAGGAAAAGCAGATGATCACTCAAAAAGGAAAAAATACATATGTGGTCGGCATTCATGGAAATTTTGATGATGCCCAGACTGGTGTAAAGAATATTTTTGGAGATAAAGAGCTGGCAGCTTATATGGCTGAGAAGGGATTTCAGTTTTCTTCAGCAAATTCCATTAACATAGGCCGTCTGGTACCTCAGATTGTTTATTATGTGTATGCTTATGTGAAGTTGCTTAAGGAAGAACGCATTAAGGATGGAGAAACCGTTAATGTGGTAGTTCCAACCGGAAATTTTGGCAACATTCTGGCAGCATTTTATGCAAAGCAGATGGGCCTTCCCATTGGAAAACTGATTTGTGCTTCCAATGAGAATAAAGTTCTCTTTGATTTCTTCCGTACCGGGACCTATGACAGAAACAGGGAGTTTGTTCTTACTTCTTCACCGTCTATGGATATTTTAATTTCCAGCAATTTGGAAAGGCTTATTTATCGTTTGACCGGAAATGATCCGGAGCTTAATAAAGATTTTATGACTGCTCTTGGCAACAGCGGCGTTTATTCGATTACAGAAGCTATGAAAGAGAGTCTTCAGGATTTTTATGGAAATTATGCGGATGAGGCTGAGACGGCGGGGACTATCCGCAAAATTTATGAAGATACTGGATATGTGATCGATACCCATACGGCAGTGGCAGCCTGTGTTTATCAAAAATATCAAAAAGAGACGAACGATCAGGCAGTGGCTGTGATTGCTTCTACAGCCAGTCCGTATAAGTTCACCAGAAGTGTAATGACTGCGATTGATGACCAGTATCATAAAATGGGGGATTTTGAGCTGGTAGATGAATTGTGCCGTTTATCCGGAACAGAAATTCCGGAAGCGATCAGAGAGATCAGGGAGGCTCCGATTCTGCATGATCATGTGTGCGAAAAGGCAGAAATGAAGCAGACCGTAATGGATTTTTTGGGGATATAAAATAGTTTTAAGGGTTATTAGGAGGGGAAGAACAAAAGAGGGGATTTTGGGGTATGAAGCGTATTTTAATGGTGGATGATGTTACAACAAATCTGAAGTGTGCAATGGAAGTCCTTAAGGGATCTTATGAGATCTCAACAGCCAAATCGGGGCGACAGGCATTTCTTCTTATGAAAGAGTTTATACCAGATCTAGTTCTGCTTGACATTAATATGCCGGAGATGAATGGTTATGAGGTAATGGAAAAACTGAAGGAAAATCCGGATACCAAGGACATTCCGATTATTTTTCTTACTGCGGAGACTGATCGGGAAAGCGAGATCAAGGGACTTAAAATGGGAGCAATGGATTTTATCCGTAAACCCTTTGAACCGGAAATCATGCGAAGCCGGATTGATAAGATTTTGCAGATGACGGACCAGAAGAAGGAACTGATGAATATTGCCCAAAAGGATGGTTTGACAGATCTTCTTAACAGAAGGTATCTGGAAAATATGCTGAACAAAACGGATTCGGCGCAGGAAAAAGGATTTTTTATGCTGCTCGATCTTGATAATTTTAAGCAGGTCAATGATACCTTCGGACATGTGGTAGGAGATGATGTACTGATTCGGTTTTCCAGAGTTCTTCAGGAAGAGGTGGAAAGTAAGGATTCGGTATGCCGGGTAGGCGGGGATGAGTTTATTGTTTTTATCTCCGGGGAGAGTGATAAGGACAAGATCAAGAATACGGCGAGAAGGATGATTGCCGGAATTGAATTTGAAGTGAACGATCTGCTTGCGGATACCTGTGATTTTAAGCTTTCCGTATCTGTGGGAATTGCGGAGAAACCGGAGGATGGCAGTACTTTCTCTGATCTTTATTCGGCGGCGGATAAAGCGTTGTACTATGTGAAGCAAAATGGAAAACGAGGATATCATTTTTACAACAGCGAAGATAAAGGTAAAAATCATGATGAGGAGAACAATTTGATTGATCTTTTACAGCTGCAGCGCCTGATACAGGAGAAAGGTCAGGACAGCGGGGCATATCGGGTGGAATATGATGGTTTTAAGCGTATTTATCATTTTGTTTCCAGATGTATGGAACGAAAAAGCCAGGACGTCCAGCTGGTATTGTTTACGATGGTTGATAACGGAAGCACTGAGATTGAGATCGGAAGGGCAATTCCTGCAATAGAAACTCTTGAGGAGGCTGTCTCAACATCACTGCGCCGAGGTGATGTGGCAACAAAATGTGGGAATACGCAGTATGTGGCAATTTTGATGAACGCATCGTCAGAAAACGGTGATTTGGTTGTACGAAGAATCAGTAAGAAATTTGCGGAGCTGTGTGAGGATAAAGAGATATCTCTTGAATATGAAATGGTGAGTGTTGGAAAAAGAGAAGAAGCTGAAAAATAAATGAAATGATTTAAGGCTGGTCAAATTTGACCAGCCTTTTTAAACATAAAAATGGTTTGCAAGATGCTTCATTCGTTGCTTATCTGTCTTTAATATTGATATAAGTCTGCTCATTTCCAATTGGCTTATAGGCAGGACGGATAATTTTGCCGTTGTTTGCAAGTTCTTCCATACGATGAGCGCTCCAGCCGGAGATACGTGCAATAGCGAAAATCGGCGTGTAAAGCTCCATAGGAAGATCCAGCATGTGATAAACAAAACCGGAATAAAAGTCTACATTGATGCTAACACCCTTGTACATCTGGCGTTCCTCGGCGATAATCTTCGGAGCCAGAGACTCCACCAGGGAGTAGAGCGCAAATTCTTTTTCCAAGCCTTTTTCAACGGAAAGCTTTTCAACGAAGGATTTAAAGATCACGGCACGAGGATCGGATTTAGAATAAATGGCATGGCCGACTCCATAGATCAGACCTGCATGATCAAAGGCTTCTTTGTGAAGAAGCTTACGCAGATAGATGCCTACCTCGTCCTCATCTGTCCAGTCATGGACTTTCTTTTTCATCTCCTCAAACATCTGGACAACCTTAATGTTGGCACCACCATGCCTTGGACCTTTCAGGGAGCCGATTGCAGCTGCAATGACGGAATAGGTGTCCGTCAGAGAGGAAGTGACAACATGGGTGGTAAAGCTGGAATTATTACCGCCGCCGTGTTCCATATGAAGAACAAGAGCGACGTCCAGAAGTCTTGCCTCTAAAGGAGTATAGGAACTGTCGGGACGAAGAATATGTAAAATATTTTCCGCCATGGAAAGCTCGGGAACAGGTTGATGAATGAAAAGGCTTTTCCCGTCATGATAATGGCAATAAGCCTGATAACCATAGATCGATAAGAGCGGAAACAGGCTGATAAGCTGAAGACACTGCCGCAGAACATTGGGTAGGGAAACGTCGTCTGCCCTGTCATCGTAGGAATATAAGGTCAGAACGCTTCTTGCCAAAGTATTCATCATATCGCTGCTTGGAGCTTTCATGATAATATCTCTTACAAAGCTGGTAGGCAGGCTTCTGTATTTGGAAAGAAGCAGTCGGAAATCCGCCAGCTCCTTTTCATTTGGCAGCTTGGAAAAAAGAAGAAGATAAGTAATCTCTTCAAAGCCAAAACGTCCATCTTTGGTAAAGCCATTTACCAGATCTTGTACATCGTAACCGCGGTAAAATAAACGGCCATGCGCAGGACGGGAAACACCATCCACAATCTCTGTGGCTCGTACATCGGAAATATTGGTAAGTCCGGCAAGGACGCCTTTGCCGTTTAAGTCGCGAAGACCTCTCTTAACATCGTATTTCGTAAAAAGTTCTGTATCAATAATGTCTGCTTGTTCACTCATCTTAGCAAGACGAATAATATCGGGGGTAATTTCTGAAAACGCATTATGATCCATTAAATAACTCCTTTCATTGTGTATATTATAAAACCGGTAAAATAAATTTGACCTGTGTATAATGAAAGACCAATTGCCGAAATAATTTTAGAATATTTCAGAAAAAGTTAACATACCCATCTTAACATGACTGTAACTTTCAAACAAGAGAAAAAATATAAAATATTTGTAAATTCCCCAAGTTTTGTAAAAAATGAGAGTTCTAAATATTGACTTTTAAAACCAGGTCTGTAATAATACAATAGATGTGCCACGTTGCACACCATAAGTAAAATACCGCAGTCAGAAGCCTTTTGAGGGTGCAGACAGCGGTGAAAATATACACTATATTAAGGAGGATGACATATGTCAACAAAAGCTTATTATCCCATTTCCGAAATAGGCGCTGGTAAAGTTGGTTTTTCCAAAACCCGTTCTATTATCGAAGCTGCTTTTTACGGAAACAACGTAGTAAAGGTAAACACCTTAAAAGAAGCTTATGAATTAGCAAAGAATTCACCCGGAACCATCGTTACGGACATGCCTGTTAAGGATGGCGAAACATTTGGTCTTGAGAAAGATGCAAAGGTTCTGTTATTCAACGATGGCGCTGTAACCGGTCGTTACGCTGCAGCACGCCGTATTAAAGGTGAGCCTGGTGTTGACGAGGCAAAGCTTGATAAAGTTGTTATGGACGCTGTATATGAAACACGTTGGAAAACCATGTATCATGCAGAGTGTTTCGTAGGTCTTGATCCTGAATTTATGGTAAAAGCTCACCTTCTGATTCCGGAAGGAGAAGAGAATCTGCTTTACAACTGGATGATCAACTTCCAGTATATGTCAGATGAATATGTGAAAATGTACAAGAAATCCAAACCCGTTGGTGACGGAAAAGAACCTGATATTTACATCTTCTCCGATCCTCAGTGGGCACCTCATGAGGCACCGGATGTTGATTACAGCTGCTTAAGTGATCCTCTTACCCTTTGCTACTTCGATACCAACCAGAACTGCGCAGCAATTCTTGGTATGAAATATTTTGGTGAGCACAAGAAGGGTACACTGACCATGGCATGGGCTCTGGCTAACAGAAACGGTTATGCAGCATGCCACGGCGGACAGAAGGAATATACTTTGGCTGACGGTTCCAAGTTCGTAGCATCTGTTTATGGTCTGTCAGGATCCGGTAAGTCTACTCTGACACATGCAAAGCACGGCGGAAAGTATCCGATCACCGTACTTCATGATGATGCATTTATTATCAATACAGATACCTGTGCTTCCGTTGCATTGGAGCCTACTTATTTTGATAAGACAGCAGATTACCCTACAGGATGTCCTGATAATGAGTATCTGTTATCCGCTCAGAACTGCTCCGCAACTCTTGATGAGAACGGAAAGATTCAGCTTGTAACTGAAGACATCAGAAACGGTAACGGACGTGCGATCAAGTCCAAATTATGGTCTCCTAACCGTGTAGACAAGATCGATGCTCCTGTTAATGCAATCTTCTGGATCATGAAAGATCCTACCATTCCTCCGGTAGTAAAGCTTGACGGTGCTGCACTTGCATCTGTTATGGGTGCTACTCTTGCAACCAAGACCTCTACTGCAGAGCGTGTTGCAGCTGGTACTGATATGAACGCACTTCGTATCGTTCCTTATGCAAACCCGTTCAGAACCTATCCTCTGGTTAATGACTATGAGAAGTTCAAAAAGCTGGTAGAAGAGAAGAACGTCGCATGCTACATCGTTAATACCGGTGATTTCATGGGAACAAAGGTTAAACCTGCTGATACACTTGGCATTCTTGAGACAATCGTTGAAGGAAAGGCTAAATTTGAGAAGTGGGGTAACTTTGATGATGTAGAGATCATGTATGATTGGGATGGCAAGACTGCTGACTTTAAGCCTGACTTAAATGATCCTGAATATAAGGCTGCTTTAAAGGCTGCTATGCAGAACCGTGTAGACGCTGTTAAGGGCTTTGCAGAGAAGAAGGAAGGTTATGATAAGCTTCCTGATGAAGCACTTGCTGCTGTTCAGAAGCTGGTTGACGCACTCAACTAACGATGAGAAACACGCTTTGCGAGTTTCTCACGTTCGCGAGCGGCGCCAAATTGAAATGCAAGCGTTTCAGCTTGGCTTATGTCGTCCGCGCAAATCAAAATATAAGCGGGTATGCCCTTTGGGGTGTACCCGTTTAATAGTTTAGATTCATAGTTTAAGATGACGGAATGTTCCCTTGTGTCGCTTTTGGTTTTTGTGACTATGATGGCTTTCGGGATTTTGGGAAAGTGGCTGTCACAAATATCGATTAGCTGCCCGGCGCAGAAACTTATGCCCTGAATCAAACAGATGCGAAGAGCCTATAGAATTTTTGGCGCATAATCAAGAATCCGTCTCTCAGTAAATGTACGCCCTGTTTTCTTTGTTCGAAGCGTAGCAAGTTTGAAAACAGGGCGTTAATATCATTTCTGAGAGCGGATTCTTAGATTATGCCCAAAAATTCTATCGCTCAAGCATATGTTTTGATCAGGGCATTTCAGACAACTGCTTCGGGCAGCAATATTATTGTGACAGCCATTTCTCCAAAATCTATCGAAAGACCATCAAAAGCCATGCAAAACCAAAAGCGACATAAGGAAACTATCCGTCATCTTAAACTATGAATCTGAACGGTTACGCCTTCGTGTTAAAGTTCAAAATTTCCAGTTGTATTATGGGAAGATATTGGATATAATAAAAACAACCTGAAATGTGCGATAATTCCTGTTGTTTTGAACCTACAGATACTTTAAACGGGATTCCTACATTTCCTTGCGGCTGTCAAGCCCTCACTTTTAAAAGCATGTCTTTTGGAAGGATTGGAAGGGAAGGCAAAAGCACAGGCTGCGGTTACCCACCTAGCATGGCTAGGAGTCAAAAGACAGGAACCGGCATTTTGGGGATATACCGAAAGGTGTAAATATTACAAAAGAAAAGCAGCCTGTTTGCGGGCTGCTTTTCTTGACATTTAATGAGGAGTAAAAGGAAATTTATGGAAAAAAGGTTTCGGATATTGGGAAAGCTGATGCTTACGATTCTTTTGGCAGCGGCATTTATTTATCTGATTGCCAGGGATGTGACGGTGTGGCAGCTTAAGCAGCCCAAGGGGGAACTGGCAGATCCGGAGGAGGTTCGGATTTTAACGGAGGAAATCCTTTTAACAGATGTCGTGGTGCCGGATAAGGAGGGACTTAGAAATTTCTGGAAAGAGAATGAAAGTGAATATTTGAATTATGGTACATACAAACAGATTCTTGGATATTTAAGTGCAGAAGTTAGTGATTATTTGTATGAGAGAAAATATAAAGATGAGTTTTATATTCTGAAAGAAGATTGGTATGACAGTTATAACAAGCTGCTGAAGGAATTGGGATTACAGGAAGAGATCCGGAAAGACCAGGTGAACATCCTGTGCGGAAACACTTATCTTACCGGGGAGAATCGTATGGAAGAAGGGGAACTACTCTGTAATGGATCAGAAAGATACCTTGTTGTTTCTCCTGAGTTTGAAAACTGTGAATTCAGTACCGTACAGGCTTATGTAAGAGAAAACCGCCTTTTGGTACTCGCGAAGATCCTGACTGGGGAGCAGGAACTTGATAATGTGTGGATTATGGAATGTAATGCGCAGGAACTGCGTTTTTTTGATGGTTACTATGAAATTTCTCTGCCAATGGATCGATTAATCCCTCAGGTTCTTGCGGAAATAGAGCAGTCAGAGGAAGTCGGAGGATGCAGGGAGCAGATTGCGGATTTGACATTTAAAGAGGGAAGTCTTAACAGGTTGTCTGTAAAACATAAGAAAGTAGGGGGCAAGCTTTTAGGTTTGGGAGAAGGAACGCTGGAGGTAGAAGGAGTTGGTGTGCTTCAAGTGACGGAAGATTGTGTAGGATACCGACTTTATGATAAATTACAGACAGCTGGTTTAAAGGAGCTTCCTATAGGATATGCTTTTGCAGATTTTGTGTTGGAAGATGGAAAAGTATGCGCTTTTTTACTGGTACGAAAAGAGAAGATGGAGAATATCCGGGTGGCAGTGAAAAATAATGATAATGGACAGATCTATCATTCGGAGATTAACTTGGTCTGTGCAGATGGACTGAAGGTCTTTTATGGAGAATATGAAGAACGGAAGGAGATGGATATTCCGGCGGGGGAAAGTTTTCGCGTTGAAAAGGACAGTGAATATTTAAAAGGGGGACGTGTGGAGGTACGCCCGGGGGTTCAGTCGGGCAAGATCGAAGTGATCTCCCAGCAGCGTGCATATGGTACTCCTGCTTACCGGGGAACCATGGAGATTGCAGATACCGATCAGGGAATGGTACTGATCAATGAACTTCCGCTGGAGGAATATTTATATTCTGTTGTGCCCAGTGAAATGCCTGCCTCTTACCCGATGGAAGCATTAAAAGCCCAGGCTATCTGCGCAAGAACCTATGGGTACCGATATCTGACACAGCCGGGATACGGAAGCATAGGGGCGCATGTGGACGACAGCGTAAGCTACCAGGTCTATAATAATATTGCAGAGAATGTGAATTCTACAAGAGCGGTAAAGGAAACCTCCGGGATTGTGTTATATTATGGAGAGGAACCCGTAAATGCATATTATTATTCTACATCCTGTGGTTTTGGAAGTGATGCAGGTGTGTGGAATGAGCAGCAGAAGGAGGAATTGCCATATCTAAAATCAATTTATGGCGGTATGGCTATTGAAGGAGATTATGAGGAGCAGCTGCTGCCGGAGGGGCTTGTTGTTGAAGAACGCTTTAGGGAGTATATTTCGCAGGTAGATGAGCAGGCGTTTGAGAAGGAAGAACCCTGGTTTCGATGGAGGTATACGGTGGAGGATATGGATGTGTCCATGATAGTGGACCGGTTAAAGGAGCGGTATCATGCCGTTCCCGATAAGATTCTTCACGAAAAAGAGGAAGGGTTTGTCAAAGAAGAGCCCGGAAAAATCAAGGAGATCTATGATATCCGTTGCCTGAAGCGAAAGGAAGGTGGCGTTATGGACGAACTTTTGCTGGATACGGATCAGGGAACCTTTAAAGTGGTGTCAGAATATAATATTCGTTATATTTTAAACCAGAAAACTGAGGTGATCCGACAGGACGGATCGGTTTATGAAAGCAGCACGCTTCTGCCTAGCGCCTATATGGCAATTGATACTGTCAAATCGGGAGAAAGTGTGGTAGGATATACTATAATTGGCGGCGGGTATGGGCATGGTGTAGGAATGTCACAAAACGGTGCAAAAGCTATGGGACTTATGAATTCGGATTGTGAAGAGATAATTACCTTTTATTTTGAGGACTGCCGGATGGAAAACATTTATGGATGAGGATACTTCATGTTTAAAAGACTCTTATTTATCGGATATGACTTTGGAAAACACATGAGTAAAAAAAATATCAGCGCGTTTGCGGCTAGTACAGCTTTTTTTATCTTTTTGTCACTGATTCCCGCGCTAATGTTGCTTTGCGCGTTGATTCCGTATACGCCTCTTACAGAAGCGAATCTTATGAGCGTGGCAACAGAGATATCGCCGGAAGCCATGCATCCGCTGTTGATCAATATTATTGCGGATGTCTATGAAAAATCTGTTGGAATCATCTCTATTACGGCAATCGCAACGCTCTGGTCAGCAGGAAAAGGGGTGCTGGCGCTGATGAGAGGATTAAATGCAATTAATGATGTGGAAGAAAACAGAAATTATTTTCTTCTGCGACTGGTAGCATGCATGTACACTATATTGATTCTGCTTGTCGTAATTATTTCCCTGTTGGCAATGGTGTTTGGGAATACATTGGTGGGACTGATCGAGGATGTGATTCCGCCAACTGCCTTTTTGTTTAATCTGTTGATGCATTTTCGGACTCTTTTTGTGTGGCTGGTGCTCACCCTGGTGATCGCATTGATGTACACCTATGTTCCGGGGGCAAAGCTGGGATTTAAAATGCAGCTTCCGGGAGCCGTAATTGCTGCCGTGGGGTGGAGCATTATGTCATGGGCGTTTTCTGTTTACGAAAACGAATTTAACGGATTTAATACTTATGGAAATCTGACAACCATCATCATTTTGATGTTGTGGCTTTATGCAGGCATGCATATTATTTTGGGATGTGCCTATATAAACCGGTATTTTAAACCGGCTTTTCAGTTCTTTATAGGAAAAAAGGGTGTTGACAAGAGAAAGAAGATTGACTAAAATAAGTGCAGTTGAATAAATGGCTGTGAAGGTGTTAAGTAACATATTATTTTCTGCCAGAGAGAGGAAGTCACCGGCTGAAAGCTTCCTTAAGTTCAGATAATATGCGAATTTCCCACCGGAGCTTTCGAATTGAAGCAGAAGTAATAGTTTTGTGAGTAGGTTCGGACGTGGCGCGCGTTAAGCGAATGAAGTGTCTGCCGGAAGGCAGAAATTTGGGTGGTACCGCGGAGAAATTCGTCCCTTGTATGGAAGCATGCAGGGGATTTTTTAATGCACAGTGGCGCGCGGGTCGCGCAGCAAGCAGCGAAAAACTTCTCTACTCGATTTCAAAAAAATAAAAAGGAGACAAGTAAAATGATGTTTAATGCAGACGAATTGAAAAAAGCTTTTATGGATGACATTCAGGCAGCAAAGTCTGAGATCCAGCTTTCCGAGGTTTGGAAAAAATACCTTGGCAAGACCGGTTCTGTTCAGGGATTGATGAATGGAATCAAGCAGGTTGCCAAGGAAGAAAAGAAGGCATATGGCCAGTTTGTGAATGAGGTGAAGACCTGGGTTCAGGAGAAATATGATGAGAAAAAAGCGCAGATTGAGGCATTCGAACTGCAGCAAAAGTATGAAAAAGAGACCATAGACGTAACGGTTCCGGTCAAAATCCGTCCAATGGGTAATCTTCATCCGCTGACGACAGTCAAGTATGAGATGATCAATGTATTTTCTGGTATGGGATTTGAAATCTTTGAAGGGCCGGAAATTGAGGATGATGACCATAACTTCACCAGATTGAATGTATTAAAGGATCATCCTTCCAGAGATATGCAGGATACCTTCTGGCTGACAGAGGATCTGCTTCTGAGAACCCATACATCACCGGGGCAGATCCGGGTGATGGACAGCCAAAAACCGCCCATCAAGGTGCTTGTTCCCGGCAAGGTATTCCGTTCCGATTCGGACGCCACTCATTCGCCTATGTTCAGCCAGATGGAGGGACTGGTGGTCGATAAGCACATTACGCTTTGCGATCTTCAGGGTATGTTAGATGAATTTGTTAAAGGACTGTTTTCCGATGCAGCCAAGACAAGACTGCGTCCTTCCTATTTCCCGTTTACCGAGCCGTCGGTAGAGGTAGATGTGAGCTGCTTTAAATGTGGCGGATGCGGATGTTCCCTTTGTAAAGGAACCGGCTGGATTGAGGTTCTTGGCGGAGGTGTAGTGAATAAGAAGGTACTTGAAAACTGCGGTATTGATTCGGAAGAGTATTCAGGGCTTGCTTTTGGCATTGGAATTGAGCGTATTGCCATGCTGAAATATGGAATTAACCATATGGGTAAGTTATTCGAAAATGATATCGAGTTTTTAAAACAATTTAAGGCATAATTGGAGGTGCGATCGTGAAAGTATTACTTAGTTGGTTAAAAGAATATGTAGATATTGATGTAACGCCGAAGGAACTTGAGGAAAAACTATTTTCAGCCGGACTTGAAGTGGAAGAGGTTGTATATCTTGGTGATAATATTGAGAAAATATATGTGGGTCAGGTTACTTCCATTGAGAAATATGAGGGAACACACCTTTACATCTGCCATATTGACTGCGGAGAGAAGGGGCATGATCACTTAATCCTTACCGGCGCTGACAATGTTTTTCAGGGAGCAAAGGTTCCTGCCTGCTTAGTGGGCGCAAAGCTTCCTAACGGTATGGAGATCACACCGAGAAAGATGAAGGATATGACATCCTACGGCATGCTTTGTTCAGGGGAAGAGCTTGGTCTTAACAAGGATTGGTATCCGGGCGCTGATGTGAACGGTATCATGATTCTTGATGATGACGCTCCTGTTGGAGAGGATATTAAGACTTATTTGGAGCTGGAGGATTATGTGTTTGATATTTCCATTACTGCAAACCGTCCGGATTGCCAGTCTGTTCTTGGTATTGCCCGTGAGGTTGCTGCTTTCCTTGGAAAAGAGATCAAAAACCCGGATATGAGCTATACCTGTGAGGATAGGGTCAATGAAGATATCAGTGTGACGGTTGTTGATCAGGATGTCTGTCCGAGATATTTAGGGCATTATGTATATGATGTCCAGTATAAGGAATCCCCTCTTTGGATGAAGAGAAGACTGATTGCAGTGGGGCATAATGCAATTAATGCCATGGTGGATATTACAAATTATGTATTGGTTGAAATCGGTCAGCCTATGCATGCATTTGACCTTAGTACCTTAGAGGGCAGTTCTATCGTTGTCAGACGGGCAACGGAGGGTGAAGAACTGATTACATTGGATGAGAAGAAGCGTGTTCTGGATAGCAGTAATCTGCTGATCTGCGATAAAGTAAAAGCGGTAGGTCTTGCCGGGGTTATGGGAGGACTTAACAGTGAAATTACAGAGAATACAAAGGAAGTTTTGTTTGAGTCTGCAAAATTCATGAAAGACAGTGTCCGCAAGACTGCGAGACGGCTGGGCCTTCATTCGGATGCAGCAGCCCGTTATGAGAAGGGAATCGACGAATATTCTGTGGAATGCGGTATGGCAAGAGCCTTAAATCTTACCCAGACACTTGGCGTAGCTAAAATTAGTTCTTCTCATTTTGATGTGAGTGCCGGTGCGTCTACAGAAAGAAGGGTAATCCAGGTTGAAACTGCAAAGGTGAATTACGTGCTGGGGATTGAGGTGCCGGAAGAGGAAATGGTCAGGATCTTAAAGAACCTTGCTTTTGGAGTCGAATTAAAGGACGGCGTTCTTACGTTGACAGTTCCCCGTTACCGTGAGGATATTGAAAGCGATCAGGACATTGCGGAGGAAGTAATCAGAGAGTACGGCTATGATAAGGTGGTTCCTACGTTTCTTGGAGAGGCACTTGTAACCAATGGAGGATTAAATGGAGAACAGAGCAAAGAACTGTCTGTAAAGAACTTCCTGTGCACTCAGGGGTATTTTGAAATTCAAACCATTGCCATGACAGCTAAGGGTGAGTTTGACCAGTTTATGATTCCGGAGGATGCCAAGGAGCGGAAGGCTGTTGAGATTTTAAATCCGATCACGGAAAATCTCAGTATTATGAGAACTTTCATGGCGCCCGCTATGGTAAAGGCGCTTGAGAATAACATTAAGAACGGTCAATCCGATTTAAGATTCTTTGAGCTTGCCAATATTTATATTCCAAAGGCATTACCACTTACAGAAGTTCCAGATGAGATCAAAACGCTTTGTCTGGGAGCTTCCGGGGCAGAAGAAGACTTCTTTACCATGAAGGAGACTTTGGAAAATTTGGCAGCATATAATGACCTTACTTTTAAATATCAAAAGGGAAATGTGCCCTATCTGCATCCGGGAAGGACAGCGGAAGTATATTGTGATGGAGAACAGATTGGTGTTTTTGGACAGCTGAGATATGATATTATTGATTCGCTTGCTATCGCTAAGGATAAGAAGGCAGATACCAGGATTTTTATTGCAGAGTTAAATTACGATGTGCTTAAGACCAAGTTCAAGGAAAAAATCAACTATGTGCCGGAATCTCCTTATGCGAAGACCAGCAGGGATATTTCCCTGGTGGTGGATAAGAAAGTAGAATGCGGACAGATCATTGAGACAATTGAACATGCGGATGAGCTTGTTTCTAAAGTGCAGTTATTTGATATTTTTGAAAGCGAAAAGCTGGGATTTGCAAAGAAGAGCATGGCATTCAATATTGAACTTGCTTCCGGCGAAAAGGATGTTACGGATGAAATGACTGATGAAGTAATTGGAAAGATTGTGAATCTACTCAGTGATGTTTACGGCGCGCAGATGCGCAGCTGACTGGTCGGGGAGTAGTGTCACAGGTAATTCTGCAGGAAGGAATGGAAATTAGGATGGAAAAGAAAAATACATGGGAAACCTACAGCAATAAGCAATTAAAGGAATTGGAAGCGTTTGCGGATGAATACCGGAACTTTCTGGATGAAGGGAAAACAGAACGGGAGTGTGTGGACCTGATTGTAAACATGGCAGAAAAAGCGGGATACAGCGAGCTTCAGGAGGTCATGAAAGAAGGTAAGACCCTGAAAGAGGGAGATAAGGTTTATGCGGTATGCATGAACAAATCAGTTGTGATGTTCCGCATTGGAAGACGTCCTATGACGGAAGGTATGAACATTCTGGGTGCGCACATTGATTCACCCAGACTGGATGTGAAGCAGAACCCTCTCTATGAAGATAGCGGCTTTGCCTATCTAGATACCCATTATTACGGTGGGGTAAAGAAATACCAATGGGTGGCAATTCCTTTGGCGCTTCACGGTGTGATCGTAAAAAAAGACGGAACCACAGTGGAAATTAACATTGGAGAAAGTGAAGATGATCCGGTATTTTTTGTATCCGATCTGTTGATTCATCTGGCAAGCGAACAATTGGAAAAGAAAGCAGCTAAGGTGATCGAGGGAGAGGCCCTTGATATTATCATTGGGAACCGCCCCATTACTATTGGAAAAGAGAAATCAAAGAGCGGGAAAAATGCGGACGATTTGGAAGGTGAGAAAAAGCAAGCCCAGGACGCAGTGAAAAAGGGCATTCTGGACATTTTAAAGAAAAATTATGGAGTGGAGGAAGAAGATTTCCTCTCCGCAGAACTGGAAGTGGTTCCTGCCGGAAAGGCAAGGGAAGCAGGCCTTGATAGGAGTATGATCTTAGGCTATGGACAGGATGACAGGGTATGCGCCTTTTCTTCCCTGAAAGCTATGCTGGAAGTGGAAGATACAGATCGGACGGCATGCTGTCTCTTGGTGGATAAGGAGGAGATCGGCAGTGTGGGCGCTACCGGTATGAAATCCCGGTTCTTTGAGAATGCAGTAGCTGAGGTGATGAATCTTATGGGAGAGTATTCGGAGCTGAATGTCAGGAGAGCTTTAGCGGCATCCTGCATGCTTTCTTCCGATGTGAGCAGTGCTTATGATCCTTCCTATGCCTCAAGCTTTGATAAGAAAAATGTTGCTTATCTTGGCGGCGGCATGGTGTTCAATAAGTTCACCGGTGCAAGAGGAAAATCAGGCTCCAATGATGCTAATGCAGAATATTTAGCACATATCCGACAGATCTTTGAAAAAGACAAGATCAATTTCCAGTCAGCTGAGCTGGGAAGGGTGGATTTAGGAGGCGGCGGAACCATTGCCTATATTTTGGCGCTGTACGGAATGAATGTGATTGACAGTGGTGTTGCGGTGCTCAATATGCATGCCCCCTGGGAAGCAACAAGTAAAGCTGATGTGTACGAGGCAAAACGGGGATATGTGGCTTTCTTAAAAGGAGCAGACCTGTAATGAGCGGGGCAGAGCTTAAAACTTCAGATTTTGCTTTTGACTTGCCAAAGGAGCTGATTGCTCAGGATCCCTTAAAAGACAGGACAGCGTCCAGACTTCTGATGGTTAACAAAAACAACGGAGAATGGAAGCATGAGTATTTCCGGAATATTATTGATTATTTAAGGCCGGGGGACTGTCTGGTGCTCAATAACACCAGAGTTCTTCCGGCAAGACTTCTCGGGGTCAAGGAGGATACCGGCGCTGCGGTGGAGATACTCTTATTAAAGCGTCGGACAGATGATATATGGGAAACCCTTGTAAAGCCGGGAAAGAAATTGCGTCCAGGAGCGAAGGTGCGGTTTGGAGACGGTGAGCTGCGTGCAGAGATCCTGGCAGTGACGGAGGAGGGAAACCGGCAGGTACAGTTCTTCTATGAAGGGATTTTTGAGGAGGTTTTGGACCGCCTCGGAGAAATGCCGTTGCCGCCTTACATAACCCATAAGCTTCAGGATAAAAACCGCTATCAGACAGTGTATGCCAAATATGACGGTTCTGCGGCGGCGCCTACAGCGGGACTTCATTTTACGGAAGAGCTGCTCACCAGGATAGAGCAAAAAGGAGTAAAACTAGCTTATGTGACTCTTCATGTGGGACTTGGGACCTTCCGTCCGGTGAAGGCGGAAAACCTGTTGGAGCATCACATGCATTCTGAGTATTACCAGATTTCCCAAAATGCAGCAGAGATGATTAATCAGACGAAGCAAAGTGGCGGCCGGGTAATCTGTGTCGGCACCACAAGCTGTAGAACCATAGAAAGCGCTGCGGATGAAAATGGTATACTTAAGGAGTCCTGCGGAGATACTGATATTTTTATTTATCCGGGATACCAGTTTAAGGTGTTGGACGGCTTGATCACCAATTTTCATCTGCCGGAATCCACACTTGTCATGTTGGTCAGTGCACTGGCAGGGAGAGAGTATGTCCTGAGGGCATATGAGGAGGCAGTAAGAGAAAAATATCGCTTTTTTTCTTTTGGGGACGCATGCTTTTTCACGGATGACTTTACAAAAAGCACTTAATCAATTAATATAGTAACAAAGAGATGAGAGGAAGGCCGAAATTAAAAACTATAAGAAATTGTAATTGGCAATGGAGGTTAGGGTAACATGGAGGAGAGAAGAAGGGCAAACAGGAGAAAACTGGTATCTAAACTGGTAGTAAAGAGATTGGATAGAAACGAAGAGGAAGAAGTAGAAATCGAAATCGTGGATGTGTCCAAATCGGGAATTGGTTTTCAGTGTGATCAGCTTTTGGGAATTGGATCTGTATATGAGGGATTTCTCAGAATCTGGACACAGGAAGTGATTCATGCTTTTTTGGAAATTGTACGCATTGAAAAGAAAGAAGATGGTTTCCATTATGGAGCTATTTTCATTGGAATGCCTGCATCGGATGCGTCAAGAATTGAAGTGTACGATACTGTGGAAAGCCTGAAACAGGATGAATAGAATGACAGGTTGGGATTATGTAATTTTAACAGCGTCAAATGAGGAACAGGCAAAGGGATACCGGCTTCAAATTGAACATCGACGGAAGAACGGACTCCTCCCTGCTGATCGTGTATATGAGGTGCTTCCTGATCCGGAGGGAAAAAGAGTTGGATCGGGAGGCGCTACTTTTCATGTTCTCCGATATTTGGCGGAGAGAATCGAAGAGAGAGCAGATGACTGTCTGAAAGGGAAGAAAGTACTGGTGATCCATTCAGGAGGAGACAGTAAAAGGGTTCCTCAGTACAGTGTGTGTGGAAAACTGTTTTCGCCGGTTCCGAAAAAGCTTCCTGACGGGAGCCTTTCTACCTTGTTTGATGAGTTTATGATATCGATGTCGGTTGTTGCTGACAGGATTAAGGAGGGCATGCTGGTATTATCCGGCGATGTGCTTCTTCTTTTTGATTTTGAGAAGTTTGATACCCAATTTTGCGGTTCTGCCGCTATTTCCATCAAAGAACCGGTGAGTACTGGGAAAAATCATGGCGTATTTCTGTGTGGATCGGATGGAATGGTACAAGAATTTCTACATAAGAAATCAGAAGACTTGCTTGTAAGTATTGGTGCAGTAAATGAACAGGGATGTGTGGATCTGGATACTGGAGCGGTATTATTTGACAGTGAAGTGCTTGCGGCGTTATTAGGGCTGATCTGCACGGACGGAAAAATCGATGAAAATAAATATGATCAATTTGTTAATGAGAGGGCAAGAGTCAGCTTTTATGGTGACTTTTTGTATCCGCTTGCAGCAAGGGCTTCTCTGGAGGAGTTTTATAAGCAGGCACCGGAAGGAAACTATTGCGAAGAGTTGAAATGGTGCCGGGAAAAAATCTGGGCGGCGCTCTCAAAATTTGGAATGAAGGTCATCAGTTTAACTCCTGCAAAGTTCATTCATTTTGGAACAACAGAGGAATTGCTTGAATTTCTCACGGAAAAGGTCAATGACTATCAATCTTTTGGCTGGACCAAAGCAGCAGGAACGAACCGGAAGGAAGATGGATTTGCGGTGAGGAACAGCTTTATTGATCCGGAAGCGGAGATAGGCAGGGGGAGTTATCTGGAAAACAGCTATCTGGGAAAAGGTGTAAAGGTTATGGAAGGAGCTGTTCTTTCCGGGGTGGCAATTGAAGATATGACTATACCAGCACATACGGTTATGCATGTAGTAAAGCAAAAATGCGGGCGTTATGCGGCTAGAGTATATGGTGTGAAAGATAATCCCAAGGGTACTTATAAAGAGAATGCTACATTTTTAAACGGACAAATCAGAGATATGCTGGAGTATTATCGTATTCCTACCAAGGAATTATGGGATGGGGACTCGGATAGTTTGTGGGAAGCCAAACTTTATCCATTGGAGGATTCTTGTCAGGAGGCGGCAGAGAGTTCTCTGGTGCTTGGTGCAATGGCTTCGGGAAATGCAGATGAGAGGGAAGTGCAAAATTGGCTCAGGAAAGAACGGATCAGTCTTTGTGACAGTTTTAATCAGGCGGATGTAGAGTCAGTGTTACCTTTTGAAGAGGAGCTTCGCAGAAAGATTCTGCTTGAGCAGGCGTCTCATAGTACTTACGATATTGCTATGCGGATCTATGATGCTCTTGGCATGGAGAAGGAATGCTTTGACATTATCAAAAAACAGATTGCAGACGGAATGAAGGGAAATTGTGGTTTCCGTGATAATATACATATTATTCGAGATGAGGTTAAGATAGAGCTCCCCTTACGTGTAAATTGGGGAGGCGGGTGGACGGATACACCGCCCTATTGCAATGAACACGGCGGAATGGTTTTGAATGCTGCAATCCGTCTAAACGGGATTTTGCCTGTACAGGCAGTGATCAGAAGACTGGAGCGTTGTCAGATTGAATTTGAAAGCGAAGACTTAGGGGTTAGTACTGTGATCCATGATCTGAGTGAACTACAGAATTGTATGGATCCTTATGATAATTTTGCTTTACATAAAGCAGCCTTGCTTGCCTGTGGCTTGATTCCGACCATAGAGGAAATGACAGAGGAAGATATAGTGTTGGAGGAGCTTCTTGAACGGCTTGGGGGAGGAATTTATCTTTCTACCAGGGTGGTGGGCGTCCCGAAAGGATCAGGGCTTGGCACCAGCAGCATTCTGGCAGGGGCATGCGCAAAAGCGATTGCCGAATTTATCGGGACAGAAGTGACAAGAGATATGTTGTTTGACCAGGTGCTTTATATGGAGCAGTTGATGAGTACCGGAGGAGGATGGCAGGATCAGGCAGGGGGAATCGTGCCCGGAATCAAGATGATTACCAGTAAGCCCGGTGCGCGTCAGATCCTGGAGGTTGAGCCAGTGCATATGGATGAAAAGGCAAGAGAAGAATTAAATAAGCGTTTTGCCATAGTCTATACAGGCCAACGTCGTCTGGCAAGAAACCTTCTCCGCGAAATAGTGGGAAATTACATTAGGGGAAGGGAGGAGTCCGTACAGGCATTGGAGCAGATGAAGCAGACTGCGCTGCTTATGAAACAGGCTCTAGAAAAGGGAGACGTGGACGAGCTTGCAGAACTGTTTAACCATCATTGGAAATTATCCCTGCAGTTGGATGCGGGGGCGACGAATCCGGTTATTGATCAGATATTTGAGGCGATAGAGGACCTGATCGACGGTAAATTTATTGCAGGAGCCGGTGGCGGCGGATTTTTGCAGATCATCATGAAAAAGCATGTATCGGCCGATCAGGTTAATCAAAGACTAAAAGAGACTTTTCCGGAAACCGGAATTGCTCTGTGGAAAAGCGAATTGTACTTCGGTTGACCTAATTTCGGCGATAGACAGTATAGCCTTTGGCTGAAAGAATCTGCGCAGCCTGCTCAATACTGGATTCCTGATAAAATTCTACCCTCAGAACACCGTCCTCCTGTTCTCTGTTGTGAGTGATTCCGATGTTTTTAATGCTGATCTGGTGAAGCGCAAGTATGGTGGCGATGGAAGCCAGCGCTCCCGGTTCATCGGCAATTTCAATATTGACAGAGTAGGATTTCTTGATAGGACCGCTGGAAGTGCCGATAAAGGAATCCCGGTAGCTTCTTGCCTGATCAAAGAATTCATAAAGCTTTGAAGAGTCGGAAGAAGCCACTTGTTTGCGGATACTTGTGAGAACTTCCATGTAAGCATCCAGCAAAGTCAGAATATTGTCACCGTTGGTCATGCAGATTTGCTGCCACATAACAGGAGAAGAGGAGGCAATACGAGTGATGTCCTTGAAACCTCCGGCAGCAATCATCTTCATGATACCGTCATCCGAGTCGGACTCTCTGATCAGGTTTACCAGCGATGCTGCGATCACATGGGGCAGATGGCTGACCGCGGCAGTGACATAGTCATGCTGCGTACAGGTAAGAATCAGAGGAATTGCCCCTAAGGAGGAGACCAGCTCCTCAAAATCCGCAAGAGCCTTTTCGGGTACACCGTCGCAGGGGGTAAGAATATAATATGCATTTTCGAGGAGCAGGGCTTTGGAGTTCAAATAGCCGGTGCGTTCGCTTCCCGCCATGGGATGACCGCCGATAAATTGATCTTCAAGACCTGCTTCTTTGATATGTTTATGGATATCGGTTTTGACACTGCCTGCATCCGTAAGGATACAGGATGGAGAAATATACTCTTTAATAAGCAGTAGATTCTTGTCGTTTTCGGATACCGGTGCGCACAAAAAAATATAGTCACACGAAGAGATAGCTTCTCCGATTTCTGATAGTGGAATATCAATAACACCATCTGCAACAGCAGATTCAAGAGCGTTTTGATTAATATCATAAGCAAGCAGCTGGCACTTGGGATAAACCTTTCGGAGAGCTTTTGCAATGGAACCGCCGATCAGTCCAAGCCCGACAAAGCCGCAGATAAAATTTTCTTTCATTTAAAAACTCCTTTTTACAAGCTGGCAGAATGGACGAAGCTCATTTGTCAGCTTCTCAAACTTTTCAAAGGTCAGCGATTGGGGACCATCGGAAAGTGCATGGGCAGGATCGTTATGGACTTCGATCATAAGTCCGTCTGCATCGCAGGCCACAGCCGCTTTTGCCATGGGAGCAACATATCTGTAGGAACCGGTGGAGTGGGAGGGGTCCACAATCACCGGAAGGTGGGTTTTGGTGCGAAGAACCGGAACCACACTCAGATCCAGAGTATTGCGGGTAGCAGTCTCGAAGGTCCGTATACCCCGTTCGCACAAAACTACATTGGGATTTCCCTCTGCTATAATATATTCGGCTGCATTCAGCCATTCGTCAACGGTAGCGCATAAGCCTCTCTTTAAGAGTACGGGAAGTCCAGACTGACCGGCTTCTTTCAACAGGATAAAGTTCTGCATGTTTCTTGCACCGATCTGGATCATGTCAACATATTTAACGGCCGCTTCAATTGCGTCAAGGCTGACCACTTCACAGATGGTGGAAAGGCCAGTTTCCGCTTTGGCCTCTTGCATATAGCGAAGGCCTTCTTCCTCAAGTCCCTGGAAAGAGTAGGGGGAGGTACGGGGCTTGTAGGCACCGCCTCTTAAGATTGTAGCGCCGGCAGCTTTCACGGCTCTTGCGATACACATCAGCTGTTCTTCTGTCTCTACAGCGCAGGGGCCCGCCATAATCGTCAGGTTCCCGGCGCCGATGGAAGTGTTGCCCACCTTAACAGTAGTAGCCTCGGGATGGAATTTCCGGTTGGCAAGCTTATAGCTTTCCGTAACGGGAACGATACGATCCACATCCTTAAAAATAATCAGATTTTCTGTGGACAGACGAGATTTGTCTCCCACAATTCCGATGATGGTGACTTCCTCGCCCTGTGACAGATGCACCTGAAGACCATTATCTTCGATATATTTAGTGACAGCATGAATACTTTGATCCGATGCCTGATGTTTCATTACAATAATCATAATGTACAGACTCCTTTCTAAATCTTGTAACAATATAGCACTTCAACGTGCGAAAGTCAACTGTTCCGTCTGCATGAAAATGACGTGGTAGGAAGCATTTGGCAGGTTTGACAAAAGCTTATAGAAAGTATAATGTATAAAACGCATGATTTTACTTGTATATTTTCTAAAAATTTAGTAAAATGTACACATGGGATTTGAAAGCCATAAATTTTGATTGATAGATATGTGGTATAATGTCCTAAAATGCTGAAAAATGGAGGAACTAATATGAATATTTACACAACTGACAAAATCAGAAACGTTGCGCTGCTGGGACACGGTGGGTGCGGAAAGACCAGTCTGGCGGAAGCAATGGCATATTTATCAGGCATCACATCAAGAATGGGCAAGGTCGATGATGGAAATACAGTCAGTGACTTCGGCAAGGAAGAACAGAAGAGAAAAATATCCATTAGTACTTCCGTGATTCCCATCGAGTGGGAAGGGCACAAAATCAATATATTAGATACTCCCGGATTTTTTGATTTCGCGGGAGAGGTAGAAGAAGCAATCAGCGCTGCCGGAGCTGCAATCATTGTTGTAAACGGCAAGTCAGGCGTTGAAGTTGGCGCTCAGAAGGCATGGGAATTATGTGAAAAATATAAACTGCCCAGAATGATTTATGTCAGCAATATGGATGTGGACAATGCTTCTTTCAGGCAGGTAGTGGAAGACATGACGGCTTCATTCGGAAAGAAGATGGCGCCTTTCCATTTGCCCATCCGTGAGAATGAAAAGTTTGTGGGGTATGTTAATGTTATTACGGAAACCGGAAACAGATGGCAGGGCAAGGAAGTTATAGAATGCGAAGTGCCTGAGTATAATAAGGCAAACCTGCAGATCTGCCGTGATACATTGATGGAAGCAGTTGCAGAGACCAGTGAAGAAATGATGGAACGCTATTTTGGCGGCGAAACATTCTCTGAAGCGGAAATTCGTGCAGCACTGCGCACCAATGTTTGTGATGGAAGCATTGTTCCCATGACCATGGGATCAAGCGTGCTCTGCCAGGGAGTATATACATTGCTCGAGGATATCGTAAAATATTTCCCCAGCCCGGAGAATCGTGAAGTGGCGGGTATCAATATGAAGACTAATGAGATCTATCATGCTGATTATGATTTTTCCAAAGCAAAATCTGCCTATATCTGGAAGACGATTGTAGATCCGTTTATCGGTAAGTATTCTCTGATCAAGGTAAATTCAGGTGTACTGAAGACGGACGATGTGCTTTACAATATTGATAAAGATATCGAAGAAAAAATCGGTAAGTTATATGTTATGCAGGGCAACAAGCCGATTGAAGTGAAGGAGCTGCATGCAGGTGATATCGGTGCACTTGCCAAACTGACAGGGGCAAGAACAGGAAACAGTCTTTCCACCAAAGCCGTTACCATTAAGTTTGGTAAATGGGATATGCCGGTTCCTTATACATATATGAGATATAACCCTAAGAATAAAGGAGATGTTGATAAGCTTTCACAGGCACTGCAGAAGATTTCTCATGAGGATCTTACCATGAAAATGGTGAATGATTCCGAAAACAGGCAGATGCTTCTTTATGGAATGGGTGATCTGCATCTTGACGTGATCGCAAGCAAGCTTCTCAATGAGTACAAAGTAGAGATTGAACTGACAAAGCCCAAGGTAGCATTCCGCGAGACAATCCGTAAAACTTCGGATGTGGATTCCAAGTACAAAAAGCAGTCGGGCGGACACGGACAGTATGGTCATGTTAAGATGAAATTTGAGCCTTCAGGTAACTTGGAAGAGCCTTACGTATTTGAGCAGATCGTAGTAGGCGGCGCTGTTCCCAAGAACTATTTCCCGGCAGTAGAGAAGGGAATTCAGGAGTCTGTCCTTAAGGGACCTATGGCAGCATATCCGGTAGTGGGCGTAAAGGCAACCTTGTATGATGGCTCCTACCATCCAGTAGATTCTTCTGAAATGGCGTTTAAGACAGCTGCGATTCAGGCATTCAAGAAAGGATTTATGGAAGCAAATCCGGTGCTTCTTGAGCCTATTGCTTCCGTAAAGGTTACTGTACCAGATTCCTATACTGGAGATGTTATGGGAGATCTGAATAAGAGAAGAGGACGTGTGCTGGGTATGAATCCTGCACCGGGTGGAAAGCAGGTTATTGAAGCAGATGTTCCCATGATGGGATTGTTCGGATATTGTACAGATCTTCGTTCCATGACAGGCGGACGTGGAGAGTACGAATATGAATTTGCGCGCTATGAGCAGGCACCTTCGGATGTACAAGAGAAGGAAGTTGCGGCGAGAGCAGCGAAATTGAATGATGGTGCTGACGAATAAATTCAAAAGTTCTTTTTAGAAGAAGGTAATCAGGAAAACAGGATGCTGCATTGGGGGATGCAGCATCCTGTTGTATTTTTTGGTATATAACGGTATAATCTACAAATAGATTATTATCAGAAAAGAGGAAGCGGATTGTGAAAAAAACAAAATTTTTAAAGATATTCCTGCTTATTTTGGCCGGGCTCGTTATATTGGCAGTCTATTATTATGTGACTCTGCCTGCAATTAATATTCACTCGGCAGGAACCTGGGGAGCTATGATCTTTTTATTAGTGCTTCTTATGGGAATTTCTCTGTTCCGTACCTTGCAAAGAGAAAGAAAGACAGCAGTAGAGGGAGTGAGCTTCCGGTTTGATTTTCGCAGCATGGATCTTCGTATGAAAGTTCTTGGCATTTTAACGTTGGCGTTATGCCTGGTTTATGTAGTTGGATCACTTCTTTCTTCTCCATTTTTTAATGCAGCAAGGTATCAGAAACTATTGAGCCTGGAAGAGAGAAAATTTACCGATGATATTAAAGAGGTGGACTATAAGACCATTCCTCTTTTGGATAAGAATTCAGCAGCTCTTCTCGGAAACAGAAAGATGGGAAGCATGGTGGATATGGTATCTCAGTTTGAGGTGTCGGGAGACTATGCCCAGATCAATTATCAGGGAAAACCGGTTCGTGTAACCCCTCTGACTTATGCAAGTACAATTAAGTGGCTGACAAACCAGAAAAACGGCATTCCTGCATATATCCTGATTGACATGACAACACAGGATACAGAGTGCGTAAAGCTTTCGGAGGGAATTCGTTATTCAAAGGGAGAATACTTTAACAGAAATATATATAGACATTTGAGGTTTCATTATCCTACTTATATTTTTGATGACCAGATATTTTTTGAGATTGATGACGAGGGAACGCCTTATTGGGTGTGCCCGGTGAAAAAATTCAATATCGGACTGTTTGGCGGACAGACGGTAGGAAGAGTCGTGCTCTGTAATGCACAGACAGGCGAATGCACGGACTATGCGGTGGAAGACGTTCCGCAGTGGGTGGATAAGGTATATTCGGCAGAGCTTTTGATCAATTTGTATGATTATCACGGTATTTTACAGCATGGCTACTGGAATTCTTTGTTGGGACAAAAGGATTGCCTACAGTCCACCAACGGCTATAATTACATTGCGCTGGAGGATGATGTGTGGGTATATACCGGAGTGACTAGTGTCAGTGGAGATCAGTCCAATGTAGGGTTTGTACTGATGAATCAGCGCACCATGGAAACCCGCTACTATAAGGTGGAAGGAGCCATAGAGGATTCGGCTATGTCGTCGGCGGAGGGACAGGTACAGAATCTGGGATATCGGGCAACCTTCCCGCTGCTCTTAAATATAGCAGATGAGCCCACATATTTCATGGCACTGAAAGATGGGGCAGGCTTAGTCAAAAAGTATGCCATGGTCAATGTCCAGAAATACCAGTGGGTAGCCATTGGCGACACAGTACAGGAATGCGAAAAAAATTATACAGAACTTTTAAATACCAATGGAATCGTTAGTGCACCGTCGGAGGATGGGAAGAGTATAAGCGGTAAAATTGAGAGTATCACAGCCATTGTGCTGGATGGAAACACTCATTACTATATTTGCCTGGAAAACCAGGAGGATATTTTTGATGTGGATATGTCGAATACAGCATTAATATCAATCATTAAATATCAATCCGGAGACAGTATCACTCTGGAATATATAGAAGGCTACGGGCTTCATGAAGTCAGAGCAGTCAAATAGGAATTCGGGTAATAATTTAGCGGTGAAGTGTCACAGTTTTCTTGACATTTTACCGTAATATAGGTACAATTATGGCTAATCTGTTAAGGTGCAGAATCGTGATCGTATCCGCATTGGCGGAATGAAAGGAAGGATAAAAATGACAGTACCATACAATCACAGAGAAGTGGAAAATAAATGGCAGAAAATATGGGATGATGAAAAGGCATTCCAGACATCACAGGATTATTCAAAACCCAAATATTATGCGTTAGTTGAGTTCCCCTATCCGTCAGGACAGGGACTCCATGTAGGACATCCGAGACCTTATACGGCGCTTGATATAGTTGCGAGAAAGAGAAGAATGCAGGGATATAATGTGCTTTATCCCATGGGATTTGATGCTTTTGGTCTTCCTACGGAAAATTATGCGATCAAGAATCATATTCATCCAAAGATCGTTACCCGCAATAATGTGGAGCGGTTTAAAAATCAGCTTCATTCGCTTGGGTATTCCTTTGACTGGGACAGGGAGATCAATACTACAGATCCCGAATATTATAAATGGACGCAGTGGATATTCCTTAAGCTGTTTAACGCCGGGCTGGCATATAAGGCGGAGATGCCTATCAACTGGTGTACTTCCTGTAAGGTAGGTCTTGCCAATGAGGAAGTTGTTAACGGTGTTTGCGAGCGCTGCGGTTCTGAAGTAGTTCGTAAGGTAAAGAGCCAGTGGATGCTGAAAATTACTGAATATGCAGATAAGCTTCTGCAGGGACTTGATACGGTAGATTATGTAGAGCGTGTTAAGGTATCCCAGAAGAACTGGATCGGCAGATCCACCGGTGCAGAAGTGGATTTTGTACTGAAGGGTAAAGAGGACAAGATGACGATTTATACCACCAGACCAGACACTTTGTTTGGTGTGACATACATGGTTATGAGTCCGGAGCATCCTTTTATTGATAAATACAAATCTGATATTCAAAACTGGGATGACGTAATTGCCTATCGGGAGATGGCAGCGCGGAAGTCAGATTTTGAGCGTACAGAACTTGCAAAGGAGAAGACTGGTGTCATGCTTTCTGGTTTGACAGCAGTCAATCCGGTGAATGGAAAAGAAATTCCGGTTTGGATATCCGACTATGTATTGATGTCTTATGGTACCGGAGCTATTATGGCAGTACCTGCTCATGATGAGAGAGACTGGGAGTTTGCCAAGAAGTTCAATATGCCGATCATTGAGGTAGTGGCAGGAAGTCCTGTAGACGTCAACGAAGCCGTATTTACGGATGTTGCCACCGGAACACTTGTGAATTCAGATTTCTTAAACGGACTTTCCGTAGAAGATGCGCAAAAAAAGATTATAGAATTTTTGACAGAAAAGGGCATCGGACATCAGAAGACAAACTTTAAGCTTCGTGACTGGGTATTTTCCAGACAGCGTTATTGGGGAGAGCCGATTCCTATTGTGAAATGCGAGAAGTGCGGTTATGTGGCGCTTCCGGAAAGCGAATTGCCTTTAGAGCTTCCGGAGGTTGAAAGCTATATGCCTACCGATAACGGAGAATCTCCGTTGGCACATATGCAGGATTGGGTGAAGACCACCTGTCCAAACTGCGGCGGAACTGCTTACCGTGAGACCGATACCATGCCTCAGTGGGCAGGATCTTCCTGGTATTTCTTAAGGTATACCGATCCTTATAATGAAAAGGAGCTTGCAAGCAAAGAAGCTCTGGAATACTGGATGCCGGTAGACTGGTACAACGGCGGAATGGAGCATACCACACTGCATTTGCTTTACTCCCGCTTCTGGCATAGATTTCTTTATGATGAGAAGGTAGTTCCTTGTCCGGAGCCTTATCTTAAGAGAACTTCCCATGGAATGATCTTAGGGTCTAATGGGGAGAAGATGAGTAAGTCAAGGGGCAATGTAGTTAATCCGGATGATATCATCAGAGATTACGGAGCAGATACGCTCCGTACCTATGAAATGTTCATTGGCGCTTTTGATTTAAGTGCAGCATGGTCCGAAGATGGTGTGAAGGGCTGCCGGAGATTCCTTGAAAGAGTGTGGAAATTGCAGGATATTCTGACAGACGGGGATGAATATTCTAAGGATCTGGAAATCAAGATGCATCAGACCATCAAGAAGGTCAGCGGTGATTTTGAAAACCTGAAATACAATACGGCGATTGCAGCCATGATGGCGCTTATCAATGAATTTTATAAAAAGAATGCAGTTACAAAGGGAGAGATGAAGACACTTCTTACGCTGCTCAATCCGGTGGCTCCTCATATTACGGAAGAAATCTGGGAATCTATCGGCTATGAAGGACGTATTTATCAGATGACATGGCCCGAGTATGACGAGGCAAAGACCATTGAATCCACGATTGAGATTGCTGTCCAGATTAACGGAAAGACCAAGGCAACGCTGGCAATTGCAAGAGATGAAGACAAGGATCAGGTGATTGCGAAGGCAAAAGAGACCATTGCCGATAAGCTGACCGGAAATGTAATCAAGGAGATTTATGTTCCCGGAAGAATTGTTAATATTGTTATGAAGTAAAAGATAAGCAGACAAAAGGAGTTGGCCGTTGAGCCAACTCCTTTTACCTTTGAGAGCGAAGCGCCATTACTTTTTCGATCTTGGCAAGTTCTTCCGGTGAAGCGTGTTTTTTAACCACGGCAACAATCCTGTTTATTTCATCATCTGTAAAAGTGACATTTCTTTCCTGCCCTCGTTTGGCAACTGCCATTAGAAAGGGAAGCATCTGTTCCTTTCTGAGATTTTTACTCTCAAAAAACAGTGCCTGTAGAAATTCAAGCTTATAAGGATCAATGTCCTTAAGGGAATCGTCTTTCATCCAATCATTCTGCATCTGCTTTACCTCCAAATAAGTCAAACATTTGTTTTTGCTCGGGAGTGAGCATGTTCATCAGCATACTCATCATATCAAAGCCGGTTCCGTCAGATTGCGGCGAACCGTCATCAGAAAAAGCTCCATCCGGCATAAAATCCTTCATCAGTTCCATGGTCTTACTCATCTCTTTGTACATTTCCATCCCTTGCAATAAACCGCGGATCTGTTCGATCTGTTTGCGCTCGTGTTCTGTGCAGTAAGGAAGCAGTTCCGTACACAGTGTTTTAATATCTGGTGCGGACTCTTTTTCCATGCATCCGCAGAGTGGATAGGGATTTTTTTTGTAATATTCAATGGTGTAATTCAGTTCCAGAAATTTGATGTAAACAGCCAGGGATTTTTGTGTTTGATTATCCATATAGGGCAGCATGACTTTCAGCATTTGAATATGATTAGAAGAAAAAAGAGTATCAAATGCAGCAACTTTGCTGCGGTCATTTGTTTCCATAACTGCTCCTTTTTGGCTGGTTGGAATATTTTATGTTTTCGGCTTAAGTGATATGCAGAAAAGTAGGCTCCTTGCAGAGCCTACTTTTCAGACATGGTGAAAAGAAAAGGTTACGGGATTAGCATCCGCATCCGCAGCCAAGAGAGTTGCCGTTGCCGCAGAAGCTAAGAAGTAACAGGATCCAGATAATGTTTTCACATCCGCAGTCAGATCCGTTATTGCCGAAAAGGCTGGTGCCATTGCCGCATCCGCCGCAAAGGGACAATAAAATGATAATCCAGATAATGGAATTGCATCCGCATCCGTTATTTGAATTTACAGAAGTATTGCATCCACATGCTGTAGCTGTTAAGTCACTCATATGTTGCCTCCAAAAGTTTTTTATTTATGGTTTATCATATGTGGTAGGCTTGTATGTGTTTACAGGATGCATAATTTTTTCTGGTTGGTTATAAATACCAACAGTGAAAATATCAAAATCTTACCCAATATCTTGATAAAATACTTGAATTTATTTCGAGATATAGTAAAATAAAACATATATGCGATAAAGGAGAAGTGTGCCATGACGGCAGATAATCTGACGGTTTCAGGGAGACGCTTCCGCACTCGTGCGGATTATGAGGCGGCGCTGCGTGACCAGAAGAAAATTGATACCATCAGGTCACAGACAAATCTGAATGATCCCGGACAGCTTTATGAACTGTTTGGAAAGCTACAGAGTGGAGCGTATCGGTTTGAAACCCAGGTAGGAACAGATTTTGATGACGAAATTTATGAAAAGATTGAAAATCTGAAAAAACAAGGAACTACCGCAGGAAACCTGCATAAAAGTACAAAAGTACATAGCGGTAAGGCCGTAAAGAAGGATAGTAGTAAAAAGCAAGAAAAAAAAGAAAAAAAATCCAAACGAACGCCAAATTTTACCGAATATGACAAAGATATGCAGAAGCAGATTCTTGCAGAACTGAAAAAGCAAGAGAGGCGCAGAAGACTGGTTGTAGTTATTGCATCGCTGGTGGCTGTCGCTAGCTTTGGCTATTTTGGGGTTTATAACTATTTCAGTATTCGGACTAACATGGAATATGAGCAGCTTGCGGAATTAAAAGGAAGTGATGCACTGGTTACCAATCAATCAGCAAATAATTTCTCGCTTCATAAGACCTCCGTAAGATTGCCGGATGTGCTGGATGAATATAAAACTTTATACGAAAAAAATAAAAAGCTAATTGGATGGCTTAAAATTGACGATACAATAATAGATTACCCCGTAATGCAGACTTCGGACAATGAGTATTATCTGGATCACAATTTTAACCAGGAATATGATAAGAACGGCAGTCTGTTTCTTGATTGTGACTGTAGTGTTTATCCACAGTCCACAAATCTCATAATTTATGGGCATCATATGAAATCGGGGCAGATGTTCGGTCAGCTTCAAAAGTATGCTAAGGAAAGCTACGGTGAGAAGCATTCCGTGATACAGTTTGACAGCATCTATGAGAAGGCGGTGTATCAGGTTATGTACGTGTTCCGCTCTCAGGTATATAATGAAGATGATCTGGTTTTTAAATATTATCAGTTTATTAATGCAAATTCAGAAGAAGAATTTAATTCTTATATGAAGGAAATGGAAGCAATGAGTCTGTACGATACAGGCGTTACTGCAAACTATGGAGACAGTCTTTTAACACTGTCAACCTGTGACCACTCACAGACAGATGGAAGATTTGTGGTAGTGGCAAAGAGAATTAAGTAAGCAAAAGGAGTGTTATAGCAAATGGCTAAGACAACCAAAAAGAAAAACAGAAAATTAAAAAGACAGATTAGAAAGACGGTAGGCGCTCTGCTTATGGTCTCTGCAATTACTGTGGCGGCGATACCTGTGCAGGATGTCAGTGCGAATCCGACGGATACATCAGAACCTGTGATTAAGGTTGCGGTTGTAAGTGATCATCCAACTACGGGGAATGATACTTCTAAAATACAAAATCAGAATTATAAGAGTTCTATACCATATGCAAAGGATAGAACAGTTTCGTCAGGTAAAAATCTTGAGCAGATAGTTTATACGTCAGGGGATGGATTATTCCAGTTTGTGTATATACGTCCTACAGAGTCTAATCCCAATAAAGTAGCTATGATTCTGGGCTATAATAAGGCACAGAATTTGCCGGATAGTTCATTGACGATACCGGATCAGTTAGAGGCATATAAGAAATATTCGGATAATGTAACCAGAGAAGGATATTGTCTGGTTAGTAAACTTGACGAATTCCTGCACTATGAAGTACAGGAACAGCTTAAAGACGACAATGGTAAACCTTTGTATTATGTTATTAACTATATAGGTGAATCGGGGGCAGTTGAAGAATTTATAGTTTCTGAAACTGAATTATTTGTGAAGGATGATGGCACCAAAGAATACCGTAGGTATTTTAAAACGACCGATACCGATGAGGAAGGTAATGAGATTGTTACTGAAACTTATGAGCCTTATAGAATAGAGCCAGTAACAGGACCGGTATATTATCCTTGCTATTATAATCAGAAGTCAATTTGGGGAGATAGAAGAGATGAAGAGTTGTATTACCGGAATGAGAAAGGAGAGTATGTGCAAGCCGGTGATGATACTGATCATTGGAAAATAAATGCTGATGTTGCCTATATTGGTGCAGAAACAATAACGGACGATGGAAATGGCGGTTGGAAATTGGATGGCTATATAACATCCCCTAATCAGGGGATTTTTGCCGGAGCTACCAATATCACCAATTTAACCATTGGCAGCAATATGCTTGGTATCAGTGATTTCGCTTTTTATAACTGCGGTACTTTGAGAAGTATTACACTGGCAAACGGGCTTACAACGATAGGGAATGGAGCATTTGCAGAATGCAGGAATTTACAGGAATTTAATATAGCAACGAATGCATTAATAAAAGCGATTGGTAAAGATGCATTTTATAATTGCCGTTCTTTACGGTCTTTTACAGTGCCCATCGGATTGGAGGCACTGGGAGATAATTGCTTTGAAAATTGTGAAGGCTTGGAGAGAGTTAATTTCCTTGGGAATGGTTCTTCGGAAATGTATTTAACTGTATTAGGAAATCATTTGTTTAGAGGGTGCAGTAGTCTTTCCGAAGTGGAATTCCCGTCGACATATGTGGAAAGAGATTTGGATATTGATATGTTTAAGGGGTGTACTTCGTTACAACGTGTTATTGTCCATAATGATGATCTTAATTTTAATGATGATCATAGTAAAGACAATGCAAATTATCCCAATTGTAGTTATACATGGGATGATTTCCGAAATGAGCTTCCGAATTCCTTTTATTTTGAGGGACCGTTAAATTCATCAATTCGTGATACGGCAAATCAAAACTCCGTAACTTATAAATATCCTGATCAGGAATTATATGAAAAGGTGGAGAAGGCGCATGCTTATGGAGATGCGGATCCAAATAGTAGAGAAGCACAGGTGATTTATCGAGTAAACAATTCTGGGGATTTGGTTTATTTTGGAAAACTGACAGGAAGTAAAGACCCTGATATCCTTGAGATTCCAGAGCAGATTGGCAGTTTTTCAATTCAAAGAATTGCCCAAGGCAGTTTTAATAATAATTGTTATTTGAAACAAGTGACAATTCCTGCTTCTGTAAAAGAAATAGGTGCTAATGCTTTTAAAGGATGTCATGCCCTCAGGACCGTTACGTTTACGGATGCGTCAACGATTACATCGATCGGAGCAGACGCATTTAAGACGCAGGATGCGGTTTGTGAGCATGCAGATGGCTTATATCCGGCAACAGGAGCCGAGGAACCGGAACTTTATTTTGTAGGTGCAATGCTGAACGAGAATACTGGGTTGGACACTGTTCCATTCCAATATGCTATGAATGGCAGCAGCAAGATAAGCCATGACAAGTCGCCGGATATTTGGATTACCTGTCATAGCGGCTGGCCTACGAACTTAGAAGTACGATATAACGATGGAGAAGCACAGTTAGTTGGTTATCCCAGATATGACCAGTTGGATGCAAAGTGGGTTGATGGTCTTCCTTATGTGGTAAGCGGCACGGATCAGGCAAGAGAGTATCAGGATATGATAGATCATGTGAAATCTTATGTCAGTGCTGGAGATAAAGGTTCCCTGACCCCGATGGAACAGCAGCTTTTAACATCAATACGAAATGTTGCGATTCCGGCAAGTGTTGATAGTATCAGAGAAGGATTATTTTCAGGAGTAAATGCTGGGGGTGAAGCTGTGGATTCAACCGGAGAGGTTGTTACTGATGTAGCTGGTGTTGGACCAGATACTGTATTGCGGACTATTCTGATTAATGGTGTGAAAGAGGTGGATCCTTACACTTTTAAGGGATGTACCGGATTGACACAGGCAGACGTTATCGGAAGTGAACTGATTGATGATTATGCTTTTGATGATTGTAAAAACTTGATGGGTGTTGCACTGGGGTCTAACTTGAAGGATACAGGAAAACGTCCTTTTAGAGGCTGTACTTCTTTGAATAATATTGCGTGTATTGAGCCCTCTCAGTTTACGTATAATAGCGGTATTTTGTATCGAAATACGAATAATGGAAAAGAAATAGCTGAATGTTTGGAAACCAGAGGAGCTGTAAACGGCAGCGGTTCCTATAATGTAGGACCGGATGAGTTATCTGGAGTGACATCTATTAAGGAAGAAGCGTTTGAAGCATGTAAAAACATTGCTCAAGTAGACTTATCCAAGACCACTGTAAACACGATTCCTGAGTCTTGCTTTAAGGATATGGAGCTTAATAGTATTACGTTGCCAAGTACTTTAAAAGTTATTGAGTCGGAGGCTTTTCAGGATCGTGGCTCCAAGCGTATGGTAGTTTATTTTAAGAGCGATCCTATTCGGATAGAGGAGGATGCGTTTGATAATGCGATAGCTGGTGATCCTGATGTTATTGGTGATGGCAGGAATGATTCAAAACAGAATTTAGTTATCTTCCAATGCCAGGAAGGTTCCAATGCAGATTTTTATTCAACGGTATATCCATACATTAATTCCAGTGACGATGAAGTATATCAGGAGTGGACAGTAATCTTTTACAACTTGCCGGATTATCCGTTAATGACGAATCAGGTATTGCTTGATAAACAGACCGTTAGATCTGGAGAAGATGCAGTTCCGCCTCCGGATCCCACTTGTAATGATCCGGAACTTGAATTTTCAGGTTGGAGCGAATATAAAAATATTCAGAGGGATACAGATGTTTTTGCAATTTATAGTTCTCCTGAATATACAGTAACTTTCATAGATGGCTATAATGGAGATATCCTAAAAACAGAAAAAGTGAAGCGTGGAGGAACAGCAAATCCCCCGGCAGAAGCAGATCTTCCAGAGCATCCTGGACAGATATTTATGGGCTGGGATAAGCCGCATTATAACATAAATGCAGATACAACGATTGTGGCTAGATATGTTGACGGGTCAGGAGATATTAACCGATTTACAGTTTCTTTCTATTTAAGTGATACGGCTACAGAACCATGGTGGACTACACATGCCAGTGATGGGGAAGTTGTTATGTCACCTATGGTGCCAGATGAATTAGCACCAGCTGGATATACATTTTCAAGGTGGCTGTGGGCACCGGCTTCTTCTGCAACAGGTGTGAAGCAGAATACATCTGTTTACGCGCAGTGGACGCCAAGAAGCAGCGGAAATAACCCGAATGCTTCACCTGGCAATGGAGGTGGTAGCGGCAGTGGCTCTGGAAACGGAAGTGGTTCTGGAAGTAATTCCTCACCTTCGCCTTCACCATCTGTTTCACCGACACCTGAGCCTACAC